>JAFTFC010000072.1 GCA_017449725.1 Prevotella sp. | reverse complement strand
ATACAAGATAGTTTTCTGTCTTATATTCTGTAACAGGGTTCGTTTCCTTAGCTGCTTCGTACAATGCGCCAGGATTAACGGTGTTGGTTTCCGGTACTATGCCATATCCATCCCAGTCGGTCTTCTTGTGGAAGTGCTGCCACTCGTAACCTCCCATTATGTCGAAATGATGAATCTTGGCAAGGTCTTTCATATACTGAGCATACAGTGAGAGCTGCAGGTTGTATGTGTCCATCTTGTTCCAGCCTGTGTAGCCAGAGTAGTTGTTGCTAAAAGAATATGGACTGATACTTGTATCCTTCTTACCAGTAGAAATATACATAGCTGCATTCATGTGCAGGTGGAGGTCTTCGAGACCATGAACAGAATAGTCAGCCTCAATGTTACCAATCAAAGACTTTGATGTGGCATGTTCATCCTTCTGCTCCAACAGAGCAACGGGGTTGGCTGTCGCATTGCCGTTGTTGGTGTACTCCCAGTCACCGGCACCCTCAAACTTGGCTTTTGAGTACCACTGTGCATAGCCGCCAAAATACTTATTGTAGATGTCGTTGTCGGCAGTTACGGGCTTAGTGGGATCCATCCATACAGCAGAACCTATGGCGCCACCGTCAGCATAGCGGTTCTTGGCAATCATACCCTTACCGTTGATGTTGAGGTTCAGGTGGTCGTTGAGCAGTTGTGGAGAAAGACTGAAACTACCAGTGTAACGCTTGAAGTTAGAAGTCTTCAAGATACCCTGATTGTTGGTATAGCCTAAAGAAACGCGATAAGGCATGTTCTTCAGACCGCCCGACATCGTGATATTGTGGTCTGTAGAAACAGCTGTACGGAAAATCTCGTCCTGCCAGTCAGTATTTGCATACTGCTTATTGCCGTCAGCATCGAAATAGCCAAGCGCATTATAAGCAGCACTGTCCTCACCATACAGGTTCTTGATAAACTCTCTATAAGTCGGTCCGTCCATCACGTCAACAGTCTTTTTCTTTGCTGAAATAGAAACGTTACCGCTATAATTGAATGTAGGCTTCTGATTTGAACGACCCTTCTTGGTGGTAATGATAATGACACCATTAGATGCACGGCTACCATAGATGGCAGTTGCAGAAGCGTCCTTCAAGACAGTGAACGACTCGATATCGTTAGGGTTAACCATAGAAAGGGGGTTGGCAAGACCCTCTACACCGTAGTTGTCCATTGCCAGACCGTCGATGACAATCAACGGGTCGTTGGATGCTTTCAGTGAGGAACCACCACGGATACGGATTTGTGCACCACCACCAGGAGTACCGTCACCAGAGATGACGCTCACACCGGCAATTTTACCGCTAATCATGTCCTGTGCATTGACATTGAGACCGTGGTTCTTGTCATCCGGCTTAATGGCAGTAACTGATCCGGTAAGGTCTGTCTTACGAGCGCGACCGTAACCGATGACAACGACGTTCTCAAGCATCTGAGAGTCATCTTCAAGTGTAACAGTTACGTTTTCAGCGGCTGCAACTTTAGCTTCCTTGTATCCTACATAGGAAACAGTAATTTCTGCGCCTTTTTGTGCTTTCAGGATAAAGTTTCCGTCGAAGTCGGTAACCGTACCGCCAGCCTGTCCTGCAAGACGTACGGTAGCACCGATAATAGGTTCGCCGGTAGCATCCTTGACGTTGCCATTGACAGTAATCTGCTGTGCAAAGGCTCCTACAGAAAGGATTAGCCCACAAACAAGTGCGAGCATCCTCAGAGGCATTCTGAATTTTACCTGCTTCATCATACTACATTTTTGAAGTTAATAATAATTGTTATAGTTAGTAATTATATTTAATGTATGTTCTTCAAGGGTCTGCGCTTTCCACGTAATTCAGTGCAAATGTACTTTTATATATTTAAATAATTGCTAAAAAATGACATAAATCAAGAAATTTAACTGCGCAAACGTTTGCGCAACGAAAATAAAATATTACTTTCGCATAATAGAACAAGGTAAGAATGTTTTCCGTATTTTTGCAAAAGAATATTTAACCGCTACTAACATTATGAAGCAACAGACTGTGATAACCATGAAGGATATTGCACGGGAATTCGGCGTTTCCGTCGCTACGGTGTCGCGTGCACTTCAGGACAGCCCGAGAATTAGTGCGGAGAGAAAGGAAGAAATAAAAAGGTACGCGCGAGAACATGGGTTCACCCCGAACTCGATTGCGGGCAATCTGAGGCTCAGTAAGGTGTCGCAGCCTAAGAATATAGGTGTGATAATGCCGCAGATAACCCATTACTATTTCTCCACGATACTGGCGGGAATAGAGGAAATGGCGCACGAAAGGGGGTATAGCATAATGGTGGCGCAGAGCAACGAGAGCTATGAGCGCGAGGTACAGATATGCAACTCGTTCCGCGTAAATAGAGTGTGTGGAATAATCGTCAGTCAGGCTAAGGACACTAAGAACTACGACCACTTCCAGACGCTGCTGGACAGTGGGGTGCCGCTGGTTTTCTTTGACCGTATCTGTACGGGTATAGACTCCAGTCGGGTGGTGCTGGACGACTATATGGGGGCATTCAATGCCGTAAGTTACCTGATAGAGACGGGATGTCGCCGCATCGCTTTCTACGGGTCGCCTATGCAGTTAGAGATTTCGAAGAACAGGTACAACGGCTACAAGGATGCGCTGTTGAAACACGGACTGAAACCCGACGAGTCGCTACAGAGGCTGTGTGACGACAGAATGCATGCTGAGGAGATAACACCGGAGATATTGCAGCGCGAGGATCGTCCGGATGCTTTCTTTGCCGTGAACGATGATACTGCCATCGGCATCCTATATACCGCCAAGCGCATGGGACTGCACGTCCCCGAGGACATCTCCATCTGCGGATTCACCAACGGTGAGCGCGCCATTGCCTGCGACCCGATGCTGACAACGGTGGAGCAGCGCGGACACAAAGTGGGCGAGGAGGCAGTGAATATTCTTCTGGACCACGTGGAGGGTAACGTGCCTATGGAGAAAGTGGAAAAGAAGGTTGTAAGGACGCGACTGATTATCCGTGGAACGACTAAATAATGCATAATTCATAATGCATAATTCATAATAAAATGGATGTTGGAATAGATAGATGAAAAATAAAGAAGATAATTTGATAGTAATAAAGAGTTATAATTTTGGCATCAGATGTGTCAAACTTCGACGATATTTAGTTGACGAAAAGAGAGAATATGATATCTCCAAGCAGTTATTGCGAAGTGGTACAAGTATTGGGGCAAATATAAAAGAAGCAATAAGAGGACAGTCAAAGCCGGATTTTAAGGCAAGAATGAATATATCTTTAAAAGAAGCAAGTGAATCTGAATATTGGATAGAATTGTTAAGAGATACAGAATATATTAATGAGTATGAAGCTAAAAGTTTGTTAGATGATTGTGTAGAGATAATAAAAATTTTGACCAAGATAGTCAAAACAACAGATGAGACGGCTGATTAATTATGCATTATGAATTATGAATTAAAAATATGATGGAAAAACCGAATTTAAGCTTTTGGAAATTATGGAATCTGAGCTTTGGATTCTTTGGAGTGCAGATAGCGTATGCGCTGCAGAGTGCTAACATCTCACGAATCTTTGCTACATTGGGTGCCGACCCTCACAGCCTGAGCTACTTCTGGCTGTTGCCCCCGCTGATGGGTATCTTAGTGCAGCCTATCGTGGGTACCCTGAGCGACAAGACGTGGACACGCTTCGGTCGTCGTATTCCCTACCTGTTCGTAGGTGCTGCTTGTGCCGTACTGGTGATGTGCCTGCTGCCTAACAGCGGTTCGCTGGGACTGACGGTAAGTGCGGCGCTGATGTTCGGACTGGTGGCGCTGATGTTCCTCGACACAAGTATCAATATGGCGATGCAGCCGTTCAAGATGCTTGTGGGCGACATGGTGAACGAGGAGCAGAAGACTAAGGCATATTCGATACAGTCGTTCCTGTGTAATGCCGGTTCGGTGGTTGGATATGTCTTCCCCTATGTCTTCGCCATTCTCGGCATCAGCAACGTCGCTGCCAAAGGAGTTATCCCTGACTCGGTAATCTGGTCGTTCTATATCGGTGCTGCCATCCTCATACTGTGCGTTATATACACCACAGTGAAGGTGAAGGAGTGGAACCCCGAGGAGTATGCGAAGTATAATGGAGCCCACCCCCAACCCCTCCCCGAGGGAGGAGAGGAGACCAAGGAGGAGAAAGCCGACTGGCTGACGCTGCTGAAGAAAGCTCCCTCCACCTTCTGGAAGGTTGGACTGGTGCAGTTCTTCTGCTGGCTGGCTTTTATGTATATGTGGACATATACGGCAGGAACCATCGGTGACACGGTATGGAACACTACCGATGTCACGTCAAAGGCTTACCAGGATGCCGGCGACTGGGTGGGAATACTGTTCGCCGTTCAGGCTATCGGCTCGGTGGTATGGGCTGCCGTGCTTACCCAGTTCAAGAATGCCAAGATGGCTTACTCGCTGAGTCTGGTGCTCGGAGGTATCGGCTTTGCTATGGTTCCGTTCATCCACGACCAGTACCTGCTGTTCGTTCCGTTCATCCTCATCGGTTGTGCCTGGGCGGCAATGCTCAGCATGCCTTTCGCCCTCGTTACCAATGCGCTGCAAGGCTACGGACACATGGGAGCATACCTGGGACTGTTCAATGGTACCATCTGCGTGCCGCAGATTATCGCTGCCGCACTGGGAGGAACTATCCTCTCGATGGTGGGAAGTCATCAGTACAACATGATGATTGTTGCCGGTGTCAGCCTTATTATCGGTGCACTCTGTGTGTTCGCAATCAAGGTGAAGAAATAACTCTAATACTATACTATGGAACAAGACATGATATATCAGATTTGCGGATGGCTTGCCAGCATCACTATGGTGATGGGCTACCTGCCGCAGGCGATAGAGACCATTCGTACACGGAATACCGACGGCATAGCGCTGCCGACATTCCTGATGATGGCAGTGGGCGGTATGTGCTTTATGTTACAGGGCATTCTCCATAAGCCTGATGTCCTCTGGGCTCTCTTTATCACTAATCTTATTACTACCACGTGCAGTCTCATCGTGTTCTGCATCAAACTATATAACGACTACATCAAACCTAAATCCAAATCGTAATGAAGATAAAGTTTAATATAGACTACAAGACACAGTTCGGTGAGCAGATGATGCTGAACATTGTGTCAACAAAAGAAGGTAAGCGCAAGGTTTCCTCGTACCACATGACTACCGTCAACGGTGAGACGTGGACGTACGAACTCAACGGAAGGTATGCCGTGGGACAGGTGCTCGACTATTACTACAGCGTGAAGACCAGTGACACCGAGCGCATGGAGTGGCAGGTGACGATACACCGTCTGGAGATGGTCAGCGAGAAGGGAACACGGTATGTTGTCTACGACCGCTGGATAGAGACTCCCGAGGACAGTTACCTCTACAGCAGTGCTTTTACAGAGTGCATAGCGCGCCATACTCCGGTGAAGAGTCCGCTGAAACCGTTTGCTAAGACCGTTCGCCTTAAGGTTCGCGCGCCGCAGCTTCGTACCAACGAGCGTCTGGCACTGGTGGGAGCAGGACGTGCACTCGGCAACTGGGACATCCGCAAGGCACTGCCCATGACAGAGCACAACTATAACGAGTGGATGGTGAACATCGATGCGTCGCAAATAACAGACGAGAAACTGGAGTTCAAGTTCATCTGCGTCAACGAGGACAACAATATCGACATACAGTGGGAGACTGGTTATAACCGTGAGATTGTGATGGCTGCCATCAACGATGGCGAGGTGATTGTTTACGAACTGCCTATCGCCAACTTCGACTTCCCGCGTCAGCGCTGCGCCGGCACACTGGTTCCCGTGTTCTCGCTGCGCAGTAAGGACAGCTTCGGAGTCGGTGACTTCGGCGACCTGGTTAAGATGATTGACTGGGTGGGCGCTACAGGACAGCGTGTGCTGCAGATACTGCCTATCAACGATACCACCATCACCCACACATGGACCGACTCTTATCCTTATTCCTGTATCAGTATCTTCGCACTGCATCCGCAGTATGCCGACCTGAAGGCGTTGCCGGAGCTTAAGGATGAAAAGAAGCGTAAGGAATTTGAGGCTTTGCGCCAGGAACTCAACGCCCTGCCGCAGATAGACTACGAGCGGGTGAACAATGCCAAGATGGAATACCTGCGCCTTATCTTCAAGCAGGAAGGTGCACGTATGATGAAGACCGTGGCATACAAGCGTTTCTTCGAAGAGTCGAAGGAGTGGCTCGAGCCCTATGCTAAGTACTGCTGCAAGCGCGACGGTCTGAAAGAAGACTCCGTTCCGTTCTTCTATTTCGTGCAGTATGTACTGAGCCGCCAGATGAGCGAGGCTCACGAGCATGCCCGCCAGAAGGGAATCATCCTCAAGGGTGACATCCCCATCGGTGTTAACCGTCAGGGATGCGATGTATGGCAGGAACCGCGCTACTTCAACCTCAACGGTCAGGCAGGAGCGCCGCCAGACGACTTCTCGGTGAACGGTCAGAACTGGGGATTCCCGACATACAACTGGGATGAGATGATAAAGGACGACTGCCGCTGGTGGATTCGCCGTTTTCAGAATATGTCGAAGTACTTCGATGCTTACCGTATAGACCATGTCTTAGGCTTCTTCCGCATCTGGGAGATTCCCGCTGATGCCGTCCACGGTCTGTTGGGACAGTTTGCTCCCGCATTAGGCATGAGCCGTGAGGAGATAGAGAGCTATGGTCTGCACTTCCAGGAGGAACTCTTCACCCGTCCGTTCATTACCGACTGGGTCCTCGACCGCATCTTCCGTGAGCATACCGCCGAGGTTAAGAAGAAGTACCTCAACGAGGAGAAGAACGGCTTCTACTCCATGAAACCCGAATACGACACACAGCGCAAGGTGGAGAAAGCCTTCGAGGGCAAGAACACCGACAAGGACATCTGGCTGCGCGACGGTCTGTATGCTCTTATCAGTGATGTGCTCTTCGTTCGCGACCACCGCGACCCTAATAAGTTCCATCCGCGTATCTCGGTACAGTTCGACTTTATCTACGAGAGCCTGTACGACAGTGATAAGTTCGTGTTTAACAAACTCTACAATGATTACTTCTACCGCCGCAACAACCAGTACTGGTACACCGAGGCGATGAAGAAACTGCCCCGACTCGTTGAGGCTACCCGTATGCTGGTATGTGCTGAGGACCTCGGTATGGTACCCGACTGCGTGGCGTGGGTAATGGACCAGTTGCGCATCCTCTCACTCGAGATACAGTCGATGCCGAAAGACCCGACCGTACGCTTCGGTCACCTTTCGCGCAATCCCTATCGTTCGGTATGTACCATCAGCAGTCACGACATGCCAACACTGCGCCAGTGGTGGGACGAGGATGAGAGTCGTACGCAGGACTACTACTCTACGATGCTCCACCGCGACGGTGCTGCTCCCCATCCGCTGCCCGGATGGCTGGCACGCGACATCGTCAGCCGTCAGCTGACATCTCCCTCGATGCTCTGCATACTGAGTATTCAGGACTGGATGGCTATCGATGAGACTCTGCGCCTTGCAGATGCCGATGCCGAGCGCATCAACATTCCTGCTAACCCCAAGCACTACTGGCGCTATCGCATGCACGTCAGCATCGAAGACCTAATGGCTAACACGAGCTTCACGGAGAATGTAAAGGAATTAGTAATTCAGTCAGGAAGAAAATAATTCTTAATGCATAATTCATAATTAAATCGTAAATCACAGATGAGAGCAATAGTATATAAAGCAGGTTTCACCTTATTATGCATTATGCATTATGCATTATGCATTGGCGCACAGACAGTAACGTCGCCCAATGGTAACGTGACACTGACATTCTCACTCGACAACACCCGTCCCACCTATACTATGACGTATAAGGGAAAGACGGTGGTGAAGCCGTCACACCTCGGACTGGAACTGGCAAAGGACAAACACGCCAGCCGCAAGCTTTGGGAGACCGACCTGATGGACGGCTTCCGCATTGCTAAGACCGAGGCGACGTCTTTCGACGAGACATGGCGCCCGGTGTGGGGAGAGACGGCTACAATCCGCAATAACTACAACGAACTGGCTGTGACCCTCGAGCAGAGTGCACAGCCGGCAGAGGCAGCGGCTAAGCAGCACAACATGTCCGACTTCCCCGAAAAGAGCCGCAGCCCACGTACTATCATCATCCGCTTCCGCGTATATGACGATGGTATCGGTCTGCGCTACGAGTTCCCGCAGCAGGACGACCTCAACTACTTCCTAATAAAAGATGAACGTACCGAGTTCGCAATGACCGGCGACCACACCGCATGGTGGCTCCCGGGTGACTACGATACTCAGGAGCAGGAGACACAGGAGAGCCGCCTGTCGGAGATTCGCGGCAGGATGCAGAAGGCTGTCAACTGGACCAACTCTTCTGTTGCCGTGTTCTCGGACACCGGAGTACAGACGGCGCTGCAGATGAGAACCGACGACGGACTTTTCATCAACATCCACGAGGCGGCATGTCTTGATTATGCCACCATGCACCTTGAGCTGGTGGATGCCAAAACTACGGCGCTGACTACTAAACTCAAGGGCAATAGCAATACCTATACTCCCAACCCGGCACCGTCGGGATATCCTCTGCCCGAGGTGTTCACCTTCGTGAGCCACCTTACCCCCGATGCTACGGGGCTGAAGGGTTGTATGCAGACTCCTTGTGAGACCCCTTGGCGTACGGTGATGGTTTCAGACGATGCCCGCGACATGCTTTCGTCTAACCTTATCCTCAACCTCAACGAACCGTGTAAGATAGAAGACACGTCGTGGATTCATCCCACGAAGTACTGCGGAGTATGGTGGGAGATGATTGTAGGCAAGAGCAACTGGCACTATACCGACGATTTCCCAAGCATCTACCTTGACAAAATAGACTGGAACAGCGTGAAACCCCACGGACGGCATGCTGCCAATAACGACAAGGTGAAGCGCTACATCGACTTCGCTGCAAAGAACGGACTCGACGAGGTGCTTGTAGAAGGCTGGAACGTAGGTTGGGAAGACTGGGCTAATATGTGGAAACGCGATGTTTTTGACTTCGTGACACCATATCCAGACTTCGATATCAAGATGCTCAACGACTATGCTCATTCCAAGGGCGTGAAACTGCTGATGCACCATGAGACATCGTCGTCGACACAGAACTACGAGCGTCATTTGAAAGAGGCGTTCGAACTGATGAACAAGTATGGCTACGATGCCGTGAAGACCGGTGATGTGGGCGAAATCATTCCACGTGGCGACCATCACTATTCTCAGTCTTCGAACAACCATTACCTATATGTAATAAAGGAGGCGGCAAAGCATCATATTATGGTTAATTCGCATGAGGCAACACGTCCTACAGGTCTCTGCCGTACCTGGCCTAACCTCGTCGGAGGAGAGTCGGCTCGCGGCACCGAGTATGAGGCGTTCGGAGGTTCTCGTCCCGATCACACCTGCATCCTGCCGTTCACCCGCCTTCAGGGCGGTCCGATGGACTACACCCCCGGTATCTTCGTAACTAAGTTGAAGGAGTGGAGCGACAACCCTTCGTGGGCACGCATTACCATCGCCGGTTCGCTGGCGTTATACCTCACTATGTATTCGCCGCTGCAGATGGCTGCCGACCTTCCCGAGAACTATGAGAAGTACGACGATGCCTTCCAGTTCATCCGCGATGTGGCATGCGACTGGGATGACTCCCGATATCTGGAGGCTTCGCCTGCCGACTATATCACCGTAGCCCGCAAGGCTAAGGGCACCGACAACTGGTTCGTTGGAGGCAAGTGCGACGAGAACGGGCACCGCGCTGTCGTAAAACTCGACTTCCTTGATAAGGGCAGGAAGTACGACTGTACTATCTATGCTGATGCCAAGGATGCCCACTACGACAAGAATCCGCAGGCTTACACCATTACCAAGAAGGTGGTTAAGGCGGGTGATGTACTTAAGATTAACGAAGCCCCCGGTGGCGGCTTCGCTGTTTCGCTGATAGCGAAGTAATGCTTAATGCATAATTCATAATTCATAATGCATAATTGATTCCATGAGAAAAATACTGTTATCCGCTATGTTAACGATGTCGATAGGTCTTCAGGCGCAGGATTTCCGTTTCGACGAGATGACCTACACGCCTGAGCAGACTACCTTCAAGCTCTTTGCACCCGCCGATGCCAAGTGCGGTGTTGTGGTTGGTGATGAAACCTTCGATATGCAGCGCCGCGGCGATATTTGGGTTGCCGAAGTCAAGGGCGACCTTAAAGGACGGTTTTACGAGTTTGTCGTTAACGGCAAAACGTCGCCCGGTGTATTCGCCAAGGCGGTAGGCGTTAACGGTAAGAAGGCTTGTGTCCTCGACCTTCGCGACACCGACCCCGAAGGGTGGGAGAGCGACCATAGGTTGCCGACACAGTCGTATGCCGACATCATTGTTTATGAGATGCACCACCGCGACTTCTCCATTGCTCGCAAGGATGCCCGCCACCCGGGTAAGTTCCTTGCCCTCACCGAGCCTTGGGCGATAGACCATCTGAAAGCGCTGGGTGTCAATGCGGTGCACATCCTGCCCTCGTACGACTTCGGTTCTGTCGACGAGACACGTCTTGAGGACAATAAATATAACTGGGGCTACGACCCTGTGAACTATAATGTTCCCGAGGGTTCGTACTCTACCGACCCCTACGACCCTGCTACCCGCATCCGCGAGTTCAAGCAGATGGTGCAGGCGTTGCATAAGGCTGGAATCCGTGTCATCCTTGACGTAGTGTACAACCATACCTACGACATCGACCATTCGAACTTCCAGCGCACTTATCCCGACTACTACTACCGAATAATTGATAACAGCGACAAGACAAATCATAATTCTCAATTTTCAATTCTAAATTCTAAATCATACTCCAACGGCTCAGGCTGCGGTAACGAGACTGCTTCAGAGCAGCCCATGATGCGCCGTTTTATGATTGAGTCGGTGAAGCACTGGACCAACGAGTACCACATTGACGGTTTCCGTTTCGACCTTATGGGAGTCCATGACATTGCAACGATGAATGCCATCCGTGAGGCTCTTGACGAGATAGACCCGCAGATATTCATCTACGGAGAGGGATGGAGTGCAGGCTCCTGCGGACTGCCCAACGAACAGTTAGGTATGAAGGCTAACATCTCTCAGATGCCCCGTATCGCCGCTTTCAGTGACGAGATACGTGACGCACTGCGCGGTCCGTTCGACAACGATACCAAACCGGGCATCCTTGGCGGTGCTCCGAATATGGAGGAAAGCCTGAAATTCGGTATCGTTGGTGCCATCGCTCATCCCCAGATAGACATGTCTAAAGTTAACTATTCCAAGCAGGCGTGGGCTACAGACCCCACCCAGATGATGGCATACGTCAGCTGTCATGACGACATGTGTCTGGTAGACCGCCTCAAGGCATCTGTTCCGGGAATTACCCAGGCAGAACTTATCCGTCTCGACCTGCTGGCACAGACGGCGGTGTTCACATCGCAGGGCGTCCCCTTCATGCTCTCGGGCGAAGAGTTGTTGCGCGACAAGAAGGGTGTTCACAATTCCTATGAGTCTCCCGACTCAATCAATCATCTCGAGTGGAGCAACATGGAGCGCTACCCGCAGGTGTTCGAGTACTATAAGAACCTTATCAGTCTGCGCAAGAACCACCCCGCCTTCCGTCTTGGCAATGCCGAGATGGTGCGCCGTTACTTGGAGTTCATCGATGCTCCCGCCGGTGTCGTCGCCTTCCGTCTTAAGGACTATGCTGGAAGCGATTCGTGGCGCAACATCATCGTGGTGCTCAATGCGTCAGCACAGAAGCAGGCGATAGACATTCCGCAGGGTAAATACACCGTTGTATGCCGTGACGGAGTAATCAGCGAGAAAGGACTTGGAACCGTAAAAGGCAAGAAAATCAAGGTTTCTCCACAATCAGCAACAATAATACACGACTAATATGAAAAAACTACTAATCCTCGGCTTACTATTAAGCATGACAAGCGTAATGAATGCAGCAAGTTTGAAAGTTGACCGCATCGACCCCACCGACTGGTATGTGGGAATGAAGAACCCGTCGTTGCAGTTGATGGTGTACGGAAAAGGCATCCGTGACGTGCAGCAGGTAACCACCGACTACCCCGGAGTGGTAATCGACTCACTGGTACGCCTCGACTCTCCCAACTACCTTCTGGTATATCTTAACCTGAAGGATGCACAGCCCGGAACGATGACACTGAAGTTCGACAAGACCAAAGTCAGTTATCAACTGAAAGCCCGTGAGATAGCAGGCGACAAGCGCATGGGCTTCAGTATCGACGATGTGCTCTACCTGTTGATGCCCGACCGTTTTGCGCAGGGCCCCAACCACAAGTCGCAGATTAAGGGTATGCGCCAGTATAAGGAAGACCGTTCTGCTCCGTCGCTCCGTCATGGTGGCGACCTCGAGGGACTGGGTCAGCATCTCGACTATTTCACCGACCTCGGTGTCACCGCCCTTTGGTTCACCCCCATTCTCGAGAACGACTCTCCCGACATGATGGAGACATACTCTACCTATCATGGTTATGCCTGCACCGACTACTATCGCGTAGATCCCCGTTTCGGTACTAACCAGCAGTATCGTCAACTTATCGATGCATGTCATAAGAAGGGCTTGAAGGTCGTTATGGACATGATCTTCAATCACTGCGGCTTCGAACACCCTTGGGTTGCCGACATGCCTGCTAAGGACTGGTTCAACCTGCCCGAGTGGCTCAAGGAGTCCAAGGGTAGCAGCGACCCCCGCGGCACCTCGTTCCTGCAGACCTCTTACAAACTTACTCCCGTTCTCGACCCCTATGCTTCTGAGGTTGATATGCGCGAGACCCCCGAGGGATGGTTCGTCAGCACCATGCCCGACCTCAACCAGAACAATCCCCACCTCATGCGCTACCTTATCCAGAACAGCATCTGGTGGATAGAGACGGCAGGCATCGACGGCATTCGCATGGACACCTATCCGTATGCTTTCCGCCGTCCCATGGCACAGTGGATGAAGGAACTCGACGAGGAATATCCCAATTTCAATACCGTTGGTGAGACATGGGTTACCCAGCCCGCCTACACTGCGGCATGGCAGAAGGGTTCTAAACTGTCTAAGATAAACTCATATCTGAAGACCGTCATGGACTTCTCGTTCCAGGAGAAACTCGACTCCGCCAAGCAGGAAGAGACCGACGATTGGTGGCGCGGCTACAACCGCCTGTACAACTCGTTCTGCTATGACTATCTCTATCCCGATCCAAGCAGCGTCATGGCGTTCCTTGACAACCACGACACCGACCGCTTCCTCGGCAATGGTCAGGACTCACTGGCGCTGAAGCAGGGACTTGCCCTTCTGCTCACCGTGAAGCGCATCCCGCAGCTCTACTACGGCACCGAGATAATGATGAACGGCACAAAGCAAAAGACCGACGGGCATGTGCGCAAGGACTTCCCCGGCGGTTTCCCCGGAGACACCAACAACGCCTTCATAGCAGAGGGTAGGACACAGGCTCAGCAGGGTATGTTTCAGTGGCTCTCTCGCATACTTAAGTGGCGCAAGGGCAACAACGTTATTACCCGCGGCAAGATGACCCAGTTCATCCCCCACGACGGCATTTATGTTATCCATCGCCAGTATCGTGGCAAGAACGTCCTTACCATTATCAACGGTAAGAAACAGAATGCCAAGATGGACGTTACACGCTATGCTGAGGCAATAGGCACCAAGACCGTTGCCCTTGATATTACAACTGACAAGAAGGTGCGCCTCGACGAGCCTATCAGCCTCCGTTCGCGCCAAGCAATGATTCTGGAGTATTAGGATGATTTCCACGAGGACATCGACCTCTGTTTCGCCGCTGCCTATGACAGTGATGAGCGGCAGATACAGCAGATAGACTCTCTGGTGGATACCGGCATCACCACCATCGCGACCCTCCAGGGTGACTGGACAGAGGAGAGTGCCGTCAAGGCTGTCAACGAGTATAAGGGTGATTTGAGCAACGTCGACTTCGTCTTCGGACAGAACGACCGCATGGCTATGGGTGCCCGCCGTGCAATTGAGGCTCAAACCAGTCACCCCTCCCTTAGGGAGGGGCATGGGGTGGGCTCCTATTGCGGTATCGATGGTCCCGTTGAACTCCTCCGTACCGCCCGCCTGAACCGCGGCTACCAGTTGTTGCTGACCTCTGCTTTGCGCGTTGTTGCTCTTTATGGGCACCATGTTAACCTACGCGCAAGATCAGATTACCGGAACCGTGGTCGATGAGACCGGTGAAGGTGTGATTGGTGCAACGGTGATGGAGAAAGGAACCTCGAACGGTACTGTTACCGACTTCGAGGGTAATTTCACTGTCAAGGTAGCGCCGGGTACTATGCTTGTCATTTCATACATTGGCTATGAGAATGTAGAGATGGCAGCCCAAAACGGCATGAAGGTTACCCTGCGTGAGAATGCCAATGAACTCTCAGAGGTGGTGGTAACCGGTTATCAGGTTCAGCGTAAGGCCGACCTGACTGGTTCTGTTGGCGTTGTGGAGACCAAGGACTTCAAGTCGAGCAACACCGACCCTATGGCATCAC
The DNA here is from genome assembly GCA_017449725.1 of Prevotella sp. Lineage (GTDB taxonomy): Bacteria > Bacteroidota > Bacteroidia > Bacteroidales > Bacteroidaceae > Prevotella. The sequence continues at coordinate 9,612 of JAFTFC010000072.1, read as the reverse complement.
TTCAGGGTAAGGTGCCCGGAATGACAATTACGGCTAACGGTTCTCCTTCAGGAGAGGCTAATGTCCAGATCCGTGGTATCGGTTCAATGGGTGGTTCAAACACTACTCCCCTCTATATCGTCGACGGTATGCCTTTCAGCGGTTCGCTTAATAGTCTTAACGCTTCTGACATCGAGTCGATGCAGGTGTTGAAGGATGCCGCTTCTGCTAGTATCTACGGTAGCCGTGCTGCCAATGGTGTCATTGTCATTACTACCAAGAAGGGTAAGAAGGGTGATAAGATCAACATCGACTTCAACGCTTCGCTTTCTGTGGCTTGGATGGCAAACAAGATGAAGCTCCTCAACTCTCAGCAGTATGCTACAGCACTGGTTCAGGCAGCACTCAACGACGGCAAGGATCCTGTTGAATATGCCAAGAACTACGACCTCTCTTTCTCAAAGGCTAACGACAAGGGTTCTTCGCTATTCTCCGTTGGCTACAAGAAGGCTACGGGCGTTCTCAAGTATACCGACTTCGAGAACTTCTCTGCCCGCTTCAACAGTACATATAAGATAAATAAGATTGTCAGCGTAGGTGAGAATGCTACATTCTCTTATTCTAACAACGTTGACTGTGCTCCTCTTGAGAATGCTCTTAAGATTGCGCCAACTCTTCCTGTCTATGAGATTGACGGCGAGACATTCTCCGGTCCTGTTGGTGGTATGAGCGACCGCCAGAACCCGCTTCGCGAGCTTTATCATAATAAGGACAACCGCCTGAAGAAGTGGCGCATCTTCGCAAATACCTACGTAGATGTCACTCCTCTCAAGGGTATGCTCTTCCGCTCAAACTTCGGTATCGACTATACCAATAGTCACATTCGCAGTCTTACCCACACTTGGAACTCCGACGTTGTTAAGAACAATACCAACGCCAGCGAGTTGGCTCAGACCCACAGCACGAAGTGGACCTGGTCGAACACCGTGCAATATAACTTCGACATCGTACAGGATCACAACCTCAACGTCCTCCTCGGTCTTGAGGCTCATCAGGACAACGGTCTCGATTTCTCTGCAAAGCGTACTGACTATCCGCTGGAGACGGTGGACTACATGTGGCCTAATGCAGGTACCGGTCTACAGACAGTTACTGGTGGCGGCGACGGATACAAACTGATGTCTTACTTCGGTAAACTCGACTACAACTGGCAGGACCTCCTCCTGGCTTCGTTCACTCTGCGCTACGACGGTTCGAGCCGTTTCGGTAAGAATCACCAGTACGGTACCTTCCCGTCAGTTTCTCTCGGTTATCGTGTTTCCAAGCACATCGATGCTGCATGGCTCACCGACTGGAAACTTCGTGTAAGCTATGGTGTTACCGGTAATCAGGGAATGAAGTCGAATACAGCACACTACGGACTCTATGTAGCTGACTATGGCTCTGGCAGAGATACCTCTTCTTCTTATGACGTTGACCTTCAGGGTTCTGGAACATATCCTTCAGGCTACCGCAAGGTTCAGTCGGCTAACGAAGACCTCAAGTGGGAGCAGTCGTCGCAGTGGAACTTCGGTACCGATTTCGCTCTGTTCAATAATTCTCTCTATGGTTCTTACGACCTCTTCTTCAAGGAGACCAAGGACATGCTCGTTCAGCCCGCATTCCTCGGAGCTATCGGTGAGGGCGGTCAGACATGGATCAACGGACCGACACTTAAGAACTGGGGTATGGAGTTCAATCTCGGCTATCGTCACACTACAGCCTACGGACTGTCATACCACGTAGCGGGCAATCTGGACTTCTATCGTTCAAAGGTTACATATCTCCCCGAGAACTCTAAGAACTCTTACGAGCACAATGACTTCCACAATCTGGCACAGGACGAGAAAGCCTACGGCTCACTCATCGGATATGTTGCCGAAGGACTCTATCAGTCGCGCGAGGACGTTCTTGCACACGGCCAGGCTGGTGCCCGTGTCGGTGGTCTTAAATATGCCGACCTCAATGGCGACGGTAAGATCAACGAGCACGACCGTACTTGGGTCTATAATCCCGTGCCCGATTTCTCTTACGGTATCAACGTAAATCTTGGTTACAAGGACTTTGACTTCACCATGTTCTGGCAGGGTGTAGCCGGAGTAGACGTAATAAATACCCAGAAATACCAGACCGACTTCTGGAGCATTACCGACGCCGGTTCTAACAAGGGTTCACGCCTTATCGACGCTTGGACACCTGCCAACAGCGGCTCGAGCATCCCCGCTCTGACCACTTCGAATGGTGCCGACGAAGGACGTATGTCTTCATACTTCGTGGAGAACGGTTCTTATATCAAGATGCGCACACTGCAGCTGGGTTATAAACTTCCCGAGGCATTCGTAAAGAAGCTTCTCTTGTCAAGTGCCCGCGTATATCTCTCTGGTGACAATCTCTGGACTATCAAGTCGAGCTCACTGACTTGCTCCGATCCTGAGAGCACTGCCTGGAACTATCCTCATACAGCTTCCTTCACATTCGGAATACAAGTAGGATTCTAAGTTAAAGGTATAAGTGATAAGTGAACAATTGCTACCACTAAAAAAGAAATGACAATGAAAAAGATTCAATTATATATTTCGGCTTTACTGCTTTCCGTCTTCGCTGTATCATGTACGGTAGACGACGTGAAGCCCCAGGGTATGCTCGACGACGAAACGGCTTCGTCGAACCCCGATAAACTGGTAATTGCATCCTATGCAATGCTTGGAAACGACTGGTATTCCTATCCCTTCAACCTCTGGCCCTACGGCGACATGAGTGCAGACGACTGCCTCAAGGGAGGTTCCGGTGAGAACGATACCGGCTACCATCCTATGGAGATTTTCTCTACTCTGCAGCCCGACCGCGGTGAGTTCGACGAACTCTGGTACCGCCTGTATCTGGCTATCTCGCGCTGCAACCGCACTCTCGACTCTATGAACAGCATGGAGGAGACCGAAGCCGTTACCAAGGCTAAGGCTGAGACACGCTTCCTCCGCGCTCACTTCTATTACAAACTGCAGCAGATGTGGTACGAGGTGCCCTTCATCCATGAGGGAATGACCAATGCCGAGATTGAGGCAACGCCACAGAGCTCGCACGACCAGATCATGCAGCTCATCATAGACGACTTCCAGTACGCCTATGACAACCTCCCCGAGGCAGAACCCGGAACAACCGGACGCGCCCACAAAGTGGCTGCCGCAGCCTACCTTGCTAAGTGCTACCTTAACTGGGCATACGGCGACGGTTACGAGGCAACAACAGGCTACGACCACGTAGACCAGCAGAAGATACAGAAAGTGCTCGAGTACACCGAGGTGGTGAAGAACTCACCCTACGACTATCTCGATACCTACGGACATATCTTCCTCCAGGACTATGCCAACTCTAAGGAGAGCATCTTCGCCGTTCAGCACTCAAACAAGAACGACGACGGCACCAACTACGGACGTGCCAACTGGTCTAATATGCTCAACGGTGTTTGGGGAATATGGTCGTGCGGATGGGATTTCCACAAGCCATCACAGAACCTCGTTAATGCCTTCAAGACAAAGAACGGTCTGCCAATGGACGACTTCGATGCCGACCACAACGCAATTCTTGTCAATGGTGCCGATGCTAAATACAAGTACGACCCACGCCCTCTACTACAAGGACGCATTCTTCACCGCCGGCAAGAACGAGTACTTCCCCATAGCATCTAACCAGATGAACTATGTTCAGGGTCTCTATCACCAGAACAAGGGATACTAAGTAAAGGTAAAAAAGTATAAAAGTAAAAAAGTAAAAAATGAAAGTTATGAAAACAAATATTTTTAATAAGGTAAGGACTCTGGCGAAAGCGGTTTTACCCTTTACCCTTTTTACCCTTTTACCTTTAACTTCCTGTCAGGACAAAGATCTCCCCGGGTCGGGCAATATGATTCTTCCTACTCCTGATGTAAGTAAGATTCAGGGCACACTCAGCGGTGAAAACAACTACGACTACACCCTCTCGTGGCCCGCAACCACCGACGGCACAGTCATGAACGTTGCAGTCTTCAAGAACGGCGCTCAGCAGCAGGCACTCACACCCTGCCCTAACAACACGTTCACACTGAAGAACCTCGAGACCAACCAACTCTATGAGTTCCTCTTCAAGTACACTACTGACGATGCCACTTCCAAGGGAGTCATGACCTCTTACACACGTCTTGGAGCCACCGCTCCAGCCGAAGTGAAGATGCAGCAGATAGACATCTCCGAGGAGCAGCACGACCTGCAGGTGACATGGGCGGCAAGCGAAGATGCCACCTCTTATATCCTCCACCTGGTTAATGGCGACGGTACGAAGGAAATCAATACCACCCTCACCGAGACATCCTATCTGCAGAAAAACGTGCAGATGAAGGAGCGCTGGGAGGCCACCGTCATAGCTCAGAATGCCGACGGCAAGGCTCTGCCAGTAGAGGCATCCACCAAGATCGGCGGTAAGATTCCTGCATTCCTCTCAGCCTATGCTACCCCCGAGGAACTCCTTGCCAACGGTGACGACGACGAGGCTTCAGCATGGCTCTGGTTCCAGGCGAACTATCCCAAGGGCGAGTACCTCTATTTCGGCAACATCAACACCGTGGAGGACATAGAGGACTATCGCATGCTCTTCTGGCTGCGCGACGTTGAGACCGTCAATGCCGACGACGTATGGAATATCCCAGAAGTAGCACGTAACGCTGCCCCGATAGTTGAGCAGTATGTCAAGAACGGCGGCAACCTCCTCCTCTGGTCTCACGCCATTGCCTATATCGGCACTATCAACCGTCTGCCCACATCGCTGCTCCGCGGCAACATCGAGTCGCTCAATTGCGGCAAAGGCGGTCCCGACGGCGACGTCTGGAAGATGGGAGTATGCACCAACACTGGTTCCTTCACCAAGGACTATAGCAAACACGCTATCTATGAAGGTCTCACCGTGGAGAAACTCAACGACAACTGCTTTGCAGCCATCGCCTTCAAGGGGGCAGGATGGACCGAGGACCACAACCTCTGCTTCAAGGACATCCCCGCAGCTCTTACCGAACTCGATGTCACCACCGAGGACTGCTACCAGTCCCTCACCGTCGACTACGGTATCTACCCGCTCGGAACATGGGACTTCCGCACCGGCGAGATCTCTCAGCTCAACGTATGGGAGGCTAAGGGTGCAGAGAAAGCTCCCGAGGGATTCCAGAAGGGCTGCGGCACCGTGCTCTGTATCGGTAACGGCGGTTGCGAGTTCTCAATGAAGAATGAGGACGGTACTCCCGACATCAGCGCTACTCCGAAGAATAACTCATGCCAGGACAACGTTCTGCGTCTGGCTAAGAACAGCATCGAGTACCTCATGTCAATCTAAACCGCAAACACAACAGCGAAATACTTTAGGTATAGTAGTTTTTCAGGAAGTGGACCCGTCGCAATTCTGTGGCGGGTCCACGTTTTTTGACAGTGACATATCTTATCTGCTTATTCAGGACACACGAAAAAACAATTTTCACTAAAACATTCCACATTCCACCTCTTAAAACGGGGTTAAACGGCTGGTAATCAGAGAGTTTGAAAATTGAAGGGGCGTAAAGTTCTGGAATATTGGTAATACTTTTATGTTGTAACTTATTGAAAATCAGCGGGTTTGCTTCCAAAAAGTGCTTGAATATTCAAGTTGTTTGGAGGCTGTTGTAAAGAAAATTCAAATCCGAAATTGCACAAAACCCTCGATTTGTGCAATTTTTGCCGTTTAAGAGGCGTTTTCCGACCGTGCTTATGGGTTGGTCCAACCGTGGAATAACCTTGGTCTGAGCAAGGTTATGGGTCGGTCAAACCAAAGTTATGGGTCGGTTGGACCGATATTATTCCATACTCGGGCTAAATTTGTAAATAATTTTCAGGTGGAATGTGGAATGTTTTTTTGAAAACGAAAACTCGGGGGAACCTAATTATATTTTTTTCTTCCTTTTGATTGCACGGATGCAGGAAAATGACTATCTTTGCATTTAGAAAAAAAGAATTACTAAGAATGAAGAAGGAAGTAGGATGTTGGCTGTTAACTCTGACTTGCGGGCTGTTGATGGTGGCTTGCTCGGGCGGCGGCAGCAGTTATAAGATTGGTGTGTCGCAGTGCGGCACGGGTCAGTGGCGCGAGAAGGTGAACCAGGAGATGCTGGCGGCTCAGCACCTCTACGACGAGGATGCGGAGGTGGTGATTGCCTGTGCCTATGACGACACGGAGCGGCAGATTCGGCAGATTGACAGCCTTGCCAACGTCGGCATCGACCTGCTTGTGGTGGCACCCAACGAGGCAGCCCCTCTCTCCGAAGCCATTGCCAAGGTGAGGGCTAAGGGCATTCCAGTTATCTATTTCGACCGCAAAGCCGGAACGGAAGACTACACGGCATTCATCGGAGGTAATAACGTGGAGGCAGGAAGAGCCTGCGGTGATTATGCGAAGGAACAGGTGAGGTACGGAGGTGCGGGGGTACGGAGGTACGGGGGTACGGAGGCGCGGGTGATGGAGATAACGGGCGCCATGACCTCGTCGCCTGCACGGGAGCGCCACGAGGGTTTTGCGGAGAGCATGAAGGAGTACGAGGGTGTGAAGTACGAGATGCGTGAGGGCGACTGGACGTCCGACAAGGCGTGCGAGATAATGGAAGGAGTGATAGGCACGGCGGAGCAGCCGGACATAGTCTTTTGTCACAACGACGGTATGGCAGTTTCGACTGGTTCCACAAGAAGACCACCGACATTCTTCTGCCGATGGCAGGAATCGGAGCCATGGGCGAAGGCGCATCCCAGTGGATCAATGCCGGCGAGATGAAGAACGTAGGTTGGGAACTCACAGCCGGCTACCGCCACAAGACCCAGTTCGGTCTGTCGTGGGACGTCAACGCTAACATCAGCCGCTACGTTAACGAGATTACCAAACTGCCCGAGACCGTTGCTGCCAAGGGTACCTTCGGCGGAAACAGCAAACTGAGTGTTGTGGGACATGCCATGGGTTCTCTGGTAGGCTATGAAGCCGACGGCATCTTCAAGAGCCAGGAGGAGATAGACAACCACGCCGTGCAGGAAGGTGCAGGACTGGGACGTATCCGCTACCGCGACCTTGACGGTGACGGTAAGATTACCGAGGAAGACCAGACTTGGATTTACAATCCGACGCCCGACTTCGCATGGGGTCTGAACGTGTACTTGCAGTACAAGGACTGGGACTTCACGATGTTCTGGCAGGGAGTGCAGGGAGTAGACGTGAACTGCCGCGGCTATAAGTCGCAGACCGACTTCTGGGCTAACTCAGCCATCAACGTGCCCTACCTGAACAAGGGTGTCCGCGTGCTCGATGCATGGAGCCCGACCAACATGGGCAGTGACATTCCCGCACTGACCACTACCGACCGTAACACCGAGGGGCGTATGTCCTCATATTATATCGAGAACGGTTCGTACGCCAAACTGCGTACCATTCAGCTGGGATATATCCTGCCTAAGACTCTTACCGAGAAACTGCACATGGAACGTGTCCGCTTCTATGTCTCAGCCCAGAACCTGCTGACAATCAAGAGCAGCAAGTTCTCTGGTGCCGACCCTGAGAATCCCGGATTCAACTATCCTATTCCTCTTAACATGACTTTCGGACTTAACGTATCGTTCTAAAGGTAAAAAGGTAAAAAAGTTAAAAAAAAGACATTAAAAACCATACAACTATGGGAAAAACTAATAAATTCGCGCTCTTGTCGGTGATGTTGTGCTTCTTCTGCATGGGATTCGTCGACCTTGTAGGAATCGCTTCAAACTATGTCAAGGAAGACCTTGGTCTTACCGACTCAGTGGCTAACGTGTTCCCCTCGCTGGTGTTCTTCTGGTTCCTTATCTTCTCTGTGCCTACGGGCATGTTGATGAACCGCATCGGCAGGAAGAATACGGTGCTCTTGTCGCTCATCGTTACGGTGGTGTCGCTGCTTATCCCTATCTTCGGAAACAGTTTTGCATTCATGCTCATCTCGTTCTCGCTGTTAGGAATAGGTAATGCGCTGATGCAGACATCGCTCAATCCGCTGGTATCGTCGGTGATGGGTGGAGGCAACCTCGCTTCGACACTCACTTTCGGACAGTTCATCAAGGCTATCGCCTCGTTCCTTGCTCCTTATCTCGCTATGTGGGGAGCCGTAGGACTCATCCCCAGTGCAGGTCTCGACTGGCGCGTGCTCTTCGCAATATACTTCGTGGTAGGCATCCTGGCAACCCTGATACTCTTCTCTACACATATCGAAGAGGAGAAGATAGAGGGCAAACCGTCTACCTTCATGGAGTGTATCAAACTGCTCGGCAAGCCCATCGTGCTGCTCTTCATCGGCACCAGCCAGTGGGAACTCTACGTCGCCATTGCTCTTGTGGGTTATGGCAACTCCAACATCTTCTCCATCTGCTTTGCTCAGGCACTTCTCTCTGTTCCCGACAAGCAGAACGAGGTTTCGGGACTCATGATTATGGGACTTTTCGGAGGTACTGTCTTCCCGCTCCTCATGGGCTTCATGAGCGACGGCTTCGGTCAGGCAGGCGCTGTGCTCGTAATGGCACTGGGCGTTATCTATCTCTTCACATACATCAAACAACTTAATTGAAGATTGAAAATTGAAAAATAAAACAATTATGGAAGCTAAAAAAAGATATGTCGTAGGTCTGGGTGAAGCACTCTGGGACGTGCTGCCCGACGGAAAGAAACTCGGTGGAGCACCTGCTAACTTCGCTTACCATGCAGGACAGTTTCTTGGAGCAGAGAACACATTGGCTATCAGTGCCCTGGGCGAGGACAAACTGGCGGAAGAGACGCTGGCATCGCTCCATGAGCACGGACTCAACTACCTGATGCCGCGAGTACCTTATCCAACGGGTACTGTTCAGGTGACACTCGACGAACAGGGAATACCCTCATACGACATTAAGGAGAATGTCGCATGGGACAATATCCCGCTCGACTCAGAAATTCAGGAGGTGGCACGCTCTTGCAAGGCTGTCTGCTTCGGTTCGCTGGCTCAGCGCAACATCGTGAGCCGCGAGACCATTCACAAGTTCCTCGACCTTACTCCCGAGGACTGCGTGAAGATCTTCGACATCAACCTGCGTCAGCAGTTCTACACCAAGGAAGTTATCCAGGAGTCCATGCGCCGTTGTAACATCTTGAAGATAAACGACGAGGAACTGGTAATCATCGGTCGTATGTTCGGTTATCCGGGTCTCGACATCGAGAACAAGTGCTGGCTCATCCTGGGCAAGTACAATCTTGATATGCTGGTTCTCACCTGCGGCACCAACGGTTCTTATGTCTTCACTCCCGGCAACATGTCGTTCCAGGAGACCCCGAAGGTAGAAGTTGCCGACACCGTGGGTGCAGGCGACTCCTTCACCGGTTCGTTCTGTGCAGCCATCCTTGCCGGCATGCCCGTTGCAGAGGCACATCGCCGTGCCGTCGCTGTCTCAGCCTATGTCTGCACGCAGAATGGTGCAATGCCCATACTTCCCGACAATTTGAAGTAAATAATAATATTGTCCCTAAGAGCAGCCCATCCCTCGTGATGTGCTGCTCTTTTTCTGTTT
>JAFTFC010000005.1 GCA_017449725.1 Prevotella sp. | reverse complement strand
GGTGATGTTAAGCATGAGGTTCGACTCAGCCATCAACTTTATAACCTCCATCTGAGGAGCTGAATATATCTTTTTCATAATCTTCTTCTATTTATTTTAAACATGAATTACCATGAATATCTTTATTTTACATGAATTGCCATGAATTGAACATGAATTTATCATGTAATCGGCTTGCCGCTTCGCTCGCCGAAGAATTATTTAATCACCACCTTCTTCCCGTTCACGATGTACAGACCCTTTGTGGGCTGGGCCACGCGCTGACCGGCGAGGTTGTAGTATTCACCATTAACCGTGAACTCTGAACCCTGAACCGCATTGATTCCTGTCGTGCCGCCCTCTATGCCGAAGATGAAGTACGGAGCAGAGCCGCTGGGGCTAACAAGATAAGCAACACCGGCAGCAATCTCCGAGTCAGGAGTAGCCTTGTAGAAGCCTACACCGCTGGTACCATTGGCCAGAATGTACTGTGTTCCGTTGGCGGTTGTTGCGCCAGTGGTCAGCTTGTTTCCAGTAACATCACTGGGATCAGCAGTGGTCTTCGGGAAGTAGTATGTACCAGCCTCGCCCTTGATGATAACGGGAACGTCCTTGTCGATAACTGTGATGGCATCGTCGTCAGACAGTGTTGCGGTAGTGGCATTCGTAGCAGTTACGATGTAAGCCTTTACGCCAGAGGGAACAGCAACCTTTGCCTCGGGAACAAATGTGGCATAGCCAGCAGCAGTAATCTCCTTGGCAATGGTCATCTGCGGGTAGGTTACGACGATAGAGGTGTAATAGCGGCCGGCATTCAGAGCAATAGTTACTTCGTCTGCGCTACCCGTGTATGTATAGGTGGCCCGCTTGTTTTCCTCGTCCACAGTCATGTTTTCACCATTAACAGTAGTCTTGGGGGTTTCGGCACTCCAATCAGTGTTATCAGTGCGGTTAACAACAATTTGCATACCGCTGACAGCAGGGATAGTAAACGTTGTGCCAACGTTAATCTGGGTGTTACCGCTGCGGGTGCTGTTGTCCACCTTGCCGCTTGTGGCATCCACCTTCATAGGCACAGCAATTAACTCGCCGTTGATGGTGTGGGGCTTAGTGTAGTAGCCAACCTGAGGTGAATCCTGCCATGCGTTGAATAGTATCTGAGCCTTGTCTAATGTCCATGTGACGGTTGTCTCAGATGCTGAGTTGGCCAGTGTCTGTGTGGTGGCTACCCATACTGGGGTCAGCGTGGTGTTGGCAGTCAGCGTAATCTCTTCGCCGGTCTCGTAGGTGTTCACACCGTCGCTCCAACCTGTCAGGCGGTAGCCCTCACGGTAGAGGTAGCAGTGAGCGTAAGAAGGAATGGTGTACTTATCTTCTGCGTTGGCATATTTCTCGTTGATATTGTTGGTAGCATTGTAGTTGTTGAGAACCTTTGTGGTGGTGCCAGCGTAAGTGCCAAGGTCGTATGTAACAGTATAGAGAGCCTTGAAATTAGCGGTGTAGGCATCGCCATCGGTAAGGTCATCATAACTTATGGTCAACGGGTTAGTGGTGCTGCTCCATGAGCCATTGCTCGACTTTGTCCAGTTGCTGAAGACATAGCCCTCTGCTGCTGTAACTGTAGCGGTGAGAGTAGTGCTGCCACCCTCAGAAACTGTGGTTGCACTGGCAGCACCAGTACCTGCAGCATCGTCTGCACTACCAACGCTGATGGTCTTAGTGGCAGCATCAATGAATACGGCAGTGTATGTGGCTGCTGTGGTCACAGTGAACGAATAGGGGTTAGCTGTGCTCACGTTAGCTCCGCCAAGCTCCCAGTGGTCAAGGGCCTTGCCTGCAGCGGGAACAGCAGTCAGCGTAGCAGTAGCACCAGGTAGATAATCGCCAGTACCATTTATAGTACTTGTGCCGCCATTGCTCGTATTAGCATCTATGGCAACCTTTGTGGTCTCACCATAAGTTACGCCAACGTAAACCATGAAGGTCTGACCGGAATTTTGCTTAATACGATAAGTACCGGCAGGAACATTGCAAATTTTAAAAATTTTCACATTCTGGTTGTTTGCATCTCCTGTTCCTTCATAAGTAGAAACGATGACATCATCCCATGTGGACAATTCCTTCTTTCCAGAATTACTGCTTAAATCAAAGCTAAGACTTGTATCAGGATTGTTAGCAAGACTCTGTACAATAGTGACAGAAGCCGTGCTTGCAAGAGTAAAATCTGTATAGGTAGCTCCTTCTGTTTTCAAACCTTGTGAAATACTATTGCCATTAAACTTACAGGTCGTAGCCTGGTAGGTGTACTTATCTGTGTTACATGTGAAACTAATGCTTCCTACCACCTGAGAGGCTGCAATTGAATTTTTCGTTGATCCATTTAGAAGCAAATAATTTGCATCAGGAAAACCTGCCCACGCACTGCCTATCGACAACAGCGCAAGCGTCATTAAAGTAAAGATTTTCTTTTTCATTTTTGTTTTGATTTGTTAGTAAATAGAAATATGTTAAGTTGTAGTTCGGTTCAGATAGCATTGGTACGGACACAAAAAAAGTGCGCAGACCTCTTCGTACTCCAGATCAGGTCTACCACTACCTACATAAACCATAATACGAAGCATGCACACGATGGTGCTTGCCTCAATGCTTTATGTTTTTGCCCTAAAAAACTCCGTGAAGAGGTGCTAGT
>JAFTFC010000071.1 GCA_017449725.1 Prevotella sp. | reverse complement strand
CCCCACCGCATGCCGAAATCCACAAGACTGCCTTGGGAGCCGAAGACAGCGTTGATTGGAAATATTTCCCCACAGCCATCGTAGCCGTGGAACAGTTGCTTAGCGACGGCTATAAAGTACTATCAGTAGAGCAGTGCGAGGGTAGCACGATTTTAGGGACGAAGGATGAAAGGCGAGGGACGAAGTGCGAAAAGGTGGCGATAGTGCTGGGTAACGAAGTAAAGGGAGTACATCAGGAAGTAGTAGATGCCTCTGACGGTTGTCTGGAGATTCCGCAATACGGTACGAAGCACTCTATGAATGTGTCAGTGGCAGCAGGAATAGTGATGTGGGAATTGCTAAGAGTAAAGAATGATGAGTAAAGAATGAGTTTAACAAGTATAGTTAGAAATGCTTTCCTCTTTCGGCAGAAGGAGTTGGAGAAGCACGAAACGGGCGGCAGGGAGTTGCAGGAGAATGTTCTCAGGCATCTTCTTAAATATGCCGTAAATACCGAATATGGCATACGTAATAAGTTCAGCGACATCCGTTCATATGAGGACTATGCCAAGAACGTCCCTGTCAATACCTACGAAGAGCTGAAGGGTGACATAGACCGCATGCGCCGCGGCGAACGCGACGTTCTTTGGCGTGGACAAGTGAGGTGGTATGCCAAGTCATCGGGGACGACCAACGACAAGAGTAAGTTCATCCCCGTTTCGAAAGACGGTTTGGGTCGCATACACTATGCGGGTGGTACGGATGCCGTAGCCATGTACCTAAGAAACAACCCAGCAAGCCGCATGTTTGACGGCAAAGGACTGATTCTCGGCGGCAGTCATGCCCCGAACTATAATATTTCGGGGTCGTTGGTTGGCGACCTCAGTGCCATACTTATTGAGAACATCAATCCACTGGCAAACCTCGTGCGGGTGCCAGACAAAAAGACCGCCCTTATCTCAGATTTTGAAGAGAAGCGTGAGAAGATAGCGCGGTTGACCCTCACGAAGAACATCACCAATCTCAGCGGTGTGCCCTCATGGATGATGTCGGTACTAACAAGGGTTATGGAATTGAGCGGAAAGGAGCACCTCGAAGAGGTATGGCCCAATCTGGAAGTTTTCTTCCACGGTGGTGTGGCATTCACCCCCTATCGCAGTCAGTACGAGCGCCTGATAACCAGTCCAAATATGCACTACATGGAAACTTACAACGCAAGCGAGGGATTTTTCGGACTTCAAAACGACCCCGCAGATGCGGCGATGCTGCTGATGCTTGATTACGACGTGTTCTATGAGTTCATGGAACTCGGGGGGGAAACTGGTGGGCACACTATTGTTCCCCTTTGGGGTGTAGAGCCTGGGAAGAACTATGCACTGCTCATAAGTACCTCATGCGGACTATGGCGCTACATGATAGGCGACACCATACGGTTCACCTCCACCAATCCTTATAAGTTCGTGATCTCGGGCAGAACCAAGCACTTCATAAATGCTTTCGGTGAGGAACTTATCGTCGACAATGCCGAGCAGGGACTGAAATACGCTTGCGAGCAGACCGGTGCAGAGGTGCTCGAATACACTGCTGCTCCGGTGTTTATGGATGCCAACGCAAAGTGTCGCCACCAGTGGCTCATAGAGTTTGCTACCCATCCCGCGTCGGTAGAGACCTTCGCTCAGCTTCTCGACACAAAGCTACAGGAAATAAACAGCGACTACGAGGCTAAGCGCCATAAGAACATCACACTGCAACCACTGGAGATAATCACGGCTCGCCCAGGACTCTTCAACGACTGGATGAAACAACGGGGAAAGCTGGGCGGTCAGCACAAAGTGCCGCGCCTGAGCAATTCGCGTGAGCACATTGAGCAACTGATAGCAATGAACGGCTGATGAGAAGAGACATTCGACATATATCGCTACTGATACTGACAGTGTTGCTGGTAGCCGGCTGTGCAAAGATGGGACAGCCCGACGGAGGATGGTATGACGAGGAACCGCCCTACGTCATAGGTTCAACCCCGGGTGACAAGGCCACTGGTGTGACGACCAACAAGGTGAACATCTTCTTTAACGAGTTCATAAAACTGGAGAACGCAAACGAGAAGGTGGTAATTTCACCACCCCAACTCGAAATGCCCGAGATAGTGGCAGGTGGCAGGCGCATAAAGGTGGAACTGAAAGACTCACTGAAGCCTAACACCACCTATACCATCGATTTCAGTGATGCCATCAGCGACAACAACGAGGGCAACCCTATGGGGAACTACACCTATACTTTCTCTACAGGCGACACGATTGATACTCTCGAAGTTTCAGGACATGTCATTGATGCGTCTAACTTGGAACCCGTGAAGGGAATACTCGTGGGACTGTACGATAGTGAGGAATTCACCGACTCTACCTTCCACACCGTATCGCTGCTGCGCGTCAGCCGCACCGACTCCTACGGCAGGTTTGTTGTTAGGGGAATCGCTCCGGGAACGTATCGTGTGTTTGCCCTACAGGATGCCGATGGCGACTATCGGTTCACACAGAAGAGTGAAATGATAGCATTCAGTGATGCTGTTATCGAACCGACATGTAAGCCCGACATAAGGCTCGACACCCTTTGGCGCGACTCTCTGCACATCCACTCCATACTCCAAGTGCCGTACGCTCACTACTTGCCGGACAATATTGTACTGACAGCCTTTACGGAAGTACAGACGAACCGCTATCTGCTGAAGAGTGAGCGTAAGGAAGCAGACCACTTTACACTCTTCTTCAGTTACGGAAGCGACACTCTGCCCCGCCTGCGCGGATTGAACTTCGACGAGAAGGACGCCTTCATCGTCGAGGCTACGGAGAACAGGGATACACTGACATACTGGTTGCGCGACACCATGTTGGTTAACCAAGATACACTAAGGCTGGAAATGACCTACATGGCAACCGACACAACAGGAGTGCTTGCACAACAAACCGACACGCTCGAAGTTCTGTCGAAACAACCCTATGATAAACGGATAAAACAGAAACAGCGTGCTTTGGAAGAGTGGACTAAACAGCAAGAGAAAGCCAAGAAGCGCGGTAAGGAATTCCTCGAAGTAATGCCACCAGAGGAACTGAAACCGAAATGGAATATCACCTCAACGATTAATCCAGACCAGAACCCCTCTGTAGAGATGCCAACACCGCTGGCAATCATCGACACCGCCAAAGTACATCTATACTTTAAGCAAGATACACTTTGGAATGCCGCACCGTACGAAATAAAACAGCACTACGCTAGTCCACGGACATACCAGCTACTAGGAGAATGGGAACCCGGAAGCGAGTATAAGATAGAGACTGACTCTGCTGCCTTTATTGACATATACGGCAAGGCATCGAACACCATGAAGCAGAACTTCAAGGTTGGAGCACTCGATGCCTATAGCACCCTGATAGTCAACCTCGGAAACATGAGTGATACCACAATAGTCGTTGAACTGCTTGACAAGAGCGACAAGGTAGCGAAGCGCTCCCTAACGAAGAACGGCGTTGCCGAGTTCTTCTTTGTTAGCCCCGCCACCTATTACATGCGAATGTTCATTGACTCCAACGACAACGGCAAGTGGGATACCGGCAACTACGATGACCACCGTCAGGCAGAAACCGTTTACTACTACTCGTCCCCGATAGAGTGTAAAGCGAAGTGGGATATAAACCTTTCGTGGAATCCTACGTCAAAAAATATAGCAACCCAGAAGCCGCGCGAGATAGTTAAGCAGAAGCCCGAAAAGGAGAAGACGATAAAAAGCCGTAATGCCGAAAGGGCACGCGCCATGGGCAAAGAATATGTTAACAACCTAATAAGACAATAAACAATGAGACTGAGATTATTTCTTCTTTCATCACTCGTCTATATGCTGACGGCTATGCCGGCAGGAGCCCAATGCTCTTTCCGCAACACCGCATTCAAGTCGGGTGAATTCCTTGCCTACAACCTCTATTATAACTGGAAGTTCGTATGGGTAAAGGCAGGAACGGCATCGATGTACACCGTACAGAGCAATTATAAAGGCAAAGATGCCTATCGCGCCAGTCTGACGACTCGTGGAAATAACAAGGTAGACCAGATGTTTGTGCTGCGCGACACACTGCTTTGCTACAGTTCGCTCGACATGTCACCGCTATATTTCCGTAAGGGAGCCCGCGAAGGAGCCCGCTATACTGTCGATGAAGTGTGGTATACCTATGGCGGCGGCAAGACCCATCTCCGCCAACACCGCATCAACCACGAGGGCAAACACGGATGGTATAACAATACGATGGACGATTGCACTTACGACATGATGAACATCTTCCTGCGTGCACGCAGTTTCAGTCCTGAAGGATGGAAAAAAGGTCATGTGGTTAAGTTTCCAATTGCCGACGGTAACAGTGTAGAGAAAGGGCAGTTGCGCTATCGCGGTAAGAGTACCATAAAGGCAGACGACGGTAAGAAGTACCGCTGTCTGGAACTGTCGTACATGGAGTACGACCGCGACGATGCCAAGTATCGCGAGATTGTACGCTTCTACGTCACCGACGATGAGAACCACGTCCCCATTCGTCTGGACATGTTCCTTAAGTTTGGTGCTGCCAAGGCATTCCTGACAAACATGAAGGGTGTTAAGAACCCCATCACTTCGATTGTCGAATAAGTTCTAAGAGCCTGTCTACCGCCTCTTCCTCAGGTATGTTCTTCATGACGCATTCCTTTTGGCGGTAAAGGCTTATCTTACCCCTTCCCGCCCCTACATATCCGTAGTCGGCATCAGCCATCTCGCCGGGTCCGTTGACGATGCATCCCATGATGCCAATCTTCAGTCCCGGCATGTCTTTTGTTGCTTCTTTGATGCGTGCAATGGTAGTGCGCAGATCATAGAGTGTTCTGCCACATCCGGGACATGAGATATATTCGGTCTTAGTGAACTTTATACGCGCTGCCTGCAAGATGCCGTCAGCCAGTTCGAGGAGTTTTTCATCGCTAATATCGAAATTCACATCTTGCGCTTCTAAACGAAGTTTCGTTGCTTTACGGTCTATAAGCAGGGCACCGCTTGCCATCGCTGCCTTAAGTTGGAATTCCTCCCAATTAGGGGCTGTCAGTCTTAATGTCAGTGTGTTATCGGTGATTCCCTTTTCGGCTTTCTCGCGCAGTTCCGAACACTCTTCAATCAGGTCCACAAGCGACCTTGCCACGGGAATCTCTGCCTCTGGCTCTTCGCTAAGCGACACCCGTATGGTATCACCTATTCCTTCGGTGAGCAGGGCTCCTATTCCCACAGCACTCTTAATGCGTCCGTCCTCACCCTCGCCTGCCTCGGTCACTCCGAGATGCAGCGGATAATGCATATTCTCCTTGTCCATTCTCTCTACAAGCAGCCGAACACTCTGCACCATGACTACGGTATTGCTTGCCTTGATAGATATTACCACGTCATTGAAGTTCTCCTTGCGGAAAATCCTAAGGAACTCCAGACAGCTTTCTACTATTCCATCGGGGGTATCTCCATAGCGTGACATTATACGGTCGCTCAGCGAACCATGATTCACACCGATGCGTACGGCGGTATGGTGCTCGCGGCAGATGGCGATGAACGGTTTCAGACGGCGCTCTATCTTCTTCAGTTCTTCAGCATACTCCTCATCGGTATATTCCAACTGCTTAAACGTGCGTCCAGGGTCAACGTAGTTTCCGGGATTAATGCGTACTTTCTCCACATACCGCGCTGCCACATCAGCTACATTGGCATTGAAATGAACATCGGCAACAAGTGGGGCCGTATATCCCTCCCGGCGCAGTTCTGCGGCGATGTTCCTGAGGTTCTCTGCCTCGCGCGAGCCCTGTGTAGTCAGTCGTACATACTCACCTCCAGCATCAATAATACGCCGCGCCTGCTCCACACATGCACTCGTATCGTTAGTGTCGGTAGTAGTCATAGACTGTATGCGTATAGGATTTTCACCGCCCAACGGTGTCGCTCCTACATGAGTAACCGTAGAATATCTGCGATTCATCACACTTTGTATTTATAGTTTATCTCCTTGAGGTCAGCATTGGCTTTCTCTATCTTCTCTCCCAATTTCGCCTTATAGTCAGCCATTTTCTGAGCCAGGTCTTCGTCGGCGAGAGCCATTATCTGACAGGCTAGAATGGCAGCGTTCATAGCTCCGTTGATGGCAACGGTAGCCACGGGTATTCCAGGAGGCATCTGCAATATGCTGTAGAGAGCATCTACTCCGTCAAGCACACTTCCTTTGATAGGCACTCCGATGACGGGAAGTGTCGTTGAAGCAGCAATTACTCCTGGAAGTGCGGCAGCCATACCAGCACCGGCGATAATACAGCGAACACCTCGTGCCGCAGCACCTTTAGCAAACTGTTCCACGGCATCTGGAGTACGGTGTGCCGACAGCGCATTAACCTCGAACGGCACCTGCATGTCATCGAGGAACTTCATTGCTTTTTCCATCACAGGCAGGTCACTTGTGCTGCCCATTATTATACTTACCTTTGGTTCCATATATTTTTATCTTTCTATATAATAATAGTAATGTATGCCACAATCATCCCGAGCCAGAATCCCACTACCACCTGTTCCAAGGTATGCTGCCGCAATAGCATGCGCGATGTTCCTACAAGACCGGCGATGAATATAACCAGACAGAGCCACCACACGGGATTGAACATAAAAATTTGTGC
Source organism: Prevotella sp. (assembly GCA_017449725.1). GTDB lineage: Bacteria > Bacteroidota > Bacteroidia > Bacteroidales > Bacteroidaceae > Prevotella. Next base: position 7,687 of record JAFTFC010000071.1, on the reverse strand, counting down.
AAATGCCACCAGCGCCCCTGCCACACCGCCGATAGCTGCGGTATGGGTGGAAATTTTCCACCAAATATTTATTAGGGCGCAAAGCACCTGAATTACCAACGCTGCCATAACTATGCTACCCATAAACCGCGGTATATGAACCATGTTCATGACATAGTAGCACAGGGAGTAGCAGGCTATGGATATCCACCCCTGATGGCGACGGTATAGCCGCGCTGTCACAGAAGGGAGAAGAACGGTGAAGATATACACCATGAGCAATACCGACAACTTGTAGGTTGTAGGCAGCAGACTAAGGTAACTGAACAGGAATAGCACCAGCAGTCCCAAGACCGCCAAGTAGTAGGGGTTGAATATCATACTCAACACCTTAGCAGCGATGATTATCTGTCTCTCTCTGTTCATTTTCTCATTCTTGCCGTGGGTATTCCTAATTGCTCTCTATACTTCGACACTGTGCGCCGTGCTATTGGCAGTCCCATGTCTTTCATCTGCCTTGCTATCTCTTCGTCACTGAGGGGGTGAGATTTGTCTTCTTCATCGACAATCTCTTTCAATACAATTTTGAGACGACGGGTGGACATCTCTTCACCACCTATCGATATTCCGTCGCTGAAGAAGAACCGTAGTCTATATGTTCCCCAGCGCGTCTGTGCATACTTTTCATTGCATACTCTCGAGATTGTAGAGATATCGTAGCCTGTCCGCTCAGCAACGTCCTTGAGCACCATCGGCTTGAGGTCAGCCTCATCACCTTCCTGGAAGAACTTTCGTTGAATGTCGATAATGGTTTTCATCGTGAGATACAACGTCATATGCCGCTGCTTCAAGGCACTGATATAGTTGTTTGCTCTTTCTACTTTTTGACGAGCATATAACAATGCCTCCTGCTCACGACGATTTTCCCGCCGTGCCCCTCTATCCTGCGCCAGCATTGCTGCGAACGACTCCGAAATGCACAGTTCCGGCACTCTTCCGTTGTTGATGCTGAACGTCACTGTTCCGTCGTCAGCAGTATCAACTATGAAGTCGGGAGTTATCTGGTGAATGTTCCTTCCCTCCGTCTCATCCAATGACGCACCTGGTTTGGGGTTGAGTTTAAGTATCTCGTGGCGCACTTCTTCCATGCGTTCCTCATCAATACCAAGATGTCCGGCTATTGCCTCCCAACGGTTCTGTATGAAGTCGTCATAATAATCGCTTATCACCCGCCTCATCAGTTCGTGCGTCTCGTCCTTTGCCCCATCCTGTTTCTCAGAACGATCACCTATCTGTATAAGAAGACACTCCTTAAGCGAACGTGCTCCAATTCCTGGCGGGTCAAAGCCTTGGAGCACCTTGAGCATCAGCTCCACGTCGTCTATCGAAACATCGATATTATGATATACAGCCAGTTCATCACTTATGGCATCAAGAGGTTTTCTTAGAAGACCGTCTTCGTCAAGCGACCCTATGAGGTATTCCAGAACGTAGCGTTCATCGTCGCTCAGGTCTTCTTCTCCTATCTGTTCTTGCAATTTATCATAGAAAGATGTCTGGGTTCCCCACACCATCTCTCCAGTCCGTCCGGTGCCCACCACTTCTGTGGCAGAGTTTTTGGTTCCGTCCCAAATACCATCCTCACCATCCCACAGTACATCCTCATTACCTTCATCGTGAGACATATCGATGGCAGGGTCGTGCTCTTCATTCTCCTCCACTTCCAGTGCCGGGTTATCGTCCATTTCCATCCGCACATTCTCCTCCAGTTCAGCAAGCGGCATATTCAATAGCCGGACAAGCATTATCTGCTGCCCAGACAACCGTTGTCCCTGAATGGTCTTTTGCGTCTGTTCCTGAACTAACTTCATTTCCAGTATTCCCCCTTAATTTTTTAAATTGTCATTTTCTATAGTATTCTTCCAACTGGGCGGCAAGGGCAGCCAACTTCTCTGGATTATCATTTCCATATCTTTGCCATATTTCCTCACTCTTCGTACCTTGTTCCTCGTACTTTGGAGTACTCTCGCACCTTCTGTACTCCATCATCACCTCCACGACATCCTTAGGTTTCATCTTTATCAACCGTGCCAGCTGCTGCACTTCGGGGGTTTCTACAACCATCGTGTTCGGCACCAGTCTAAAGTACAAGTCTAATATCAAGATAAGGTCTATTGACCGCAACTCACTCTCCCACGACTCCTGTATTTCTACGCCGTCAAAGAACCCTCCTGCACTGCCCAGACCTTTCATTTGGCGCAACATCCGCACGCCCTTAGCCAGAAGTTTAGGGCTCTTGGAATACTTCTCCCACATCTTTTCCAGACGCGGTGTATCAAGACTCCTTAGTCGGAACATTTTGTCGTAGAGTTCCTGAGGAGGTATGTGAAGTTCCAGTGCCAGATCCACCATACCCTTTGAGTACATTGGCTTAAGCCCTTGAGGCTTTTTGAGGTACAGTTGCATTAGCAGCAACCAATATTCGTCTTGCCAGAGAGATTTGTTACGTGCCATAGGTGAAAGTTTTTGCAAAAGTAATAAATTTTCGGTTCTCAAGGAAAGAAAAGTATACTTTTCTTTTGTTTTTTAAGAAGTTAATATTACCTTTGTCAATATTTTTACAAACTACTTAAATTTATGAACAACAAATTATCACGTTTCGGACTACTTGTCCTAACTATTTTTATGTTTACCGCACAAGCCAACGGCAGACAATTATGGATTACCCCGAGCGACAATGCCAAGGATGCCATCGAAGGACTTGTATCAGGCGACACCCTGTGGGTACAGGCTGGCACTTATGACATTGACGACCTCATCAACGTACGTCACAGCGGTTCACGGCGTCACCGTATCTGCGTCTTCGGCTATGGCGACGGACGAGTAATCTTTGATTTTGCTAACCAGCCACATACCCGTGACGATTATGCAGGACAGTATCGCGGTGTTCTCATGAATCCCTGTGCCGACTATTGGTATTGGCGCGACATCGACTTCACTCATGCTGCTGACAACGGCATGAAACTGGAAGCGTCGTATTGCGTCATCGAGCGTTGCAACTTCTACCGCAACGGTGACACAGGACTCCAGTTGGGCTTCGACAAAGACGGTGACGGCGGCAACAACCGCAACCAGAAATTCCTCTACGGACGTTACAACCAGATTATCAACTGCGACTCGTACTTTAACTACGACGTGCAGAGTCATGGCGGCAATGCTGACGGTTTCGCCAACAAACTCTATCCTGGTCCAGGAAACGAGTGGCACGGTGACCGCTGCTGGGGAAACTCAGACGACGGATGGGACCTCTACTATGCTGCATACCCCTGTCTGATAGAGAACTGCTGGGCAATATGGAACGGCTACCTCGAAGATGGTTCGAAGGGAGTCAACGGCAACGGTTTCAAGCAAGGTGGTAACAAACAGGGTGGCGGCTCATACGGTGCACACATCTTCATAAACGACGTGGCTGCCTACAACCTCTACCACGGCTTCGACCAGAACAACCACAACGAGGGCAACTGGATTATTAACTGTACAGCCTTTGCCAACCTACAGGTGAACTTCCGCTTCAACTGTGACGTTGAGATGCTCGGCAACACCGTCTTCCACCTGCGCAACTGCCTCGGCTTCCGTCCGGGAGAGGCAAACCACCGCTTCGGTGACATGTGGCCCGACTCCGAGGCAACCAACTGGCAGGACATCCTCGGCGTTTCACCTCAGTACAATCAGGGTAAGGGTACAGACCCAAAGACCGGTCAGGAGTATAAGCGTGTGGCAGCGAAGGACTGGCCCAACTACGACGACCAGTTTGAGGACATCTCGCTGGAGACGGCTCTCGGTCCGCGTCAGGCTAACGGTGAACTGCCGCTACACTTCGCCCGTCTGAAGGAGGGAAGTATCTTTGTTGACAAGGGTATAGCTATCGAGAACCTGAAGTGTGAGGATGTCTTCCAGGAACAGTATAAACTGCCGGGCAGATGGCTCGACGACTATTCGAAGACCATCACGCTGCCCTACACCGGCAGTGCTCCCGACTACGGTGCTTACGAGCAGGGCTATGAACGTCCGGCATACAACGCCATATCAATGTTCCTGGAGAACGACGGCACTACGTTTGACCCCATGGAGACATACAAGATAGAAGACAAGTGGTACAAGGAAAAGAAGCTCATCGACGACGAACTGTTCCAGTCGGAAACACTGAGCGAAGAGACGGCTAAGTATATCTCTGACGCAAGCAGCTCGAACGCCATCTATCCTACTTACTACGGCAAGAGCGGCAACATCGACCAGCGCAAGTTTGGTCAACTCTACGGTGGAGGTACCCTCGGAGCATATAAGGTGGCTAAAAGCGGTGGTTTCATTGAGCTTTCACTTCCCTCGCTTTCTGTTCTGCGCACCGACATGTATCCTATCGGTGATGCTACATTCAAGGTGGAATGGCGCTATGCCGACGGCACAGACAGCGGCAACGGTGAGACCGTTTCCTACGATCGCCGCATGCACTGCTTCGACTTTACCGCCCACGGCATCCCCCGCTCAGTGAAGCCCATTGTGGTGAAACTGACCAACAGCGGCAGTCAGGACATCTACCTGACCGACCTCATTGCCAGCGGCTTTGAGGAAACGGAGGAGCCCGAAGATGAACCCTACCCCTACGTGGACCCCACAACGGGCGTTTCTCCTGTTCGCGATGGTTCTCCCATCACGCAACCCCGCGATATCTTCTTCACCTCCAACGGCGTGATTGTCTATGGTGAGATAAACGAAATTCTCATCTACAATGCTGCTGGCATGCTGGTAAAGAAATCGGAGAGATCGCAGTTCTGCAACCTCTCCGATGTGGGATGTGGTATTTTTACCCTTGTGGCTCGCGGAAACGATGGCTCTACCACCGCCCGCAAGTTCCTAAGGAAGTAACACCTTCTTTACACTGCGGCTACCGTCACCGTAGGTCTTCACCTCGATGTTGAGTCCCTTCGCTGGAGCCGCAGTAAGAATACCCGATGTGGTGTAGTACTCAGTACGCACCACATCGTTCTTTTGTGTCTTGTCGATGCCGTCAACGGCTGTGCCACCCTGTTCGGTGGGCATACCGAAGCCACCCATCATGTTGGCAGCGCGGACAGAATAGACGCCCGAGCCCTTGCCAGCTATGTCGAAACTACGCTTGGTGCCGTCAACAATCTCCACGAAGTTGCCGTCACGCTCTATGAGGAATGCCTTGGCATCGGTGCTGACCGTCCAACTGAGGGTCGTGCCTTCGAGCGTTACCGAGGTCACCACCATCTGGCGCGCGTCAACGTCGGGCTGCCAGTCGGGATAGACACTGCGCAGAGCGAAGCGACCGATTTCATCGTCTTTGAGTATTGTCTCATAGGTCTTGCTGTCGTATGCTGTGAAGGTCAGTTTGTTGCTTGCGGGACTAACTACGTCACCGGTTTCGTTCTTTGTGTTGTACTCATAGAAGAGCATGGCAAAACTGTCGTTGGAATTCTTTATACCCTTCACCGTTACACGCAGTGAGTAGTCTATTGCTTTGCCGCCGGTCTGGTCGTTGCCGACACGCTTTTCGGCGTCTGCCGACAGGATTGTGTTGAGATAAGCCATCTTGGGCCATCCGCGCCATCCGCGACCGAAGTCCCATGTCCTTGCCTTACAGTCTACATGGCAGTCTTGGAAGATGTAGCCGTGACCGCCAGGCTGGTTGAAGTCCTCAACCTTGGTATAGGGAGCTGCGATGTGGGTGTCACCCTGATATGTTCCTGCCGAGGGTTTGCGGTTTACGCACATCAGGTTACAGCGGTTGAAGAAGACGTCTCCATTACCGCAGATGAAGTCTACCGTTCCCTCTATCTGACTGTCCTCGAAGTAGAGTTGTCCTGCATCGGTGTGCGAGTAGTAGGTGTCCTGATTAGAGGTAAGACGGACGTTCTTACATATCGTGTGGTGTCCCTCGTCCTGAAGGGCTGCAGCCTGTCCCTCGTTGCCGCCATAGGCGAAGTTGTTCTGCAACGTGAGGTCTTGAAGATAGGTGCCCGTTCCTTTGATAACGATGGGTGAGGTGCGGCTTACGCTTGCCTGCTCGGGTTGAATCTGTATGATTACACCCTCCTGACTCTCACCGATGAGTGACACGTTGTCCACCTTGATGGTGTCGCGCACACCAGGGGTGAAGCCCGACTCAGGATTGTGATATTTTCCGTAGTCGTAAGTTCCGTTCTCCAGGAAGATGTACTGGCGTGCACCCGTGGTGTTCTTGTTGGCGGCTTCGATAGCTGCCTTAAGTGCATTGACGTCACCCGACGGAATTACGGTGTAGTTACCTTTCAGGAAGTCTTCCTTCAACGAATATTTAGCCGTCAGCACAGTGTTGCCCTCCAGTGCGAACTTATACGGTGAGGCGGTAGAGACAGTAGCTCCTGCCTCGTTCAGCCAGCCAGTGAAGATGTAACCGTCGTTAGCAGTCTGTGTCAGGGTTATCTGTTCACCCGTGGGGAACGATGTTCCTTCTGGAGAAACTTTAACAGTTCCTGCTCCTTCTGGACTTACTTTTACGGTCAGTGTGTAGGTGATGACCTCACCAACCGTACCATAGAGCGTACCTTCAATCCTAACATCTCCCAAGCTCACCTGCTTGCCAGAGTTCATACCATAGAAGTGGATGCGCAGTCCGCAAGCTCCCTCTGATGCCTTGTTGCCAGTCAAATCATAACTGTACGAAGAAACGGTGGCATCCGATCCGTCGCGGTTGGGCTTGGTTCCCGTCACTAATGTCTTGGTCGTTGCATCGTCGTTCACCCAGTAGGCATCCATCTTGCAGTCGTCTGTCACCCATCGGGCAGCCTTAAACGACACCTTCGTCGGGGTGAAGGCAATACCCGGCTTGGGTTCAATCATGAAGCAGATAGCGTTGTTCTCGCTCATCGCCGACTTCTTGCTTCCCTGCTTGAAGTAGGTCTGAGTCAGTCCGTCACTGGTCGTAGCTACGCCGTCGGCAGAGAGTTCCGAGCCCAGTGTCATGTAATTTCTCAGTACAAAGTCTGAAGCATTAGCAGGACTGAACGTTGCCGACTGGTTTGCCGTACCTTCCGTCAGTGCCCACACTGCTGTCGTTGCCAGATTATTTGCCGTCTGTGCCATCATAGGCACACCGCCACACACCATGGCAACCACCATTAGTAATACTCTTTTCATTTTCATTGTAGTTTGTTTGTAATAGATTAGCGGTGGCAAAATTACAAATAAGAAAGTAAACTACAAAAGAAAATTAAACATTTTTTACTTCATGCTTCTCACTAAAAGAAAAATATTTTTCATTTGCTTATTCGTAACTTTGAATAAATTACTCCGTCTCGGCAAAAAAAGAACGAGTTCCTTTGTTTTGCGCACAACTTTTCGTAACTTTGGAAGGAATTGCAATCTTTCTTTGTATAAAGGCAGTTCGGAGGATTGAGGAAAAATGGGGTTACGATTTGGCAACCGTTCTCAATTATACGTTCTGCTACAAATTGCATTCAATGAACACCCGACATTGAGCCACCAGCCGTCTTATGACTCAATATCGGGTGCAAAGGTACGCAAAAATCCTCGCATTCACAAACAATTAACGATATTTGTATTACGGACTTCTGGGCATTTCTGCGTTCCGGCTCCTGTTTCTATATGCGATACCCATACTTAAGTTCTATGTATTCCTTGCCAT
>JAFTFC010000001.1 GCA_017449725.1 Prevotella sp. | reverse complement strand
GGTGCGTATATTCGACTTCTTTTTCGTATGCGTCGTCTGCTAGTATAAGGTGCGCTAGATTCGTCATGGTGACTGTAAAGTCCTGCCATAATCCGTCCATTATATTGCGTTCCTCCCCGTCCATGTCTGCAACGGGGAGAGGTAAGTTCATATCGTATTTAGTCATTTTTTTGTCGCCTCCATTCGTCAAACGATAATAGTTCGTCGTCGTCCTCGTGTTCTTCTGCATATTCCTCGTATTCTTCGTAATCCTCGACGCATTCTTCCGCTTTTTCGCACATTGACTCGAACTCGTCACGTTGAGATAAGAGCCATTTTGCGTCGTCTGGGTTGTTAATAAAGTCGATTTTGCCATCGTCCATAACTACTTCTGTAAGCCATACACTCATGATTCCTCCTTATTCGTTCCACGCTCTGTGGTGGGTTAGTTGATATTGTTCTGGTGTCATGCCGGTACTGGCTACACACATTTTGGTAATTGGGTCGGTAAACTTCTCGGCGAGTTTAGCGAATCTGGCTTGCTGCGCTTCGTAGAAAGTCTTTAGACCGCGTACCTTTATTTCTTGTCGGTTGCCGTTGTAATAACGTGCTTCCTCGAATGAGTCACAGAGGATTCTCGCTCCCCATACTTCAATTTTTCTTTTCATAGTTTCTCCTTTCTTGCTTTTTCTATGATACTTTCATTGTATCAAACCGAAAGCCTAATGTCAAGCATTTTGCACAAAAAAGTCACAATTTTATGTGACTATCTCTGTTATATTGTTGTATTTTTTACAACATTAAGTTTACGCGGCGCGAGTCCATCTAGCCAATCAAAGTATTCGCGTACTTGTCTGGTGATGGTGCCATTCCCTCCGTTTTTATGGTACCTCGTATATTCAGATTCGATATTGTCTCGATTCTCCGGCATTTTCCCTAGTAGTTCTACCCTTATAATGTCTTGAGTTATCATGTTTTGGATTGACGATTTAGCGGCATTGCGCTCGTCGCGCCGGCGCTGCTCCTCTTTATCTCGGCGTCTCTGGCTATTCTGGAACACAGAAACGACAATGGTAGTCATTGTCGGGACGATGGTTATTAAGCCGAGTATTATTTGGAGTGTTTGTTCGTTCATAAGCCCATTATACCACCAATTTCATTAAAAGGTGAAAATGGTTATGTTTTTCGCACTTTTACACACGAAATCCACACTTTTTAGCAAGTTATGCACAAGTTTTCCACAGAAAAACATAAGGGGAACGACAGAGGCGAAATGTTGAGTTTTCCACAGACCCTACTACTACTATTAGTATTACTTATTAGAAATTAGATTAAAATAGCACAAGCGTTTCAAAATGTCAATACGTGTGTTTTTTTTACAACATAAACCCCTGTCAAAAAATTGTTGTGGTAATTTTTTGTTCAATGTGGTAGAATAGAGGTAAGCCCCTAATTAAACTCCTTTCTTGCGTTTCTTTGGGGGCTTTCCACACGGCTCGGAGCCGATTTTTTGTTGTTGACTTTCGGAATTGCTTGTGGTAAACTCGAAATATGATAAATAACGCACGAAAGGAGAAAAACTATGCCAGCAATTAAGGCTTCCTCGCTCGAGTTGAGATACGACGTAATCGTAGTCAAACCGTTGCGTGGTAATAGCGACATCGTTCGCACAGAGAAGAAATACGACCGGCACGGATTCGGTGAGGTCATAATTGGGAACCCGGAGACTCTCACGAGGCACACGGGCAAGTTCGATAATGGATTCGCAGAGACCGAATATCGCTCTGTCAATAAAGGAGACCTCGTTGTGTATGACGACAGCGACGCAATAGAAGTGCCGTTGCAATTAAATGACGAAGAATCACCAATCATGGTTGAGTTTATCGGGGTACACGATGTTAAAGCCATCGACCGACGAATCGTAGTGCTAAAGGAGGAGAAATAATGGGTCACCAATTATACACTCGTGAAATCGTAGAGGGAGACAAACTCCGTGAGGGAATCACTAGAGGAGTAGTAAAGGTGTTCAATGTAGCCTCCGCCGCCTATGGCGCAGCGTCCGGCAATGTAATTATCGAAAACCGCGCAGACGCTCCAACTATCTCACATGATGGCGTGACTAACATAAACACGCTCGAGGTAGACGACGCAGTAGAGGACATCGCAATCTCCGTAATCAAGCAAGCGTCAAAGCGTACAAATGACACGGCAGGCGATGGCACTACGCTCTCCGCTATTCTGGCGTATCACTTATACCAGTATGCAGAGAAAACCCTAATCAGCGAACGTAAAATGACACGCTCCGAAGCGGCTCGAGAAATCCGCTCGTACGTGCCGTCCATTCTATCTAGCATAAATGCTCGCACCAAGTCCAAAATCGACGACCGCAACCTACGTGGCGTATGCGAAATCTCCGCAGGAGACGAGGGGCTAGGCGCGCTCGTATATGACGTTATCTCTCATGTAGGGGAGTTCGGAGGCGTAAACGTAATCTACACCGGAACCTCTGAAACCTCCGTGGAGTTCGTAGACGGCGTGTATATCGAAGCAGGCGCAGCCGATGAAATGTTTTTTAACGACCAAACCTCTAAAGAATCAGTCTTGCGAGAAGTACCGGTAGTGATTCTGGGCGCGACTATATCGAGACAGGACGAAATCGTACCTATTATCGAGAAACTACACGCCTCGAGAGCGAAGCAGGTGCTTATATTCGGCAACGTGATAAATGACGCGCTCAAGTTCTTATCTACGCTGCCAAAGCCCATGCTGGACATTATGGTAGTCACTCCGCCGGCAAACGCTTTCTCAAACGTACTGGAGGACGTGGCATTGTACACGCAGGGGCAAGTGTTCCGAGGCGAACCGAAAGACTGGGAGCCTACCATGTGCGGTAGCGTAGACAGTGCTACTATCACGCGCAAACAAACCACTATTATCGGTGGCAAAGGCGCAGACTCCAAAGAACTCAAAGAGGCTATCGAGAAAATCAAAAAGCAGCGCGATTCCGTGGCTCCGAATCACCGGCTAGAATACGAGAACCGCATTGCGAGATTGACCGCTTCCATTGCTAATATCTACGTAGGCGGCAATTCCGACACAGAACGTAAAGAAACCCGTCTCCGCATTGACGACGCCGTGTGTGCGGCTAAAACAGCCCTCACAGGCGGTGTTGTGGCTGGTGGTGGTGTATGCTTGCGCGACATCGGCGACGAGCGTAAACTACCGTACCTACGCCTGCCATACTACGACCTCTTAATAAACTCTGACGCAAAGCCAGAACTACTAAAAGCAAAATACAATCCGGGCGAGGGCTATAATTTATTGACTCACGAGAGCAAAAATATGATTCGGGCAAACATCATTGACCCAGCAATCGTAATCCGCGAGGCAGTGATAAATAGCCACTCCGTCGTAGCGCAACTAATCACGACCACGAGAGCGTTGGTCTTTAAGGACAGAGTATGGGAATAGCACTAGCAGTAGCAATCGTTCTGGCAATCTGTATAACTATATTGTTCGCTGCGATTCTGGCGTTTATTCGTAGAATCGACGAGGACGTTATGGACACTAAAGACCTAGTAGCCCACCTATTCGACGTAGCACGTGGCTTGCGCGACGAAATAGACGAGGTAAAGGCAACTCCGGCAAAGGTGACAGACCCGTTCGAGAAGCCTAAAGAAATCTACCAATCTACCAAGCATATCATTGTGCCAAAGACTCCGGACGAAATCCGCAACGAGAACTTTAAGAAGATACAAGAGGGAGCAGAATATGGGAGTGCTGCGTAATGGCAAATACTACCCAGACGAAAAGGCGGGAGGCACCAAACTCCCGCCACTGGCGAAGCAGACTCAAACCTCACGGCGCATGATGGAATATCAGAAGCACGATGTAGACCTAATACAGCCATATACGCCGGACGGGAAGCCAAACCCAGATTTTATCAAACACTACCCGAAAGAGTCAGTCGAGTACGGGTTCATAAAGGAGAGAAAATGAACGTAAAACACCGCGGAGAAGACGAAATATACACCGCACAAACCGTAGTAAGCAGTATTCCGGCTATGCCAATCTGCCTGCGTGTATACCACTATAAAGGCACCGAGACGAGCCATACAGACTACTTCTATGATTCACTAGACAAACTTAATAAAGAATGGGAGGACGCATGAAAGAGTTTAGCCTAAAACCCCACGAGATAGGGTACTTAAAACTAATATATTCGACGTTCGCAGGGCTTGATTATGCCACCGCAAACGCCGCAGTTCAAATGAAAGCGCGTAAAGATTCAAATATGGCAAAGACGATTCGCGAGGTACAAGCCAAAGCCTCGTTTGGTCTAGCGTCAGAGTATATCAGAGCGTCGCTAGTAATGGACAAACTGATTCCAAACGACCCGACCATCGTATGTACTTTCGACCCCTCCGACGAGAACAAAGAGGGAGTGGTGCAAGTATGGACGCAGGAAGAAATAGCGCAGCAAAAAGCAAAAAACTTCGCAGACCTGCATAAGAAATAATAAAGACCCCTCGAAAGAGGGGCTTTATTTATTCTGCGTCTTCTTCGTCAATTTTCACGTAGCGATAGCACTGCAATATAACTTCTGGCTGGTTCTCGTAGTAAGTTTCGATAGCGTAGCCCGGCTTTTCTACTGGGCGCTCGGTGTTTTTAAGAGGCTTGTAGCCAAAGTCTTTTAATTGTTCTACGGTTGGTGAGACAATCGTTTCTACGATAATATCACCGACACGTTTCGTCAGGACTTCTCCTGCGTAGGCTTGTATTTCGTATTCATTTTTGAATAGATATAGAGTTTCTTGTTCTTCCATTTTTTATTCTCCTCATATTTTATTATAACACGGACTTGCTATATGTCCAAATCCTCGTAAAATAAATCCTTGTATAATTTTCGTATATTCTGGCACGTCCGGTAAGCATTGAGTTTCTTATTCGAGCCGAGCCATGACTTGACCTCGTTGCGAGCGTCCTCTTGCGACATTCTCCCCTCCTCTACCAAGTGCTTAAACTTCTTCATTTTTCGCCTCTGGCGCGTGATATTGTCGCGTGACGGGCGTTTTATTATCTTGCCGGTCTCCGTTAGGTTATATTTTACCTTGAGGAACGTAAAGCCGTGCTGGAGTTTCTGCAACTGTGTTTTCTTTTCGTTTATGAACAGCCCTATCTCCGCAGATTGCTCGCGTATGCCCTCTAAAACGCTGCGTAGGAAGTCTTTATCGTGATGTATGATGTAGATGTCGTCCATGTAGCGCCCGTAGTATTTACAGCCGCGTACGACCTTACAATACGTGTCGATTCGGCTAGGGAAGAATACGCCTGCTACCTGCGAAATCTGCGAGCCAATCCCCATGGATTTTGCCATATAACGCTTACCGGTCTTTTTAGACTGCGGGATTCTGGCGTATTCCATCGAATTAAAAACTTGATTCAGCAAATCCTCGTCCGAGTACGATATATCTACGCGGAACGACTTTATCATTTCTTCTAGCACCGGCATAACGCCGCCAGAGCCTAGTTTAGCCTCGAACGCCGCTATAAGTTTATCGTGGCGTATATTGTCGAAGAACTTGCGGAAGTCTACGTGTAAAAAATAGCCGTCATTGCCATATTGACGGTAGTATTTATGCAAGTGAGTCTCCAACCGACGCCGGCAGAAGTCTACACCTTTATTCTTTTGCGAAGCACCATTATCGTATATCATATATTTAGTTAAAGCCGGAATCAGAACCTCGTCACAGAGAGCGCGCTGCACTACCCTGTCCGCGATTCCGAGAGCCTTAATCCTCCTGTTATGACCCCTCTCGTTAAGTTCAAACTCTAAAAAATCACCCTGCTTGTATGTGCCATTCTCTAGCGCGAGTTGCGTTTTGCGAATGTTCTTCAGCAGGTTTACTTCGTATTTTTGTACCGAACTTTTCCATATACTGCCAGCAGCCGCCTTATTAAAGGCGTCCACCAGTTTGTTTGGGTCTGATATGTTCTCTATATTGTTCATTGCTTGTATCTCGCTCACAGCGACAGTAGACGTATCTAGTCGCGTCAAGATATATGTTTACCTCACGGAGGGACAATCTCCCCTTTCCTGTATTCCGTGTCGGCATTAGCCTACTCATAGCACGGGTACACGAAATCGGGCGAACAGCATTCGAGTTGGACGCGTTGTTGTTGTTGGCATTGCCGTTGTTGTTGACATTGCAGAAGTTAGAACCGCTGTTGATAGACGACAACCAAGCGTTGTTGCGCGATATGGGAAATGCCCCATAAAATCATTTTTTCTTGTTAAGCAACCGATTCCGCAATTTATTGTCGGATTTTCGCCAGCCTTTCAACAATGCGATTTCACGTTCAATCATGTCAACGTATCGCATATATTTGTTCGCGTCCACCGGCATGACCGCAATGACGTATGCCATTTCTTGTAATAGGGTTTCGCAGTTCCCTATTGCCCGGTCTTGCCGCAAACGACGTTCCGTCCACTCGTCAATACACACGGGGTATATTGAATTGGCGGACGTTATATTTGCGAGCAATTGGCGCAGATTTTCCAAAATGCTTGTTCGCATTTCGTTTATCAACCAATCGGGGTATGATTCAATGATTGACGTGATTTGGTATTTTTCGCACAATTCTATAAACCGTTCGCCGTCCTCTTTGTCCATTTTGAACTTTTTTGGGTAAACTTGCGCATTTTTGTTTTTGGCTTTGACGCCAAAATCGCGCAACAACAAATCGGTCATGGTCGTGCGTAATTTTATCGCATTGTGAAAGAACTCTAAATCTGACAGACTGCGTTTGTTTTTGATTACTGACATTTTGCGTTCCTTATTTGGGTGATACATGGACGACCCCCACAAGGGGGGTCGGATTTAGGCGAACAGGAAATACGGGCGAACGACAAACGCGCCGGACGCGGTGCTGGCGTGGGCAAGACCGTAGTAGTTGGCACTGCAAAAGTTAGAACCGCTGTTGATAGACGACAACCAAGCGCTGTAGCGCGAACCACCCTTGCCACGGTGCGCAATGCGCATTTGAGGTTCCATTTGGAAATATGGCAACTGAATTGGCGCAACACGCTCACCCTCGCTGTTGTTGGCGTATATTTTACTGCCGTAAACCATACACTCGTTCATGAGTTCCACGCGGGCATTGTGCCATGCACCGGCAGAAGTCGATGTCGTCATATATGTACGGTGAGTCAATATATGGCTGTCTCCAAACGCTGCGTAAATCGCTTGACGATATGGTTCAAGATTCCCTTTCGCGAACGTGAGTACAATCTCGTCACCAGACACCGGAGTACCGGAGTAGGTGATACCATAAGAGGTCAAGTTAGCGCCAACGTCTGCGCCATCATATTGCCACTTGGAGCCATTGTGGGTAAATGTATATTCACCGTCATTAGCACCCAGTGTAGTATGCAAAAACGTCTCGTAATCAGCCACTACGCTCGTCAAAGCACCGCCAGTACCAGCAGTATACGCCGGGCTTGCGATACCGTGCATAGCAGAACCGTAATAACCGCCAGTAGTGGTGTTAGTACCATTCATCTGCGCGAGTTCATAGAACGCCGTATCTGGCACCATTAAGAGGTGATGTGTTTCGAGACCCTGCCCTTGGTCGCCGATTCCGTACCAGTAGTCAATACCTGCTACTACGAAATCCAACTCACGCTCGGTGTTATTCCCGACCTTTACTTTCTTGGTGATATAGTCACCTACATAAATGTCGGAGAAATCGCCGGCTTGAACCTTGGCAGATAACTCGTCTATGGTGTATAGACTGGTTAAATCCCTACCACGAGTCACGTTATGAGAGCCAGAGTTTGCAGGAGCGCCGCTTGCCGTGTCAGGTACTACGAATCCGTACGTACCCTCTGCCATATCAGCAATAGGAGTACAGTTAATAGCACCACCATCGGTAGAAGAAGCACCGCCAGCAGCAACCACTGGAGCGCCGTTTGCGAACGCTACCGTGTCACCTGTTTTCACTTCCGGACACACTACTAAATACCTCACACCATCATAACTAGCGTCTGTAATCGGGTATACGCCTTTTACTTGGCTGTTAGAATCCGTGATTTTAATAAGAGTGCCTTTTAGTTCGTTGACGTTAAAATTGTCAGTTGCGAGGCTAGGTTGAGCCGCGCTTATCTTAAAGCACCTATCTGAAACAGACCCTGATACAATAGTAAGCCCCGTTCTGGCGACGCCTAGGACGGGTACGCCTGCCGTAAGGTTTTCAATAGCCTTTACGTAGACGTATTCCCGACCCTCTGCGTCGCGAGTGCGGAACCCTAAAGGGTACCGGGGCTTAATGTCGACTTGCTCGAGTAGCCCCTCTGCCAGATTGGTTTTTTCAATGTTATAAGACATAGATTTTTCCCTTTCTAGCGTTAATGTTTATCGGTCTAGTATTCTGCTAGTAATACGAAGCCGTAGGAACCCGAAGCAATAGGAGCCATAGGTATACCGTTGGTGTCACCAGCAGTCGAGGAGGCGGAACCGCCACACAAACCGACGTTGGTACCCACAAGAGCGAGAGTATCGCCACTCTTTACCTCTGGGATTTTTACGGTGTGAGCCGTACCAGAAGTCCAGATGTCCTCGGTAATTGGGTAAGCGCCGATAACGTTGCCACCACGAGTCACCTTTACAATCTGCCCGACTAAATCGCCGGAGACAGCAGAGTTAGGAGTGGTTGTTGACACGGCAGCACCACCGTTAGCCGCAGTAGCGGTCATGGCAGTAAAGCCAGCGAGACCGTAAGACGTACCAGCAGCAAGAGCAGCAGTCGCTTTGATGTAGCGATATTTCTTACCGTTGTCGTCTTCCACCTCAAACCCTAATGGGTAGCGAGGCGCAGTGTCTACGTTGTACAACCCACCCTCTACGAGTATGGTTTTGTCAATAGTAGAAGCCATAATGCTTTTCCTTTCTTAAATTATTAAATTATCGTTCATTCCGGCAGAGTTGCCCCTGCCGGAAGTTGGTTAAGCCGTGGTAGTGATACCAGTAATCTTACCTTGTCGGCGAGGAGCCTTACAGATGAGGTTGCCCATCACGATTAAGGCACCAATTTCACCGAATTGGTTGATTGGCGACATAAAGTCCTTGAGTTGCAAGAACGATGGCTGTTTAATGTCTTCGTTCGCACCCTCGGTCTTGGTCGGGTTAGAATCTACCGAGCGTAAATCGCTAGAGAGTAAGCGGTAGAATGACAGATAGTGTTCGTTTAGCCAGAAGAATAAGCCAGCAGGACACTTGTCGTCAGCCACGACTGGACGACCTCTAAATGAGATAGCGACGAATCCAGCAGCGCCTTTGAGTTCGCTTTCAGGAACCGTAGTACCCATAGGAGTTTTACCAGATACGCGGTTGTAGCCCTTAACATCAGTGACATCATAGCGAGCAGAGATGGTAGGAGTCAATAGAGACTCGAACAAATCCCAAACTTCAGGAGTCGTAAGAGCGATTGTTGGGGCTTCTTGCCCAGCACCAGCAGCAGAAACTGCGGTCATTTCGCTACGGACTAATGCGAGCGAGATAATACCGCTACCAGCAGCAGTCACGTCTGCGTTAGCACCAGCAACTTCGCTACGGTTCAAACCACCGTAAGTTGCAGAGGTAGTACCATCGTCTACGATAAGTCCTAGACCCTCAATGTCTTTGCCCACACCGTTGCCATAAAGCAAATCGCCGATGGCTTGAGTAAGGGAGATTTTAGCCTCGTCGAGACGGTCAGTCACGAGAGAGATAACCTGCTTCTCGCTGTTGCCGTTTACGGCTTTTTCAATGCCCGGAACGACCACACTCTGTTCGTAGGCTTTCACGTACCAAGTCAAGGTACGGGTATTGTTCGTAGTAGAGGTATCGAAAGTATCGAGACCATCGAACGAACCGCCAGTCGTACTGTTAGCAATACGGATTGGCTGCTTGATATTTACGCCGCGCCAAGTCTTTACGTTAGACATAACACGAGCGGTAAAGATGTTGGAGTTGTTGACGAAATCTACAATCGTAGGAAGAATCTCGTTGTAGGTAATGTCAGTGACTCTTTCACTAAATACCATAGTTTGTCCTTTCTTAATTATTTTTTGATACTAAAAAGCCCACCCGCTGTGGGTGTAGCCTCAATATCATTTTATCATAACCGGAACGAGTGTCAATAGTTTTATGTCGCAGAATATAGATTTTACGACATTATACAACTATAAAGCCTGCAAGCGAGTGAATATGACCTCTAGCGCTACTGCATGGGCGAACAACTACCCGTCTGGCTGGGATTTAACTTTTGATACGGTACAAAACGCGGTTTATGAGTTAGAGGTGCGTACGAACTTTCTCGGTTGGGGGCAGTCTGCGGAGTTCGATTTGTCGGTAGACCTTGTTTCTGGGTTCTCTACCGTGGCTGCCGCAGGTTCTACGCTTACTGATAGTGTAGGTATAGGCAGAATTGCGTCAATTATCGCTAAAGCCACCGGCACCTCTGGCAGATTTCGCGCAGCAGTGCGTTTAGGCGCGGCTAGTCTGTCGTTCTCTATCTATGATGGGTATATGATAGCACGAAGAATCCGCTAGATATTCCAGCCCTCAATCCTTGTAATATAGATATAGTTTGAGTTCGCCACGGAGCCGTTATACTCCTTGTAAGCGAATGGAGTTATCGACGTGCCAGATATAGACACCACCTTTAACTTAATATTCCAGCCCGAAGTGTCAGAGGTACCGCCACCGGCGTAGCCAGAAATCAAGAACGCTCGTTTGCCGTTGGGGTTGCGTATTTTGGTGCTTGACAAATAACCGTCGTTCGGTCGGAAATAAATCACCATATACTCGTAGTTCGCAGCAGACTCGGAGAGCGCCACATCGCCCGTCGTTCCAGTGTCTCCGCCATCGTATAATACCTTGCGCAATGTCGTAAAATCTATATTGTCCGACGTTATCGAGTTGTTGGCTGGTAGATTCATGACGTACCATGCGCCATTATAGAATACCAACTCATAAATTATACCGGACTTTACTTGCGGATTCGTCGTAGCGGAGCCGTGGTCCGACGTTATGGCAGCGCCTGCGTAAACATTGTACGTCGTGCCGTTGTTCAGAGATACGCCGACTGCCCCTGTGGTGACATCTTGCGAAAATATCACTCTTATAGACATACCATCTGTCGGGGTAGTAGGCAGCATAGCGTTGTTGATATAGAATACACCTGCGGAGTAGGAAGCCGTGAAAAACGCCCTCCCTACGGCTTGTGCATAGTCTAAATCCTGCGTATACACGCCATTAAATATGACAGAGCCTGCTGCGAACGCTTTTGCCGTTGTGCTGCGTTGTCCGCGCGCCACAGTGAGAGTTCCGGAAGATATTGCGGTCACTTTTACTATTTCTGCGTTGAGAAGATTCGGAGTTTCGCCGATTGGAGATATTGTCGCATAAAATGGAGTACTGGGGAATGTACTAGCGTCGCTAGCGTCTACCGTGATACTCGTTTGCGAACTGGTTATGGCTGACGATAGCGTAGCCGCTCCCAGATTGGCTTTATTGTGTTCAAAATCAGCCATATTGTCTCCTTTCTAGTTTTCGTCGTATTGCAGCGTCAATGTAGCAGTTCCAGAATCACCGGCTGTCGCAGACGACGTAGTTTGTACCTGCGTAATAATAAATGCCGTATAACCAGCGCTAGATAGCGTGTTATTCGTGGCGTATGTCGGGTCGCTTGTGCCGAGTTTGACAGATAGACCGCTAGAAATAGTGGTCGGAGATGTCATATCGGTTGCGCTACCGAGAGCAGATGTCGCCGGTGTAGCGTAGGTATTGGTAGTTTTACCTTTTAGAGATATGCCAGTGCCTAGCGTACCTGATGTATGCGCCACTTTGACGTTTGAAATCTGGTTAAATGCGCCAGTAAATGCGACGTAATTATATTTGTGGTATGAATTGTTGCCCGCTGTCACGGGGTAGTTAATGCGGGAAGCCGACGCGTCGTCCGTTGACTTCCAGTCACAGTTAGAGACGGCTGTATTCGTGGTAGAACCACTTGCTCCGTTCCTCTCATACCATGTTGCGGTTGCTGTCATATTTTTTCTTCCTTTTCGCGATAAGGTTAATATAACACTATTATAACATACAACCGCTACTTCATAAAATCGAGATATTTGTTATTCGACCATACGCTCCATGCGCGGTAGCCCTGTGATTGCCATATACTATGCGCGCACTCCCAGTAGTTCTCCCCGTCCTCGCAGTGTTCACGTCCGGGCAGAATCCGTACCTGTAATGCGCCGATAGAATAGCCATAGGTGCGACCAGCATACTCGTACGTGATATTCGTGTCTCCAACTGCGTCAGTACGACAGTGGCTCTCTGCTTGAGATATTGCCACCATAACGTCTACGTCCCAGTCAGACCATTTAGATACCTCGTGACGAACTAGGTCGCACCCTGTAAGAGGCTCGGTCGGGTCGGGTTCCGCCGCCGAGCCGTCTATTTTCCCTCGGCTTCGGTGTTGATGTCGCTCGCTACCTCGCCATCGTTGCCGATTTTGATTTGCACGACATTGTTAGGAATAGACTCGCGCGTGATTCCCATACCGCAGAATACACCTGCTGCGAAAGCGGCTGCTACTGCGAATATAGATATGATAATCATAGTCTTGCGAGTAGCGCGTACTTTGTTGCGAATCACGTAGTCCGCTAGACCCTCTGGGTCACTCTTGATAATTTTAATATCTTGGTCGGTTAAGACCGCATATTTATTGGATTTTTCTTTAGTCATTTTTTGCTCCTTTCTTGCTTATTGACTATACCTCCAGTATAGCACACCCTTTCGGTTTTGTCAATAGGCTTTTGGTTATTTTCGTGGCAAAAAGATAACCTCTGACTCGTCACTTAAAGTCTTTTTCACTAGACCGGTAAATTGTGGCGCGATATACCGGTCGCTCGCTTTCAATATGGCTGTATTCTCGGCTCCGTCATAACCTGCGCCGACGCTCTTTTTCGTAGACCAGAATATACCGTCTGGAGTGCCTACGCGGTATATTTTAGTACCCGGCTTTACGAGTTCTCTACTCGCCTTTACTATCTTATCGCTGTACTTGCTATTTAGGAAGTTGCGTAATACTGATACGTTAGTCTGGTGCGCTGCTTCGCTTGGCGCGTCATTCACTGCCGGTTCTACCACTGATTTTAGGTCACTCCATACTTGGTCGCCGTAGTCGGCTTTTACTATCTTCTCCGCCCTCCTCTGTAAACCTGCCCAGTCGAAGTTGTCATTATCGTAGTATTCTATCATATCGCGCACCATATTCTGTTTGTTGGCTTCTTTGTACTTGGCAATGGCGTTATAAACCTTGTCGATTTTGGTATTTCCTGCCGATTCCGCCACCTTTTCCATGTTTCCTCTAGCCCTTAAATAGCCTGAATCCACCCAGCCCGACACTTTGTTGTTTATTTCTTGGTCTACGGTGTTCTGCAACCTCGATAGCAACTCCGAATCCTGCGTGATTCCCTCTCTCCTGCCTTTCATTGCGTCTAGCACTTTGAGATTGTTTAGCCAGTCGTCGCTGTTGCTGTTGATAACGTAAGTTCCGCCGCTATTGCTTTTCACGCCGAGTATACCGTTTTTCTTAAAGTATTTTTGCATATCTTTCAAGCCCTGCGCTGCGCTCGAGCCGTCCTCGTATGAGTAGCCTCGCCCCTCTGCACGGCGCACAAAATCCACAAGCCGGTTTTGGTTCTGTTCGTTTTGAGTGATAAACCGGTTCTTTGGCACTTTAGTAGAGACGATGGTTCGACTTTCGTTAATAGGATTGCGAGTAGCATAATACTCCGCCACGTCTTTACCAGTAGAGAAGTTATAGCCCTCTCCCTGCATATTCCCTCCACCATAAGTGGCTGGTTGCACTTCCCTATTCGCGAGGTCTTTTACAAAACTCGTGAGGTCGTCGTCGGTTTTAGCCGACATTCCTCTAAATAGGTCTACCATCTCTGGCTCTTTTACGGAGATTTGTTGCGCCGGAGTAGACACCTGCGCCACCGGTATTTTAGTTGCGTTTCCCAATAGGTTAGACATCATAACTCCGCCAGACTTTGCCGCTGCGTTAGTTATGGCTGGAGCGACTGCCCTGCTCGCCGCTCCGCCTAGTAGATTCGACAGTTGCCCTGCCGCGTATGGTATAATGTCTCCGCCCATTGAGCCTCCTTACTGTGCTGCCTCGAGCAACTGATAAATTGCGTTAAACTTCTTCTCTGCCACGGCTGGGTCGTCCGTCATCTTCGGCAAGTTGTCGTTGATGTACTTTCGGTCTGTATCAGAGAGCGTACCCTTTTCACCGAGCGCCCTTGCAAGCAATGACGATGTAAGTGCGCGTGTTTGGTCGTAAGTAGCCACGTCGGTATTGTATGCGCCACCAGTGATATTATTCATGGCACCAGTAAATGTACCGCCAATGATTCCCTGCGAGCCTCCAGCCTTTTTGTAGAGAGCGTAGAGTTGGTTAAGTACGTTCATACCGGCACTCATGGTTGAGGATTCTTTAGACTTTTCCTGTGCCTCTGATATACGGCTAACTCTACCCTCTAATACGTCCATCAGAGAGGCGATTTGTTTCGCTGCGTTCGTATCACCGGCTGCCATAGCGTTAAAGTAGCCGTCTTCGAGTTCTGCGTAAGTATAACCACCGATTGTCACCTCACCATATGGGTCAGAGACCGTTTCTTGTGTAGGTTGAGCAGTATTCCCGCCTAGCATTGACGTATTCTGCGCTTCGATGTCTGAATCACCACCACCGCGGTTTCCTCCCATCATGAGACCAATTCCAGCACCTACTGCATAAGGTGCAATCTTCTTCGCATTGCCGAGCAAGCCAGATAGACTACTCCGCGAGCCATTATCGAACACGTAGCCACCGCCACCGGTAGTTCCACCGCCAGTTCCGCCACCTGCTCCGCCGAGTTTGACTTCTGCCTGCGCTGCTTTTTGGTAGAACTTGCTTTTCAATTTTTCCGTAGCCGTTCCTAGAGGATTTGGCACTCCTGTATCTACGCCTGCGATATTAAATGTCTTGCCGGCTTTCATTTTGTTTGTCTCGAGGTTCTTTAATGACATGAGGTCTGACATATCGCGACGTACCTCGGAGAACTTGAGGTCTTTCCCGTTGCTCGCAATGCTGTTGAGATACTGCATATCTTCCCCGATAGCACCGGTATTCTTTAAGAACTCGTCTTTATAATTCAATCCGAGGGTGTCCATGGTCTTGTCGATAGAATCAGATAGTTTTTTGGCTGCGTTTTTAAGTGCAAGCCCACGCTCTTGCGCTGCCGCGTCTGAAGAATCGCGCAGTCTGACACTCTGCCTCTGTAATAGGCGATGTAATTCCTCTGCGTCTGGAGGGGTAAGCCTGCCCTCCTGCAATGCCATGTCGAGGTTCACGCCGTTTGACATGAGGCTCTGGGCTTCTGCCGGCGTAAGTTCGATGTCTGGCAACGCCACGGTCAATCCGTTGTCCGCTGCTAACGCTTCCGCCCTGTTTACGATGTCCATGCGAGCGTCTAGCATAGCCTGCACTGACTCTTTGAAGTTTGAGCGCTGTAAACCGTTCCTCAAGCCACGTTCTGCGGCATTTTTGTAATAACCGCC
Organism: Prevotella sp.; assembly: GCA_017449725.1. Lineage (GTDB taxonomy): Bacteria > Bacteroidota > Bacteroidia > Bacteroidales > Bacteroidaceae > Prevotella. The sequence goes on along the minus strand of JAFTFC010000001.1, from coordinate 55,531 downwards.
GACCGAACCGCTTTTATCTGCGAATACGTCCTGATATTGCGCCCTAGTAGCGTTCATGCTGTCTAGCCAGTTGCGAGTATCGAAGTCTGCGCTCTTTTGCTTCCATGTGGATTTGCCGACTTTGCTTTGAATCTTAATAACTTTCTGCCCGTCTGCGTTCTCTAGTGGTTGGTTGAAGCCGTAATCCTCCGGCGAGGCTGTCGAGCCGACGGTGATTCTACCACCACCGCCACCCTGTCCAGCACCAGCGCCGGAGAGATTAAACGCCTCGGCGACATTATCTTGAGCCTCATTCAGACCGCCTCCGCGAGTTGGAGCGATTGGAGAGGTAGATTTTGTCGCGTTAGACACCGCCTGTGCGTCCGTGGCAGGCGTTGTCGCGTTTACCATAGGCTCCGTAGCAGTCACTCCGCTAACTTCTGCATTGGTTCGTACCGGAATAGACTGCCCTTTTCCTAGTAATTGGTTAATCGGAATCTCCTGCTTGCCGTTTACCACGTCGGCAACGAGTTGCGAATATTTTGCGTCTTCTTCTGGGTTGAGTTGTAAGAATCTAGCGATATTATCGTCTGTAAAGTCAGAGCCAGCGTGTCTCGCTTCGTATGCGGTATCGTACCTGTCTAGTATATCGTTAATATCGCCTTGGAATCCACCGCCGGTACGGTCTAGCGTCATATCAGGAAATGTCTCGCCCCACGCAGGGTCGCCGATTGAACGTCCGTTTACCTCTGATAGTTTACCACGTAGAGATGGTCGAACGTCCGCACCAGATTCACCGATAAGGCTTTTAATCTCGGAGGTTTTGAGTTTCGGTAAGTCAGACCATGACGTAGCCCCGCCAGCAGTGCCAGCCATGAGTTCCGACCGATTCATTGCAGCGTCGGCAATAACGTCTTTTTTGAGTTGTTTTAGACCTTTGCTAGTATTCTTCGCGAGAGAACCGCCAGCACGTGTAGCGTCTTCTTGAGCCGCTTCTAGCAGTCCGGTAATATCACCGTAAGTACCGAGGGATTTTTCGCCCAGCACGTCGCTAAATGACGGAGTTTTCGCACTGGGGAGGACAATACCAGCATTGCGGTTAATCACACCGTCTACGGCAGAGCCGGACTTGGTAGGCAATAATTGAGATAGCGCAATAGAGCCACGTTGTGCGCCAGCGTTAGCAATAGCGTTCCCTGCGGCGGTAGAAATAGCCGATGGATTCGCTAGTTTTGATATGAGCGGTATACTTAAACTCGTAGCCGCTGCGTTCGCAAGCGCGTTAGCACCAGTCGTGGTTAATCCACGAGTTGCTGCGCTTCCGAGTAGAGCAGGTAAGTTATTCATTTTTATTGTCCTCCATTATTATAATAATTTATAATCTGTTGCCATTCTTCGTCGGTCAGGTTGTCGTAGTCGACTTTATTCTCTCCGTTCGGAATCAGTTTTGCGATAGCCGCCGCACCGCCTGCCGTAGCCGCTATTTTACCGGTCTTGGTAGATAATAACTTGCCAGCGGTCTTTCCGACCTTTCCGATGGCGGTAGAGCCTAGTTTATTGCCGATATATTCGCGTGTAGCGCGGTTTGTGATATTCTTGAGCGCGCCCTGATACGCTTTTACGTCGCCTTTCAGTAAGTCTAGCGTACCGATGTTGCCATGTAAGGTGTTGTATGCGTCACTCACTGGCTTAAACTTTTCTGCAGCGGCTTTTTCTGCCGCTTCGAGTGCCGAATTGTTTATCGCCTGCGCCTCTGGTGTCACTATATCACTGAACATTAGATTCCCCTTTCCAGTGCCTTTAGTGACTGCTTCTGTGTATGGCGAAACAGTTGCTTCGCTAGCGTTCGCTGGGAGCAGACCTGCTATTCCCTGCACTTTGTCCGGGTGATTTGCTCGCGACAACTCCCTATATGTATTTTTGAGCGCTTGTTCTGAAGTAGTATCTAGTCCTAGATTGGAAGCGTCAGCCATGGCTTTTTGGTATTCACCGACCTTATCTTGCGCCTGTTTGAGGTAATTCGCAGCCTGCGCCGCGTCAGCATTGCCAGCGATAGCGTTTGATTTTAGTTTGTTTATGCCGTAGCCAGCCGCGCCGACTGTACCACCGAGCAAGCCACCGATTCCAGCGCCGAGAGCCGTAGTTCCGAGCGCTCCGCCGATATTTGAGTCTTGCCCATTGGTTTGTAGATAGTTTGATAATGAACCTACCGCGCCATATAACGCAGGAGCCTTTGCACCTTGCAAAAACGCCTGTCCTGCGCTTGTCGCAGCCTTTTTAGCCACGTTCCCAGCCGCAGCACCAGCCGCACCTTTCGCAAGTCCACCGATTCCAGTTGCATAGGCGGCAGTCGTGACGGCAGCGTTTCCGAGCGCACCTATATCAGAGAGAGCGTCGCGCTCTCCGGAATCCCACTTTGACGTACCAGAGGTGACAAGGTCTTGTAGTGCCGTACCGCCTTGGTGGAACGAGTTTAATGCGAATAGCGACGGTAGTAAACCGTCTCCGTAGATGTTGTACTTCTGTTGCTTTGCTACCTTTGCGCGCTCGTCTGATAAATCAGAGAGGGCTTTTTGGCATGACGACATGGTGTCTTCTAAAGCGTTGGTTCTCTGCCCGTTATTTCCCCAGTATGACGCGGTTGGGTCTTCGATTCCCATAGACGTAAAGTAGTCCTTATTCGCGTTATAGAGGTCGCGAGTGTCGTAATAATCGGCGGCAGCCTCCGCTTGCGCCTGTCGCGTGTCTTTGTAGGCTTTGTCGTACTCTTTTAAGTAGTCAGCACCAGTTTTACCGAGCAGAAATCCCATTTTATCTTCCTCCGTACATCATTTGAGCCAACTGTTCAGGAGAAGCCACGTACGCGTTTACTCTCGTGCCGTTAGCGTCGGTATAGGTGGTAGGGTTCACATAAGAGGTCTGCTGATTGCCCCTGCTATCGGTATAACGTATATTGCCGTACGAGTCGATAAAGTCGTTCTTCTTGACAGTGTTAAGTTTAGCCTGTTTCTCTGCTTCGTCTTTCTGTTTGAGGTATGAAGTCCACGCGTTCTGCGCTGCGACCTGCGCTGCGTTTCTCGCGTTCTCTTGGTCTTGTACGTATCTGGTAGTTTCGGCTTGTACTTGATTCGCCCACGCTTCGATTTCTTGCGCCCTATGGTTGTATTCGTCGTCGAACATCTGACCGTAGATAGTACGCAATATGTTGCGCTCGTTGATAATCTGGTCGTATGCTTTTTGCGCTGCGTCCATCTGCGCTTGGTAGTTTGTAAGCGCGGTGTTGATGTTGTATTGTTGCTCTGATAAGTTCTGTCCTGCGAGGTTCTGCGCTTCTGATAATGCGGTCTGGTACATATTCTGGTCTCCGGCGTTCTGGTTCTGCCAGTATTGGAGAGTAGAGTTGTACTCATTCATATTGTTAGCCATCGCCGCTTGAGCCTGCGCTTGGGTTAATGCCCGCCCAGAGTTAGCGTTTACTGAACTCGGGAGAGCCGTCATTGCGCTTTGTACGCCATTGACTGCTGCGAGTGACTTCTGATATTGCGCCTTTGCGTCGTCTACGCCGGCGGTTTGTCTAGCCTCGTTGTACATATCGTTGTACGAGGTTCTGTTGTTGAATAGGTCGTTATATGTGTTCCTCGAATCCGCTACCTGACCCGCTTGCTGTTTGTAGATATTTTCGGCATTAGCAACGTTGCCTTTTTGCGTGTCGATTTGATTCAAGAAATCGTGACCAGTAGAGGCGTCGTTCGGGTTCCAGTCTGAAACCGGCTGACTTCTCCAAACTGAATCATAACTGCTTGCTGCCATTGTTTTTCCTTTCTTATCTGCCGGCTGGGTGCCTTTCAGCAGTTGTCTTATTTATTATAATACCACATTTAATGAAAAACATAAATACTTTACCACGCCCGTACACCTCCTTGCTGCGCCCAGTGCAGGTTGACGAGACTTTGCGCCAGACGGTCTTTTGCTTTGAGACGTGCTTGCTCGGCTTCGTATTCGCGTTTTTGACGTTCGAGTTGTGCATTGGCTTGTCTCTGCGCCTGCTCGGTCGCGAGTATTTGTCTGTACCGCTCTCCTGCCGCCTGCAACTGCTGTTCCCATATTGCCGAGGCTTGTAGACGCTGTTGCAACTGCCATTGCGAGTATGCAGCGCGCTCTGCCGCCAATTCGTACTGCGATTTGTTGTACGAGTTGAGTTTGTTGTAGTATTCCTGTAATTGTGTCGTCCATTTGCTCGCGAGGTCTTGCTGTTCGGTCTGCTGCGCCACCATTCCGGCGGTCGCTTTGGCTGCCTGATTCTCTCTCGCCGTCTTCCATGCCTGCTCGTAAGTATTCGCAGCGCGCGATAATTCGCCCTGTGTGGCGTTTATAACGTCCGCCTGCCTATTATATTGCAGATTCCGCTGTTCTTGCGTCAGACGGCGCCCAGAACGCGCAGAAATAGAACTCGGCAACGCTTCGAGCATACTTTCTGTCATTGCGAGGGCTTTTTGGGTGGATTCGTAGTCGTCTTTAGCCTGCGTGACTCCAAACTGGTTTTCTGCTTCCTGATAATACTCGTTATAACTGCGCATATTGCCGGTGAACGTGTCATAATCGTTGTACGCCTGCTGTTGCGTAGAGTACGCCTTGTCTTTCTCTGCTACGAGGTTATTTAGGTTGTTCTGCGCAGCGTTAATCCGGTCTACGAAAGACTGGTTATAATAACTGCTCGCTTTTTGTGGCGGGTTGTTTAGGTAATATCTCCATTCTGCCTCTGCTTGTGCGCTATTCATGTTAGTAATTCCTCCATCGTGTATGGGCATAGATACAGAGTCATATCAAACGACGACCCTGCGAAGTCCACTACACCTTTAGCCCGCGACCTGAAATCCCACTCCAGATTCTGCCCCTCTGAATAGTAGTAATAATCACGTACGTACGAGTCAACCCAGTATATGTTGCGATAAACATAGACGTTGGTGTCGTCAATCTCTACCTCGTATGGGTTGCCGCCCGGAATCTCAACGCCAGCCTGCCTTACGAAATAAATTATTGGGCTTGGGTATGATACGCTGAAATAGTTTTGGGCGAAAGCGCTCCAGTCGCCGGTATATGCGGTAGCCATAATAGTACCAGACGCGTCAGATATAGCGTCAATGTTTGTGGTGGTCGTGTTATTCAGATTAGTAGACGGGGCGTAGTATTGGTAGTAATCGTATGCGTTGGTATACTCCCACCGGCACCGCACATTCTTTACGAAAGCCCCCGAAAACGTCACATAGCCTAGTGGACGTTGCTTGAACCCGTGCGGAATCGTTGCGATAAGCATTCTCTTTACGCCTTGGTCTGCGATAGTCTGGTATCTTTGCGCCGGCGGTAAATGGACGTTTGGAGACGTGATAAAGCCGGACTGGTACGTGTCTGTAATATGAATCGTGCGAAAAGCCTTGTCAATGTCGTTATATCGGGGTCCGAATATCGGGAACTTGGAGTTTACCATTCCCTGTATTCTCTGTGTCTCTGAATCATACGTTGCGAATCCATAATTGCTCATACCGTAATCTCCTCATACGATGGACTCACCATCGGTTTACGTAGTGCGACTAGACTGTTCTTATCTTGCATAATGGACTGAAAACTCGACGTAGTGACCGCCCACGCGTCCTTTGCTGCGCCACCGAACGAACCAGACATATATTGCACCGGTTGCTCTCTGTAATACTCTCCGCCATCGTCGGGAGCGGAGAAATACTTGTCCTCTACGAACGCATATATCTCGTAGTCGAGGAAAGCGCCCGCCGGCACCTCGTTTGGGTCGTCTGTGTTTACCGGACTCCATATTGCGCGCGTGTCTGTATCGCCACCGCCCATATCACGGTCTCCCTGCACTGTCTCCTCTGTTTTGACCGCCTGCACTAACTTGCTAAACATATTCGAGCATAATCCGGGTACGTTCTCGCCGAATATGGACGCTGATTTTATGCCGTAGTCTCCGGTCTTTGAAATGAGCGGCAACGCCTCCTCTGTATATGGGTAATCCACGTCGCGCCTGATGTCTATATTGAATAATAACACGCAGTTGCTTACTCCTGAAAGCCACTCGCTCTTGGCGAAAAACGGTACAAAATCCAGCCCATGCGCTTTTTTATACACGCTGTACCTCGAACATCGTCTGCTGATAGTCGTAGTCACCGTACCGACCGTAGTTTGCTCTACTGGGTAATAATAAATGTGATACGTAGCACCAGCGGACTTGAGGACGTACCTTTTATTCACTAAAACGTCGTGGAAAAACGAGGTCTCAAAATCATTTTCGCTGTTATAGCCTGATGGCACCGACGACACTTCTTCCGATTCCTCCGAGAAATTGTACGTTCCAGTGGCTGAATCGTAAACCGTGGTGTTTGTCGTCATAATATAGAGATATTGCGCCGGCTGATTCCTGAAATCTACCACTTCCGCTATCTGCATAATCGCCCACCCGGAGTTAAAAAGCAACTGATTCTGCGCACAAGTTGAAGCGTCAAAACCCGGGCGCGCTACTCGCACACCATAGTTTGACCGCTCTTTCGGGTTGTACTTGTTCGGAATAAAAGTTGCCATATTCCCTCCTAGAACTTATCTTTACCGTAGCCCATCACCATCACTTTGCGCCCGTTTGAGTCTACTACCTGAATCTGACCTTTCACCTGTTGCGTACCTACTAAAACACCGGTCGCAAGTTTGTATGTATCTACTCTATCTTGCTTTGCTCCGGCTCCTACTTCTACGTTTTGAACCGTGCGAAATCCGTTTTCGGTCTTCTTGACCGTGCCTTGACCTAGCGGGCGTATCACGTCCGCAATCTGCGGGTCGTAGCCATAGTTTGCGGAGTAATCAGAACCTGCCATTATAGTTTTGCCTCCTCATTCAGTATGCGTATCTCCATACCGACTTGTTTAATTGCTGGAGTATTGTAATCGTTTAATGACGTGCCAGAAAAGCCTACCTGTATCTCGTGGAAGCGTTGGTTGACCTCACAATGCACGTAGCGGTCTCCCTCTCCTGCTGAAACTGCGCCGTCTACCCAGTCTCCGTCGTCAATGCGATATTTTGGAGTAATCGTACAGCCAGTCGGTAATGCGTCGAAATAAATGCCCACACGCAACGCCATCTTCTCGTATGCCGGAGAACCTGCGTCGTATTGTAGCGATTCCCAGAAAAACTTTGTCTCTGTTCCGCACTTGTTGTCTACGCAAGCCAGCCCGTAAGTCCATGTAGACGGAGTGGCTGCCTTATTCTCTATGCCGTATGCGAACAGTAGCGTATCGCCGAAATTATACACGCAGAATATAGCGTAGCCCTTTTTGTCGTCGTTGAATACGTCCGCAGCGCCCGGAATCCTGTAATTATACGTAAAGCAGTTCGGGTAGTTCTTGTCGGTCGCTCCCCACGCCCTTATGCCATATTTTATAGAGGTAGCGTTAGTCCATGACGGGTAGCCAATCATCATGACTTCGCGTCTCGTAGCCATCATATTCGGGTATTGTACAATCTCTGTTGCCGAGCCGGAGAACTCCGTGTCAGTGCCTCTAAACGTACGCACCTTGACGAGTTCTTTGCCGCCAGTATATGCGTATAATGCACCACCTACCACGACGTACACGATGTCGCCCATGTTGTGCATACAACTCGGAGAACCCATCGGGCAGTCCACCGTGAACGAAGCCAATTCGCTTGACCTGTCCCAGAAATAGAGCCGTCCGCCCTGTTGCGGTCTATCTCCCTCTATATTAAACTTCTCTGCACCTACAATGAGGTAGTCGTCAGTCATACAGAACGAGCAGACCTCGTAGCCGTCGTCTACACGGAACGCATTTTGAATAAATATCGAATCGTTAAGGTAATCCGGCGGCGCTGCCTCTTTTACAGAGACGTATTGACCGTTGCCGATGTACACTCTATCGAACGTCGTCAGAGGGTGTTTGCCGTTGCGAGTCCAGTTTAGCACATAAGTCTTTATCGTGAAGTAAAGCCCGAGGTTCATATTGTTTGCCGTGTTCGTCTTGACATAATTGCCAGAGGTACTAGCCACAATATGTAGGTGGTAAACCGTACCAGCCTCGCTCGTATCGCCGCTCCATGGATTCTTTACGTGTGGGAAGTTGTCTACGGCGAGAGACGTACCCGGATTCGGCAGCATATCGAACTCTACCAACTCATTAGAACCTGCTGTAAGCGTCTTATTCGCGCTTTTAAGCACCACATTGTTATTTTCGTCATGTAATACCAAGTAGACCGTAGAAGACACTTTAGTCGTGAAGTACACGCCAATTTTGGCTATATTATTTGCCTTTGGTAGTACCAACGCCTTGTTTGCGTCTGTTTCCGACACAGATGTCGGAACCGCGCACGTTGCGGTGCCTGCGGAGCGGTCTACCGTCGTATTAGCCTTGTAGTATACCGTCTCGCCGTAGTTCTGAATCTCAATCGGGTATCGCACGTAGCGCCCGTTGTCGTCCATCGTAGTAAACGTAGTTCTCGTGGTAGATTCTCCAGCCGGCACCGAGTTTATCTGCCCGTATGAACCGAACCGGTAATCTTTCGAGGTGAAATACAACGAATCGTCGGTCGTGTAGTATTCCAACCCCATGCCACTATCGAACGGCGTTGCGCTGTTAAGCACATTCAGAGCGGAGTTGTCGTTAGCGACCGTGTATAATTTACCATCGCCTCGAATCCCATAAACCACTCCGTACGAATCCTGCGTCATGGCTACGATAGGGCTAGTTTCGCTTGCTGTGATAGATTTTGCCTTTGGCAGCACTGTCATTTGCGACGGAGACTTCCTCACGTCCAGACATTCTGCGTCTGCGTATGAGTTTTCGATACCGATTTTGACGTCAGTTGATAATCCACCGTAAAACTCGGTGTTGCCGATAAGCCTTGAACCAGTATTGCCGACGCTCATATTAAGCCCCCTCTGTTAGAGTTGAGTTTGCGAATACATCTGTGATATTTGGTAAACGTCTCCTGCCCGGAGTCACCACTCCTGATACTGTCTTGTTGCCGTAGCGTGTCTGATATTGTCGCAGCGCGTCCTCGAATAGTGTACGATACATCGCGCTCGAATCCGTGTCTTTTCTCATTGCGAAGAACTTAAACACCGCGTAGAATACGCTCGCTTCGTGATATTCCTCTGGGTATGGTGGCACCTGCCCCATGGAGAGGCTTGCTGAAGCGTTAGTCACACCTAGGTAGTTATTCTCAATCTCTACCTTTGTCGGACTGATATACTTCTGAATCTTGTAGTAGTTGCCGTCCGTGCCGTCCGTGTTGTAGATATACCAGTTCTCCACCATATATGGCTGGAATACGTTTGTTGAGGCTGTAATCGTCGTGCTATTCGCTGTCACTGCTGCGGTAAAGTTTACGTCGTCTTTGCCCATATCACGAATCCTCGGCTCGTAGGCGACCATGAGACCGTCCGTGATATTATTTGCCGGCACTGGGAATATACCAATCTCGTCATTGCCTCTGATAAAGAAATGGGTCGGGAACATTCCTGCACTCGGGAACGCGTTTAATCTATTCCACTCATGCTCTGACCGTACTTCCTCGAGAGGAACAATAACAGTGCTACTCGTAGCCTGCTTGCACCTGACTTCTGCCACGCGGTACATATCAGTTGCAATCTGATAGTATTGCTGATTCGCGACGAGGTTTGTTGTCTTCTCTTTTCTAGTCCACGGTCGTCGCGCCGCATTCTGAAAGAGTTTGTCTGCTAGGTTAAGATTAAGAACTATCGTCTCCATCTCTGGCTCCGTATAGTGTATGCCACACAACTTTGCCGCCTGTTGTTTTCGTTGAGTAAATGTTAGCATTTTGTTAATCTCCTTATATTAAATTATATCATGCTTTTGCTATGTTTGCGAGGAGAGTTCGTACTCCTGATAATTCCACTCCTGCGATGGTTTGTCTGCCGACTTCTTCCAATTCTGATTCTCCTGCTCGGTCTTATTCCAGCCCTGCGCGTCTTTGTCTCTGCCCTCCCAGTCCGGAGTATTCTTTGCCGGCGCGTTATTCCAACTTTTCGCTGCTTTTTCCTGCTCATTCCACGTAGAATCGGCTTTATCGGAGCCAGTCCACGTTTGTCTACCTTTGTCTACGTTCTCCCATTCCTGCGCGTCCTTTTCTTGAGGTGTTTCTTCCCACGAGTCCGCAGTTTTGTCTACCATAGTCGACCATTCTCTCTGTTGCTTTTCTGATTCGCTCCAGTCCTGATGTTCTTTCTCTGGGTCTTGTTTGCGCCACGTTTGAGGTAGTTTCTCTGGTGCCGTGATTCGGATTCGCACCTGACCGGTTATGTCTGACTGTCTGACCTTTTTAATGCGTACGCTACCGCTGATATTCGTGGAGTTGGTGTTTACCACTACTACTTTACCAGATATAGCAGTGCTGGCTGTCTTCTTGATACATACTTTACCGCCGATGTACGTAGTTCCGGGTACATAAACCGTCACCTGACCCGATATATCGCTCTGCTGCGTCTTTTCAATGCGTACTTGACCGTTTAATGATGTTTGCTCGCTACGTCTGATTTGCACTTGCCCAGATATTGTATCACTGTATGACTTCTGGATTCGTACTTGACCGTCTATCTCCGTATTGTTCCTCATTCCAGCCGAGAAAGCGCCACCCCACAGACCACCGCCCCAGCCAAAACCGCCGTACGTGCCACTATTCATGACTCCACCCTTGATTCCAGCGTATATGCTCACCTGCCCAATTATAGTAGATGTTTTCGTGCGCCTGATTCTGGCTCTACCGGTTATGGTAATAGTTTTAGTGGTAGACGGAGTACCTTGTGTCGTGGCAGTAGCCGTCGTCACGTCTGGAGAGGCTGTTGCGGTTATTGTATATGTCGTTCCGGGTGATAATCCGCTTACGCTTATTGTCTGGTACGTAAACTGTCCGATGTAATAGTTGGAGTTGTATACAACGGTTCCGTTATTGTCTACCTTTACATTGACGGTTCTCGAGGAGCCAAAATTAACCACTTGAAAAGACATTGTGGTTTCGGTAGTCGTAATCGTGTCTATAACTAGGTTCGTTGCCATTGTATTGACTTCCTTTCATAACCATTATAGCACAAAAAAGAGCGCCCCCACCCGAGCGCTCTTTATTTCTAGGTGGCTATTTGATTCTTTCGATGGTATCACCAGCGAACAATCCATAACCGCCTGCGCTTGCCCAGCCATCATAGACAGTCGGGTAAAGCACATATTTAGTGGACTTCCACGAGCGAGCATAGTCGTTCATGGCTTCCCCCCACTTAATCTCGCCCTCGCAGCGTTTCATAATCTCACCGAGTGTATCACCCGCTTTGACTTCGATAACGTCGCAGTTTTCAGGCGTTGGTTCCGGCTCTGGTTCTGGTTCCGGTACGATGTACGCGTTCGGTCTGAAAGCACCAGCGAACGAGCCTAACGAGATTTTAATAACGTTGACTGCGCCACCGCCACCTTGACACGCTGCGCCACCTTGGTTTTGACCTGCTAGCATGATGTAGCCACCGTCGTAGTAGCCGAGAGCCATGCCGATATGACCCCATGTACCGTTGTTGAATACAACCCAGTCGCCCGGCTGTAATTGTGTCGGGTCTTCTATGAGGGTAAAGTCGTTGCCAGCGTTGATATACTTACAATCGCCAGCCCATGTGCCTTTAGCCGCTCCGGTTCCACAGGTAGACAACCTACGTCCAGCGTAGTTTTGCCAGAATAAATCCCCGTAATCCCAGCACTGCCCGCCGTACGCCCCGTCGGTGTTCCAACATTGGTTCTTGGTGTAATCATAGAAGATATAAGGCGTATCAGTTGGTGCCCAGTAATAGGTACCGAGTCCGCATTCTTCTTCGTTCTCGTCACATTCGGTAAGGTTCGACGCGTTTTGAGAGTCCACTGCTTCGACCTGCGTGGCATTTATAACCTCAATCTCGCCGTCCGCCGTCTCGATAACTTCTGCTTGAGGAAGTTCCAGAGAATACGAGGATTCCACCGTGATATTAGTTTTACCATCTTCGCCAGTCTGTATGCTGATTTGAGTGCCGCCGACGATTCCGCCGACCACGCCGACAATGAGCATTATGGCTGCGATTATGGCTTGTTTGATATTGTCGCGCATATTTCCTCCTTTCTTGGTTTACACGCTTATTCTTATTATACCACCTTTAACTCTTTTTTGAAGTTGTTGCCGTTCTCCTCGTTGCCTTGGAATCCTATCACGTAGTGCAGAATCTTTGTCTCCTGCGTTTGTAGGTTCTTCTCCATGCGCCGATAGTATATTGGTCGCACGTTTTCGAGGTCGCGCTTGCACTTAAACCACTCGTAGTGCTTGGTTGGTATTCCGTATCTGTTATTTTCGTCGTAGTAGATAACCGGTCGCTTCGGATTCTCGAATGACACGGTGTACGTTTTTTCATTATTAAAAATGCAGAACTTTACCAGTCGTACGTTGGGGTGTTCTTCCTGATAATCGAGGAAGTCACGGAACGACGAGGGGTTATATTCTGCTTTGCTGTTATGCTTCGAGTATAAGTCTTCGGGGTCTTGGGTGATTTTCTTACCGTTTGAGAACTCCGCCCTCCAGAGGTAGGCGAACCACATAAACGGATTTTTCTTTTGCATTTATTCTCCTTTCTTGCCGGCGCGAATCTGTTTCAGATATTGCCCGTATGTATTTTCGGCGGCGCGCAATTTGTCCTGCAAGCCGTCACGTTGATTTTCTAGTTTCTCTATCTCACGTAGCAGTTCGCGCTTCTTCTCTGCCAACTCCTCATACTCTAATTGTAAATTGAGCAACGCCTCGTTGCCTGATTCGGAGGCGTCGTCAATTTCTTTTCGGGTTTTAGCGAGCAGTTGGCGTAAGTCTGCCAACTCCCCGCCGTTTCCGATAAGTGTTGAGAGTTCTGCGCCCACTGTTCTACTCCGCTAAACCTAAATCTCTCTCTAGCGCCGCACGTGCTGCTGCGTCTCGGTCAATCTCGGTGTCTTTGCCTTTATTCGGGTCGAATATGCCATCGTAAACCATAGACATAAACTTCTTGAATACAGCAGGGTTATTCATGGAGGCTTCTACGCCACCTCTGTAAGACTGCTGGCACCACTGCTTATAGAATCGCGTAATGCCGACGTATGCTTCCCAACCCGGAATCGTGATGTCTTGTCCGGCGCGGAGAATACGAGTTTTTGCATAATCCCTACCTACACCGTAAACACGACGAGTTTCTGCACTAGGTTGCTCTATCTTAATGTCTTTCGGGTCAGAATATACCCAACCGGTATTGAAATCGAACGGGTTTTTAATCGTCACGAGGTCTGTCGGGCTAAAGTATTCCATAAGCGCCTCACGAATAGTGAGCCTACCACCGGCGCCACCAGAACGCACGTTGGCTTCTGATACAGAACTCTCCAAGAGTTCCTGCGCCATCTCTGCGTCTTCTAGTGAGGTGTCTACCTTTTTCTCTGGGGCTTTGGCTTTTGGTGCCTCGGTTTTCTTTTCGGCTTTCTCCTCTACCGGAGTTTCTACCTTTTCTTCTTTGACTTCCTCGGCTTTTGAAGCCTCGGTCTTTTTGGTATCTTTAGTATCACTCATTTTGATTGTCTCCTATTTAATCTAAATCTTCTAGCGCTCGGTCTAGCACGTCCTGCGTGGACATTCCGAACTTGTAGTATTTATGTTCCCCCTTTGCTTTGTCGCTTGCGGATTTGTTGGTCGACTTCTTGCCACCGGCTATCTTCTGCGCAACTTTTTTGCGTTCCTCGTCGCCTTTGGCTTTGGTATCAGCCTTTTTGGTCTCCGTCTTTTTGAACTCGTCAGGGTGAGCCGACTTGTAAAGCGTCAATGCGTCCTCTACTGTCAGATTCACGCCTTGTCTGGCGCGTTCTACGCGGTAATTAAGCACGTTGTTGATGGTTTTAACGGCTGGGTCGTTATCGAACTCCTTTGTACCGTATTCAGCCTTTGGTGTAGGCAATGCGCCGCTCTTTTGGAGGGCTTTCACTGCGTCTACCGTCCTGTGGGCTTCTGCTAACCGTGCTTCGTCCTGCTTTATTCGCTCGTCGCGCGCGTTGAGGGCATTTAACATACCATTCATGCGGTTTGATTGCTCTTGCATGGCTGTCATAAACTCCGTTCGAGCCTTTTCGTCCTCGAACTTAAAGTCTGCCGGCAACTGGTCTGGCAACTTGACGTTGACAGTCTTGCCATTGGCACCACGTGCAGTAATAATAGGTAGATTATTGTAGACAATCTTATTGTTGTCTGGCGTATCGTCCCACACTTCCTGTGGCACTTCCGCTGGTTTGCGAGTCATGCGCTCGAATTGCGCCTTTTCTGCTGCGGCGCGCTTCTGGGCTTCTTCCTCCGCCTTTTTATCAGCGTCGGTAGGAGTTTTAGAGTAGCCACGCTTTTTGGCTAGTTCCTCGAACTCGTCGTCCGACATCTCCTCTTTTTTCTTTACGCTTTTGGAGGTCTTATCTGACTTCCCAGACTCACTATCAGAGCCAGAATCATTATCGTTATTATCGTCGTCAGAGGCATTGTCCTCTCCCTCCTCGTTATCTTCCTCGTCGCCGTCGTCTGATTCGTCGGCTTCGTCTTCTCCCTCGTCCGTTTCCTCCGAGGTTTCTTCCTCGTTGGTATTTTCGGATTCGCCGGTGTCTTCAGCACCGGTGTCTTTTTCGTCGCCACCACCGTCGTCACCATTCGAGGTGTCTTTTTCGTCGGCGGATTCGGCGGCTTCTAGCGCATTAAGCGCAATTTCCGTTAAGTCTGCGTCCATTTGGCTGCTTGCCTTTCTTTTAATGGTTAATGTTAATACTTCCATTATACCATAAACACGTTCAATGTCGCAAAATATATGTTGCGCGACTATCGCATGATGGTCTGACCCATCATTCCGCCTGCCATGTTATCTACTGGCTGGACTGCGTTTGCGGATTCTACCATACCTTGAGGCATAGGCATTCCTTGAGACGGCATTTGCTGTTGCATGAGTTGGTCGCCCATACTCTGCCCGCCCATCAGTCCGCCTGCTGGTTGAGCCATTGGCATACCTTGAGGAGCCATTGGAGCCTGCGCTGGGAGTTCTGGCACATCTGGGGTTATAGGAGCGTTCGGGTCTAGCAATAAGCCCTGCATACTGGCTTCTTGTAGTCTCACGCGCTGTTGCAACTTAAACACCTCGCCCTGAATATGATTTATCATGGCTTTTTGGCGTTCCGGTTTAGCATATAAGAATCTGTCAGAGGTAATCTGCGTACGATGTGCGAGTATATGCTCTGCGTCGATGTCGTCGTGAGGTTCTATCATTTCGCCATTCATAATGCAGGCAAAGTCGATATAAGCCGTGCGGTTCTGATTCTCTGCACGTACTTCTTCAGAGAGTGAGTCCGGAGACATCTTGAACTTGACTAGGGTTTCGTAGCGCTGGTCGGCGTTCTTCATGCCCAAGTCCTTAAATAGGTTGTACGGGTCAATCAAACCGAGTTTCGCGAGCGTCATGGCTACGTTTTCTTGACGTTCCTTATTCTTCTGCTGCGTTGTACCGTGTTCCACAGATACCCATGCAATATCTGGGATTCTCTCGCGGGAGAGTTCTACCTGCACAAACTTACCATCATTGTCGCGACACGCAAAGAACTTCGGCGTATCGTACCAAACTTTCATCATTTGCACGAGTAATTTGTAGTACTTGTCCAAACCCTGCTCTAGCGCACGTATAACGGCGTCCTGTCGTCCGGAGGCTTGCGTCTGTACCATTCTAGCCTCGCCGAGCGTACCGACTCCTCCACGGTCGTCGGAGCCTCTGAATTGAGCCGGCGTACCCATAATCTCATGAATAGCGTTCTTAACGTCCTGCTTATCATTTAGCACGTAATTCGGGAGTAGATGTGGTTCAATCGAGCCGTATGCGTTCGATAGCGGGTCGGATTCGGTCACGTTGAGCAGTAGAATCTGGTTCGGGTCGCGAGTGATATTCTCCGCTTCGTCCGATGTGATAGCACCAGATTTCAATACTAGAATAGCGTTCGCTGTGTCTGCGTTCTCTACGATTTGTCGTCCGCGCTTGTTTAGAATATCTTGCAGTGGAATCGCCTGTTCAAACGGCGTTGTCTGGTCTATCACGTGCTTGCCGTCGTTCATATAGTTAAATATGATATAAGGCTTCTCGGCACGGTCTAAGTAGTTCGTAATCTTCACGCCGTCTTCGTCATAGAGGAAGTTCGGGTTCTTTTTCTTATCTAATAAGAGGTCGTCCATATACCACGCTACGCACTCGGTCTCTCCGTCGTCGTCAATCTGCGTAAACCACACTTCCTTATAGGTGTAGATGGAGTTCGCAAGTTTCGGAGTCATACGTACGCGTCCGCAGCGCTCCATGATTTCGTCGCGCTTCTCTGGGAACATATTTATAATCTGTTGCAGGGTGGCTTCTCGTAGTTCGGAGATAAATAGCGGATTGTCACCTTGGCGGCAGGATTGGTCGAATATAATCTTTTCTGGGTCAATAACTTGTGGCACGATGTCGTCTAATTCTGCGTCATAGTAGAGTTTAATCACGCCCACATAATTCAAAAACATAGAGCGTTCTACCTGCTCTATTTTTTTCGCTAAATTGCACCTCTGGGAGTGTACGTTAAGCCCCCATTCCAACTCCTCTGCCATAACTTTAGCCTGCGTCGTGTCATTCTCCGGCAATACTTCTGCCGATGGGTCAGACGATGTAGTATAAGCCGTGATGGTCTCTGTTGCGACAAACAATTCGTTGTCGATAAACGGCACCTGATAACTGTACAATTTAGATTTTTCAATCTGCTTGCCTAGGTAGTAGGCTTGGTTGCGTTTTCGTTTTTCTTTTAAGTTGTAGCCTGCTGGGTCATTCCAAAACGCTTGCGCCTCTTTTTCCCAACGCTTAAAGTTTTGTATTAAGTCCCTGTCGGGTACCGATAGCGAAAGCACCGGCAGTTCTTGTTTCAGTCCGGTTTCCTGTTCGCTCATTTTATCATTTTCGCTATTCATTGTGAATCTCCTTTAGCCTATTATAACATAAACGCAATACTTATTACAATAGAGGTGAAAGGGCGACTATTCGCCGCCCTTGTAGTTTTTCGCGATTAAATCGCGCTGCCATTTTAGAACAGCCACCGTTGCTGGGCATTTATCTTCCCATATCTCGATAAGCAAGTCTAACCTCTGCTCGCAAGAGTCATGCACTACGTCAATAAGCCCCTCACGTTCTCTGCGTACAACCTCCTCGTATGCCATGCGACACTCGCGCCCATTCGGACACGGTATGTCGTGTATTTTCGAGTGAATCAGGCTGTGCAGACTATCGCGCGGAATCATTTTACCCATATACGGGTGGTTGCGCAGCGCTCTCGCGTAGCCTTGGCTCCAGTGCCTACGTTGATAAAGCAGGTGGTGGAAGTCCTTACCATAACGACTCGAGTTGCCCCTCTTTTTGCGTTTCTTCTTTGCCATTCATGGCACCCCCTTTCGGCTATATTCAATGTACGTGGAATATAAAAAATCTTATTCCAACTTGCGGGCTATTTCTGGAATAAGAGTTTGTAAATACAGTCACAACCCCGGCACTTATGCTCTACGACATTCATGCCAGCGACAATCTCTCTGTGTTCGTCCGGCGCATAGCCCTCGCCGAATATCACCGACTTTACGTCGGAGTTTACCTTGCATAGCAGGCGTTTACAGTTTACGCAATATATCTCGCGCAACCTTGGCAGGTTGTCTTCATATAATAAAATTGTGATTGGTTTATTACGTTCCATAAGCACTATTATACCACAAAAAAGCGCCCTAACTGCGAGGAAATGGGCGCTTTTTCAATAGTGGAGTTATTTTTGGCGTTTGATTAAATGTTTATTTTAAGTAAGTAGGACAAAATCTAGAAATGTCCTACATAGAGTTTATTGGGAGGTGTGTTGTCGGGTTCACCAGCGACCCGACACATCTTGTGTAAGGTGCTAGGTAAAAACGATAGAGGTTTTTACTAATTCCATCGTAGCATACCGTAAGCGATTTGTCAATGGGTACGCCAGTCTCCGCCATTGTGCCGGTTGGCTTTACGTACCATCTCCGCAGGGTCTATGCCAGCGTCACGCATTGTATCACCAGCCTTAATGCCATACGTGGGCTTGCCGACGAGTTCTGATTTATGTATGAGTTCTCCGGGCTTCCGTTCTGATAGCCAGCGCAAGCCATAACTCCAGCCATCGTACGGGTTGGTGAGTTCGTGGTCTGTGTCTACGTCTATCTCCTCTTTGCGCGTCTCGTCGTACACTAATTCCGGCAGCACTCGAATCAGATTCGCGCAGGACTTAAATATCTTTGCCGGTGGGTCTGCTTTCAAGTATTTATGCGTGGCGTGTTGCCTGATTGCACGTGAGCCTGCTTCTCGGCTAATCATTTTCATTGACGGCTGTTTATCTGGTGGGAGTTTATTCAATTCCGCTACGATGTCGTCTATCGGCGAGGACTTGCCGTTCTTCTTGTCTTCCATATCGCTCGGGTATACAAAATAATCTATGCGCTGGTCGCTTGTTTCGAGGTAGTCGCGCAACTCTTTGCCCCACTCCGACGCTAGTTTCTGATTCCCCACCATTTCCTTATACGTCACCGGTCTACCGTCTATGAGAGCGGTAAAATATATGGCTGTATCGTCTGAATAGCCCCAGTCCATACTGATAATCTTCACCGCCTCGTTAAACTGCGCCGTGGTAGTTCCGATGTCTGCGAAGTTCGTTATAACGTGTTTGGTTCTATCAAACTCGGTAAATACCTGCCCTGCGAATACGCTCCAGTCACCATGCCTCCATGCGTTGTATAATGCCTCGTCGGTGGTCTTCAAACCCTCGAGCATTTTTACGTATGTGGGGTCGTTCTCGGTTAAAATAGGGTTGGTGTCGATGGTCGCCGGAATAAAGCAGCGCCACGTCTCCTCTATCTTGTCGTATATCTCGTTCCATACGGTGATTCGCTTCACGCCCTTAATATCAGTCCAAAAATACTGCCTCTGCCACCATTTCACGCGCACGGATTCAATCAACACGTCTCCGTTCTCTAAATCAGTACGTGTAAAATCGTCAGACTGCAAGTCCACCGGCTCCACGAATCGACGCTTAACCCAGCCCATGCCTACACCGCCCGGGTTGGCTGTCAATATCATTTGCGGGTTCATTTCGGGGTAAATACTACGGCACGACGACATAATCTGCTTGTATAATAACTCGCTCGGAATCTGCGTCAACTCCTCGATACCGATACGCGAGAACTGCTGACCCTGATACTTAATGTATGAGGTCTTATCGTGTAAATGACCGCCACGAATCATAGCGCCTTTGGCTCGTAAAGCATTGGCTCCGAATCGCAGCACCATTGGATTACGTCGCACAACAACATTGGCGTACTGGTACATCTCCTCGCACCGTACGCAATAATCCGTGAGGTCGTCTGCATTCTTACGCAAAACTAACCCCTGATAACGTGGGTTGTCTATTCTCTCTGCCATTGTAGCAATAGACCATTCTGTCTTGCCCGGACCCCGAGCGCCGCCGAATAATATCTCCCTGTATTTATTCGTCAACATCGCTAACTGACACGCTAAAGTCTGCGGACCCGGCAACGGTGTCCAGTACCCCGCCTTTTTAGCGGCTGCTATCTGTTCCTCTATCGTCATTATCGCTCCCCGGTATGAATATACCCTTGATAAAGCCCGCCTTTTCTTTCTCCTCCATGTCTGCGCTAACCGTGACTTGCGTTTGTGCTGGCGTTCCGTATACTTGGTTAATCAGACTCTCTATCGTTTTGATTCGCTGGTGTGCTGGTAGCGGATTCCCCTCGTCGTTCACGTCCACTCGAATACTCATTATAATATCTGCGATTGACTTCTCAAACTCTGGTGCGTGTGGGTCGTCAATTATGGCTTGTAGTTCCTCTTTCTCGAGGGTTATCATGCGCTCCATCTTATAGCGCGGGGTGTCTTCTTTCTTCCATGCCCCATTATGCCGTGGATTCCCGTTTGGCTGCCCGAATCTCCGGTCTTTCGGAGGCACGACACCGTTAATAGGAGAACCCCTTTCTTTCGCCTGCTTTGTGGCGATTTTAGTCTCATTTTTCATGGCTGATTGCCTTTCTTGTAAAATGTTAATGTTAATCCCATTATACCACGAAAAAGCCACCCTCGCAGTTATTTTAGAGTGGCTTTTTCGACATAGATAAACTCTCAACGTTTATTGTGTTCATAGAACGCGGGGGGTGTTCCCGCAAGGTCATACACATATCACCCGTACCCGAGTTATCACTCACGGACGCCGGACTCTGGATTCGCCCTAACGGTGCGCCTACAATCTCCGGTGGGGTACATTATTATTGTATCAAACCGAAAGCATTTTGTCAATACTTAAATTGTAAATATGTTGCCTTTTTCTAAATTGCACGATTTATGCGCAAGTTGTAGGTTGTCCATGGTTGTTGCACCGCCCATAGAACGCGGTATAATGTGGTCTAGCGTTGCGTCTTCGTCTTTTTCTATCTTTTTACCACATATAGCGCAGATTCCGCCGGTCTTGAGCATGAGTTGCGCTCTGATAAACTTCATGTGCCGTTGGTCTGCGAGCATTATGCCGTAGCGCACTTTGGCGCCCGGCGTAAACTTCTTCTTTTTCATGTTAAAATACCTCGTCGTCATTGAATCTTGGGTCGCGCCAGTACTCCTCGACAAACTTCTCTGCTTCTGCTGCGCCGTAGCATACTCTACATTCGCAGCAACCGGATTTCTCGTAGATTTTGCCCCATCTCCTCTGCTCCGGCGTAGTAGTAGAACCTCCGCCGCGTTGTCGTTTCATTTCTATTTTGAGAAGTTGGTAGTCGTCTATCTCTCCGTCGCAGTTGTATATCGGCACCCATATCTCATAATCCCATACGCCTCGTGATAATCCCATCTTCTGCAACTTCCGTGCGCGTATGGCTGCGTCTTTTTTGCTTGACCTGCTCTCATTCGGAATATGCGTGTGGTCTATGTCACGTGCTTTGAGCCAGTTATGGAATAATATACACTCGTCGTCCTCGATTGGCACGTCTTTCTTCGTTTTTTTGGCTGTACTACGCGTTTTTTGCGGTCTTGCCGGCGTTTTTCTGCGCACTGCGGGTCTTCGCACGGTTGATGGCATTTTGCCTCCTCTCTCGGCGTCTATTCACGTTGTCCCACGCAGATTTTGCGTCTTTGGACACGTGCCAGCGCGCCGTGTCTAGTAAAGTTTGCGGTCGTGGTTTATGATTTTTCATTCTAAAACTCCCTTGAGGGCGTTCCATATTCTGCGCCCCTCTCTTAATTTTAATGCGTCCACGTGCAAGTCTCCATGCTCTTGTTTCAGACGCGTTTTCTCTATTTCTACAACCTTATAATCTACCTCCTTGGTAAAGCATAGTTCTTTTACGAGGTCGCACCCACAGATTCCGCAGTGGTATTTTATGTAGGTTGTTTCTACGTTCTCCGCCATTATTCTACCCTTTCCATTGCGTCAATCGGTACCGCTCGCATGGCTATAATCTTGCCTTGTTTCGTTTCCATGCCCTCTATCGGCGATTGACATATTACTTTATTCGATACGTGGTAAACCCCCTTGTAGGCTCCGTGCAGGATTTTTACGTCCACGCCCTGCCCTGCCGGAAGCCTGTATCTCGCTAGTAGCACGACTCTATCGCGATACCTCGGCGCCCTTATCTCTATCATTACTACCTCCTATGATTTCGATAATCTTATCAAGTTTTAACGATATTTCCGCCAATTCTGGTTGAATAGGTGCCACACCCGCTACTATTCTGATGTCATTGCCTTGCGCTCTGAAAAACTGCTCTAGTTGCTCCGCCTGCATTGCTAACTGCCCGTCCGCAACTAAAAACTCCATTCTGCCTACTGGCAGACCGCTCTTGCCGTCTATTATGTACATTCTACAATTCTGCGGTAGTTGTGGGATTTTGTTATTTTCCATCTCTGGTTCCTTTCTGGCTCCGGCGATTGCGCGCGGAGATTTCCTTAAACAGTTTCGGGTCTCTTTCTTTTAGAACGGCGAATCCGACATGACCGGTGCCGTTCTTGCCGCCTTTACGACCCCCCTCTCGCATACGACGGCGACCCTCCTCGCTGATTACTCTAGTCTTCTTCATTGGCATAGCCAGCCCTCCGCACCTCGTAATACTTGTCGAAGCCCGGCATAATTTTGCGCATTGACGCTACTTCTCCGGCTGTGAACCAGTCACGGCGGGAGTGGTCTTTGCCGACATATTGTAGTTTCAGCACGTGGTCGGTTTTGATAATGAGTTTGCCTGCGATTGGGTCTTTGAGCAGCACATTATACACTGGATTCTTTCCACGCATTGCGCATTTAGTGATAATGATTGTGCGCGTGACTGCATGAGTGATAATTTCTGCCGCTCTAGCACGTCCGTAGTTTTCTACGAGGTGGTGGCAACTTACGTTTGGATTTGTCATTTTATTTCTCCTCTATTACTTCCGCTTCCGCGGCATTGTCTTGTTCTTCTGAACTGCCCATCATAGCGTCCACGATTTCCATGTTCCGTGGGTTGTCGATATAATCTCCGTCGCTGTCCGCTTGGTCTGCCTGTATTGCTCTTGCTAGGTCAGAGTCTATTTCCAGAGGCGCATAGCGATTCAATAAGAGTTTGAGAACTGTCTTGCTAGCCATAGCCGCAAAATCAGTCTTCCATACCGACGAACTGCTTTTATAGGTTTTCGAGTATTTAGCCCCGTGAGCCTGCAATTCTTCTACGGTCATGTAAAGATTCTTCTCGAACCCGTTTAACAGTTTGAAATAAGCCAAGTAGCCGACGACCGGTTTTTTATTCCTCTCCGAGTCGTCCTGAATCCACTTAAACTCGAACTCACCTGTCATGAGGTCTCGAGAAATAATCTCTCCCTCGCGTACGTCCGTAGTGTTTATCGTCTTGAATAAACCGGAGCGCTGCGCGAGTTGTACATAACCTTTCCAGCCGATTTGGAGTTGCGGGGTATTCCCATAAGGAATCACCCACGCCTGCCCCAAGTCTTTATTTACTGGAAGATTCATGCTGGCTGCAACGAGACACGCGTTGAAAATGTCGTACGGGTTGCAATTCTCAAAAGCCTTATTGGAGTTCACCAGTGATGTCACAGAAGTCATGAATTGCGGCGTTCTGCGTCCTAGAGTCTCCTCAATGCGCTTATTAAACTGCTCGTTGTGAGCGAGAGTTGCAACAGTGACCTTTTTCTGCACTGCGTTTTCGTTAGCCATTGTCTCTCCTTTCTTGCGTTATTGTTAATATACTACCATTGTATCATACGCTTATGGTTTTTGTCAATACTATTGCGAGAAGTCTCCTAATTCTAGCCACTCGGTGAGTTGGAAGTTCGGAATCTTGCTCTCGCGTTTATTCCACTCCTTAATCTCTTTCACGCAGGCGTTGAGTTTATCAAGCCCGTGTTCGACGTATTCTTTCGTCACGGTGGCGTACTGTACACGATATGGAGGCACCACTTCTGCTACGCAGAAGATATACTCCACAAAATCCATGTCAGATAGCAGATTCTTCCCCATCGACGCTGCCGCCAGCGCGGAGTAAACCGCACATTGCAAGTCGTAGTGATTCCGCATATTCGTCCACTTAAACATATCGAACTTCGACGTGGTTTTGAGGTCGAGAATAGTCAATTTCTCGTTGTTCTCGTAGAAGCGAATCGCGTCGGCTTTGGCTCGCATTGGGATTCCCTCGAGCGTCGCATACATTTCTACTTCGTGTTGTATCTTCTCCCCGTAAAGATATTGCTGCGAGTATGGGTGTTCCTTGATATTCTTTGCGATGTCGCCTATCATAAGTTCTTCGGCTTCGGTCAATATGATTTTACCAGCGTCTATTTGTTCCTGCTTCCATTCCCGCGCTGCCTTTGTGCGATAATCTGGGTATGGGCTGACAACATATTCGCCGTCTCCGCCGAGGACGCTTTGATGTACCAAACTGCCTATGTCAATCGCTTTAGACTCGGGAGCGGGCAACATTCCTATCTTCTTTGCAACCGCATAATCTATACCGGAATCTAAAATGACTTTCATTTGCGAGTACGACCACTCCGGTCGTTCGTGGTACGCTGCGCGTTCCGCTTTAACTTTTTCGCTTGTCATTGTTTCTCCTTTCTTGTTAATGTTCTGACTCTATTCTATCAAACCGTAAGCCTATTGTCAAGAAGTTTTACGATATAATTCGCAGAACTTCTTTGCTATGGCTGATAATCCGTTCAATTTATGGTGGCAGATAAGTTCTATATGCTCTCTCGGAATCACACGCTCTACGTCTACGCAGATGTCTACGTACTCGCCATAACCGAATCCGACGTGGAATATCACCGAGCCACAACTAGGGTTGATTCTCTTTTTAATGATGTATTCCGGCGCGTCTTTGTTTTCTCGGTGCGTATATTCGACTTCTTTTTCGTATGCGTCGTCTGCTAGTATAAGGTGCGCTAGATTCGTCATGGTGACTGTAAAGTCCTGCCATAATCCGTCCATTATATTGCGTTCCTCCCCGTCCATGTCTGCAACGGGGAGAGGTAAGTTCATATCGTATTTAGTCATTTTTTTGTCGCCTCCATTCGTCAAACGATAATAGTTCGTCGTCGTCCTCGTGTTCTTCTGCATATTCCTCGTATTCTTCGTAATCCTCGACGCATTCTTCCGCTTTTTCGCACATTGACTCGAACTCGTCACGTTGAGATAAGAGCCATTTTGCGTCGTCTGGGTTGTTAATAAAGTCGATTTTGCCATCGTCCATAACTACTTCTGTAAGCCATACACTCATGATTCCTCCTTATTCGTTCCACGCTCTGTGGTGGGTTAGTTGATATTGTTCTGGTGTCATGCCGGTACTGGCTACACACATTTTGGTAATTGGGTCGGTAAACTTCTCGGCGAGTTTAGCGAATCTGGCTTGCTGCGCTTCGTAGAAAGTCTTTAGACCGCGTACCTTTATTTCTTGTCGGTTGCCGTTGTAATAACGTGCTTCCTCGAATGAGTCACAGAGGATTCTCGCTCCCCATACTTCAATTTTTCTTTTCATAGTTTCTCCTTTCTTGCTTTTTCTATGATACTTTCATTGTATCAAACCGAAAGCCTAATGTCAAGCATTTTGCACAAAAAAGTCACAATTTTATGTGACTATCTCTGTTATATTGTTGTATTTTTTACAACATTAAGTTTACGCGGCGCGAGTCCATCTAGCCAATCAAAGTATTCGCGTACTTGTCTGGTGATGGTGCCATTCCCTCCGTTTTTATGGTACCTCGTATATTCAGATTCGATATTGTCTCGATTCTCCGGCATTTTCCCTAGTAGTTCTACCCTTATAATGTCTTGAGTTATCATGTTTTGGATTGACGATTTAGCGGCATTGCGCTCGTCGCGCCGGCGCTGCTCCTCTTTATCTCGGCGTCTCTGGCTATTCTGGAACACAGAAACGACAATGGTAGTCATTGTCGGGACGATGGTTATTAAGCCGAGTATTATTTGGAGTGTTTGTTCGTTCATAAGCCCATTATACCACCAATTTCATTAAAAGGTGAAAATGGTTATGTTTTTCGCACTTTTACACACGAAATCCACACTTTTTAGCAAGTTATGCACAAGTTTTCCACAGAAAAACATAAGGGGAACGACAGAGGCGAAATGTTGAGTTTTCCACAGACCCTACTACTACTATTAGTATTACTTATTAGAAATTAGATTAAAATAGCACAAGCGTTTCAAAATGTCAATACGTGTGTTTTTTTTACAACATAAACCCCTGTCAAAAAATTGTTGTGGTAATTTTTTGTTCAATGTGGTAGAATAGAGGTAAGCCCCTAATTAAACTCCTTTCTTGCGTTTCTTTGGGGGCTTTCCACACGGCTCGGAGCCGATTTTTTGTTGTTGACTTTCGGAATTGCTTGTGGTAAACTCGAAATATGATAAATAACGCACGAAAGGAGAAAAACTATGCCAGCAATTAAGGCTTCCTCGCTCGAGTTGAGATACGACGTAATCGTAGTCAAACCGTTGCGTGGTAATAGCGACATCGTTCGCACAGAGAAGAAATACGACCGGCACGGATTCGGTGAGGTCATAATTGGGAACCCGGAGACTCTCACGAGGCACACGGGCAAGTTCGATAATGGATTCGCAGAGACCGAATATCGCTCTGTCAATAAAGGAGACCTCGTTGTGTATGACGACAGCGACGCAATAGAAGTGCCGTTGCAATTAAATGACGAAGAATCACCAATCATGGTTGAGTTTATCGGGGTACACGATGTTAAAGCCATCGACCGACGAATCGTAGTGCTAAAGGAGGAGAAATAATGGGTCACCAATTATACACTCGTGAAATCGTAGAGGGAGACAAACTCCGTGAGGGAATCACTAGAGGAGTAGTAAAGGTGTTCAATGTAGCCTCCGCCGCCTATGGCGCAGCGTCCGGCAATGTAATTATCGAAAACCGCGCAGACGCTCCAACTATCTCACATGATGGCGTGACTAACATAAACACGCTCGAGGTAGACGACGCAGTAGAGGACATCGCAATCTCCGTAATCAAGCAAGCGTCAAAGCGTACAAATGACACGGCAGGCGATGGCACTACGCTCTCCGCTATTCTGGCGTATCACTTATACCAGTATGCAGAGAAAACCCTAATCAGCGAACGTAAAATGACACGCTCCGAAGCGGCTCGAGAAATCCGCTCGTACGTGCCGTCCATTCTATCTAGCATAAATGCTCGCACCAAGTCCAAAATCGACGACCGCAACCTACGTGGCGTATGCGAAATCTCCGCAGGAGACGAGGGGCTAGGCGCGCTCGTATATGACGTTATCTCTCATGTAGGGGAGTTCGGAGGCGTAAACGTAATCTACACCGGAACCTCTGAAACCTCCGTGGAGTTCGTAGACGGCGTGTATATCGAAGCAGGCGCAGCCGATGAAATGTTTTTTAACGACCAAACCTCTAAAGAATCAGTCTTGCGAGAAGTACCGGTAGTGATTCTGGGCGCGACTATATCGAGACAGGACGAAATCGTACCTATTATCGAGAAACTACACGCCTCGAGAGCGAAGCAGGTGCTTATATTCGGCAACGTGATAAATGACGCGCTCAAGTTCTTATCTACGCTGCCAAAGCCCATGCTGGACATTATGGTAGTCACTCCGCCGGCAAACGCTTTCTCAAACGTACTGGAGGACGTGGCATTGTACACGCAGGGGCAAGTGTTCCGAGGCGAACCGAAAGACTGGGAGCCTACCATGTGCGGTAGCGTAGACAGTGCTACTATCACGCGCAAACAAACCACTATTATCGGTGGCAAAGGCGCAGACTCCAAAGAACTCAAAGAGGCTATCGAGAAAATCAAAAAGCAGCGCGATTCCGTGGCTCCGAATCACCGGCTAGAATACGAGAACCGCATTGCGAGATTGACCGCTTCCATTGCTAATATCTACGTAGGCGGCAATTCCGACACAGAACGTAAAGAAACCCGTCTCCGCATTGACGACGCCGTGTGTGCGGCTAAAACAGCCCTCACAGGCGGTGTTGTGGCTGGTGGTGGTGTATGCTTGCGCGACATCGGCGACGAGCGTAAACTACCGTACCTACGCCTGCCATACTACGACCTCTTAATAAACTCTGACGCAAAGCCAGAACTACTAAAAGCAAAATACAATCCGGGCGAGGGCTATAATTTATTGACTCACGAGAGCAAAAATATGATTCGGGCAAACATCATTGACCCAGCAATCGTAATCCGCGAGGCAGTGATAAATAGCCACTCCGTCGTAGCGCAACTAATCACGACCACGAGAGCGTTGGTCTTTAAGGACAGAGTATGGGAATAGCACTAGCAGTAGCAATCGTTCTGGCAATCTGTATAACTATATTGTTCGCTGCGATTCTGGCGTTTATTCGTAGAATCGACGAGGACGTTATGGACACTAAAGACCTAGTAGCCCACCTATTCGACGTAGCACGTGGCTTGCGCGACGAAATAGACGAGGTAAAGGCAACTCCGGCAAAGGTGACAGACCCGTTCGAGAAGCCTAAAGAAATCTACCAATCTACCAAGCATATCATTGTGCCAAAGACTCCGGACGAAATCCGCAACGAGAACTTTAAGAAGATACAAGAGGGAGCAGAATATGGGAGTGCTGCGTAATGGCAAATACTACCCAGACGAAAAGGCGGGAGGCACCAAACTCCCGCCACTGGCGAAGCAGACTCAAACCTCACGGCGCATGATGGAATATCAGAAGCACGATGTAGACCTAATACAGCCATATACGCCGGACGGGAAGCCAAACCCAGATTTTATCAAACACTACCCGAAAGAGTCAGTCGAGTACGGGTTCATAAAGGAGAGAAAATGAACGTAAAACACCGCGGAGAAGACGAAATATACACCGCACAAACCGTAGTAAGCAGTATTCCGGCTATGCCAATCTGCCTGCGTGTATACCACTATAAAGGCACCGAGACGAGCCATACAGACTACTTCTATGATTCACTAGACAAACTTAATAAAGAATGGGAGGACGCATGAAAGAGTTTAGCCTAAAACCCCACGAGATAGGGTACTTAAAACTAATATATTCGACGTTCGCAGGGCTTGATTATGCCACCGCAAACGCCGCAGTTCAAATGAAAGCGCGTAAAGATTCAAATATGGCAAAGACGATTCGCGAGGTACAAGCCAAAGCCTCGTTTGGTCTAGCGTCAGAGTATATCAGAGCGTCGCTAGTAATGGACAAACTGATTCCAAACGACCCGACCATCGTATGTACTTTCGACCCCTCCGACGAGAACAAAGAGGGAGTGGTGCAAGTATGGACGCAGGAAGAAATAGCGCAGCAAAAAGCAAAAAACTTCGCAGACCTGCATAAGAAATAATAAAGACCCCTCGAAAGAGGGGCTTTATTTATTCTGCGTCTTCTTCGTCAATTTTCACGTAGCGATAGCACTGCAATATAACTTCTGGCTGGTTCTCGTAGTAAGTTTCGATAGCGTAGCCCGGCTTTTCTACTGGGCGCTCGGTGTTTTTAAGAGGCTTGTAGCCAAAGTCTTTTAATTGTTCTACGGTTGGTGAGACAATCGTTTCTACGATAATATCACCGACACGTTTCGTCAGGACTTCTCCTGCGTAGGCTTGTATTTCGTATTCATTTTTGAATAGATATAGAGTTTCTTGTTCTTCCATTTTTTATTCTCCTCATATTTTATTATAACACGGACTTGCTATATGTCCAAATCCTCGTAAAATAAATCCTTGTATAATTTTCGTATATTCTGGCACGTCCGGTAAGCATTGAGTTTCTTATTCGAGCCGAGCCATGACTTGACCTCGTTGCGAGCGTCCTCTTGCGACATTCTCCCCTCCTCTACCAAGTGCTTAAACTTCTTCATTTTTCGCCTCTGGCGCGTGATATTGTCGCGTGACGGGCGTTTTATTATCTTGCCGGTCTCCGTTAGGTTATATTTTACCTTGAGGAACGTAAAGCCGTGCTGGAGTTTCTGCAACTGTGTTTTCTTTTCGTTTATGAACAGCCCTATCTCCGCAGATTGCTCGCGTATGCCCTCTAAAACGCTGCGTAGGAAGTCTTTATCGTGATGTATGATGTAGATGTCGTCCATGTAGCGCCCGTAGTATTTACAGCCGCGTACGACCTTACAATACGTGTCGATTCGGCTAGGGAAGAATACGCCTGCTACCTGCGAAATCTGCGAGCCAATCCCCATGGATTTTGCCATATAACGCTTACCGGTCTTTTTAGACTGCGGGATTCTGGCGTATTCCATCGAATTAAAAACTTGATTCAGCAAATCCTCGTCCGAGTACGATATATCTACGCGGAACGACTTTATCATTTCTTCTAGCACCGGCATAACGCCGCCAGAGCCTAGTTTAGCCTCGAACGCCGCTATAAGTTTATCGTGGCGTATATTGTCGAAGAACTTGCGGAAGTCTACGTGTAAAAAATAGCCGTCATTGCCATATTGACGGTAGTATTTATGCAAGTGAGTCTCCAACCGACGCCGGCAGAAGTCTACACCTTTATTCTTTTGCGAAGCACCATTATCGTATATCATATATTTAGTTAAAGCCGGAATCAGAACCTCGTCACAGAGAGCGCGCTGCACTACCCTGTCCGCGATTCCGAGAGCCTTAATCCTCCTGTTATGACCCCTCTCGTTAAGTTCAAACTCTAAAAAATCACCCTGCTTGTATGTGCCATTCTCTAGCGCGAGTTGCGTTTTGCGAATGTTCTTCAGCAGGTTTACTTCGTATTTTTGTACCGAACTTTTCCATATACTGCCAGCAGCCGCCTTATTAAAGGCGTCCACCAGTTTGTTTGGGTCTGATATGTTCTCTATATTGTTCATTGCTTGTATCTCGCTCACAGCGACAGTAGACGTATCTAGTCGCGTCAAGATATATGTTTACCTCACGGAGGGACAATCTCCCCTTTCCTGTATTCCGTGTCGGCATTAGCCTACTCATAGCACGGGTACACGAAATCGGGCGAACAGCATTCGAGTTGGACGCGTTGTTGTTGTTGGCATTGCCGTTGTTGTTGACATTGCAGAAGTTAGAACCGCTGTTGATAGACGACAACCAAGCGTTGTTGCGCGATATGGGAAATGCCCCATAAAATCATTTTTTCTTGTTAAGCAACCGATTCCGCAATTTATTGTCGGATTTTCGCCAGCCTTTCAACAATGCGATTTCACGTTCAATCATGTCAACGTATCGCATATATTTGTTCGCGTCCACCGGCATGACCGCAATGACGTATGCCATTTCTTGTAATAGGGTTTCGCAGTTCCCTATTGCCCGGTCTTGCCGCAAACGACGTTCCGTCCACTCGTCAATACACACGGGGTATATTGAATTGGCGGACGTTATATTTGCGAGCAATTGGCGCAGATTTTCCAAAATGCTTGTTCGCATTTCGTTTATCAACCAATCGGGGTATGATTCAATGATTGACGTGATTTGGTATTTTTCGCACAATTCTATAAACCGTTCGCCGTCCTCTTTGTCCATTTTGAACTTTTTTGGGTAAACTTGCGCATTTTTGTTTTTGGCTTTGACGCCAAAATCGCGCAACAACAAATCGGTCATGGTCGTGCGTAATTTTATCGCATTGTGAAAGAACTCTAAATCTGACAGACTGCGTTTGTTTTTGATTACTGACATTTTGCGTTCCTTATTTGGGTGATACATGGACGACCCCCACAAGGGGGGTCGGATTTAGGCGAACAGGAAATACGGGCGAACGACAAACGCGCCGGACGCGGTGCTGGCGTGGGCAAGACCGTAGTAGTTGGCACTGCAAAAGTTAGAACCGCTGTTGATAGACGACAACCAAGCGCTGTAGCGCGAACCACCCTTGCCACGGTGCGCAATGCGCATTTGAGGTTCCATTTGGAAATATGGCAACTGAATTGGCGCAACACGCTCACCCTCGCTGTTGTTGGCGTATATTTTACTGCCGTAAACCATACACTCGTTCATGAGTTCCACGCGGGCATTGTGCCATGCACCGGCAGAAGTCGATGTCGTCATATATGTACGGTGAGTCAATATATGGCTGTCTCCAAACGCTGCGTAAATCGCTTGACGATATGGTTCAAGATTCCCTTTCGCGAACGTGAGTACAATCTCGTCACCAGACACCGGAGTACCGGAGTAGGTGATACCATAAGAGGTCAAGTTAGCGCCAACGTCTGCGCCATCATATTGCCACTTGGAGCCATTGTGGGTAAATGTATATTCACCGTCATTAGCACCCAGTGTAGTATGCAAAAACGTCTCGTAATCAGCCACTACGCTCGTCAAAGCACCGCCAGTACCAGCAGTATACGCCGGGCTTGCGATACCGTGCATAGCAGAACCGTAATAACCGCCAGTAGTGGTGTTAGTACCATTCATCTGCGCGAGTTCATAGAACGCCGTATCTGGCACCATTAAGAGGTGATGTGTTTCGAGACCCTGCCCTTGGTCGCCGATTCCGTACCAGTAGTCAATACCTGCTACTACGAAATCCAACTCACGCTCGGTGTTATTCCCGACCTTTACTTTCTTGGTGATATAGTCACCTACATAAATGTCGGAGAAATCGCCGGCTTGAACCTTGGCAGATAACTCGTCTATGGTGTATAGACTGGTTAAATCCCTACCACGAGTCACGTTATGAGAGCCAGAGTTTGCAGGAGCGCCGCTTGCCGTGTCAGGTACTACGAATCCGTACGTACCCTCTGCCATATCAGCAATAGGAGTACAGTTAATAGCACCACCATCGGTAGAAGAAGCACCGCCAGCAGCAACCACTGGAGCGCCGTTTGCGAACGCTACCGTGTCACCTGTTTTCACTTCCGGACACACTACTAAATACCTCACACCATCATAACTAGCGTCTGTAATCGGGTATACGCCTTTTACTTGGCTGTTAGAATCCGTGATTTTAATAAGAGTGCCTTTTAGTTCGTTGACGTTAAAATTGTCAGTTGCGAGGCTAGGTTGAGCCGCGCTTATCTTAAAGCACCTATCTGAAACAGACCCTGATACAATAGTAAGCCCCGTTCTGGCGACGCCTAGGACGGGTACGCCTGCCGTAAGGTTTTCAATAGCCTTTACGTAGACGTATTCCCGACCCTCTGCGTCGCGAGTGCGGAACCCTAAAGGGTACCGGGGCTTAATGTCGACTTGCTCGAGTAGCCCCTCTGCCAGATTGGTTTTTTCAATGTTATAAGACATAGATTTTTCCCTTTCTAGCGTTAATGTTTATCGGTCTAGTATTCTGCTAGTAATACGAAGCCGTAGGAACCCGAAGCAATAGGAGCCATAGGTATACCGTTGGTGTCACCAGCAGTCGAGGAGGCGGAACCGCCACACAAACCGACGTTGGTACCCACAAGAGCGAGAGTATCGCCACTCTTTACCTCTGGGATTTTTACGGTGTGAGCCGTACCAGAAGTCCAGATGTCCTCGGTAATTGGGTAAGCGCCGATAACGTTGCCACCACGAGTCACCTTTACAATCTGCCCGACTAAATCGCCGGAGACAGCAGAGTTAGGAGTGGTTGTTGACACGGCAGCACCACCGTTAGCCGCAGTAGCGGTCATGGCAGTAAAGCCAGCGAGACCGTAAGACGTACCAGCAGCAAGAGCAGCAGTCGCTTTGATGTAGCGATATTTCTTACCGTTGTCGTCTTCCACCTCAAACCCTAATGGGTAGCGAGGCGCAGTGTCTACGTTGTACAACCCACCCTCTACGAGTATGGTTTTGTCAATAGTAGAAGCCATAATGCTTTTCCTTTCTTAAATTATTAAATTATCGTTCATTCCGGCAGAGTTGCCCCTGCCGGAAGTTGGTTAAGCCGTGGTAGTGATACCAGTAATCTTACCTTGTCGGCGAGGAGCCTTACAGATGAGGTTGCCCATCACGATTAAGGCACCAATTTCACCGAATTGGTTGATTGGCGACATAAAGTCCTTGAGTTGCAAGAACGATGGCTGTTTAATGTCTTCGTTCGCACCCTCGGTCTTGGTCGGGTTAGAATCTACCGAGCGTAAATCGCTAGAGAGTAAGCGGTAGAATGACAGATAGTGTTCGTTTAGCCAGAAGAATAAGCCAGCAGGACACTTGTCGTCAGCCACGACTGGACGACCTCTAAATGAGATAGCGACGAATCCAGCAGCGCCTTTGAGTTCGCTTTCAGGAACCGTAGTACCCATAGGAGTTTTACCAGATACGCGGTTGTAGCCCTTAACATCAGTGACATCATAGCGAGCAGAGATGGTAGGAGTCAATAGAGACTCGAACAAATCCCAAACTTCAGGAGTCGTAAGAGCGATTGTTGGGGCTTCTTGCCCAGCACCAGCAGCAGAAACTGCGGTCATTTCGCTACGGACTAATGCGAGCGAGATAATACCGCTACCAGCAGCAGTCACGTCTGCGTTAGCACCAGCAACTTCGCTACGGTTCAAACCACCGTAAGTTGCAGAGGTAGTACCATCGTCTACGATAAGTCCTAGACCCTCAATGTCTTTGCCCACACCGTTGCCATAAAGCAAATCGCCGATGGCTTGAGTAAGGGAGATTTTAGCCTCGTCGAGACGGTCAGTCACGAGAGAGATAACCTGCTTCTCGCTGTTGCCGTTTACGGCTTTTTCAATGCCCGGAACGACCACACTCTGTTCGTAGGCTTTCACGTACCAAGTCAAGGTACGGGTATTGTTCGTAGTAGAGGTATCGAAAGTATCGAGACCATCGAACGAACCGCCAGTCGTACTGTTAGCAATACGGATTGGCTGCTTGATATTTACGCCGCGCCAAGTCTTTACGTTAGACATAACACGAGCGGTAAAGATGTTGGAGTTGTTGACGAAATCTACAATCGTAGGAAGAATCTCGTTGTAGGTAATGTCAGTGACTCTTTCACTAAATACCATAGTTTGTCCTTTCTTAATTATTTTTTGATACTAAAAAGCCCACCCGCTGTGGGTGTAGCCTCAATATCATTTTATCATAACCGGAACGAGTGTCAATAGTTTTATGTCGCAGAATATAGATTTTACGACATTATACAACTATAAAGCCTGCAAGCGAGTGAATATGACCTCTAGCGCTACTGCATGGGCGAACAACTACCCGTCTGGCTGGGATTTAACTTTTGATACGGTACAAAACGCGGTTTATGAGTTAGAGGTGCGTACGAACTTTCTCGGTTGGGGGCAGTCTGCGGAGTTCGATTTGTCGGTAGACCTTGTTTCTGGGTTCTCTACCGTGGCTGCCGCAGGTTCTACGCTTACTGATAGTGTAGGTATAGGCAGAATTGCGTCAATTATCGCTAAAGCCACCGGCACCTCTGGCAGATTTCGCGCAGCAGTGCGTTTAGGCGCGGCTAGTCTGTCGTTCTCTATCTATGATGGGTATATGATAGCACGAAGAATCCGCTAGATATTCCAGCCCTCAATCCTTGTAATATAGATATAGTTTGAGTTCGCCACGGAGCCGTTATACTCCTTGTAAGCGAATGGAGTTATCGACGTGCCAGATATAGACACCACCTTTAACTTAATATTCCAGCCCGAAGTGTCAGAGGTACCGCCACCGGCGTAGCCAGAAATCAAGAACGCTCGTTTGCCGTTGGGGTTGCGTATTTTGGTGCTTGACAAATAACCGTCGTTCGGTCGGAAATAAATCACCATATACTCGTAGTTCGCAGCAGACTCGGAGAGCGCCACATCGCCCGTCGTTCCAGTGTCTCCGCCATCGTATAATACCTTGCGCAATGTCGTAAAATCTATATTGTCCGACGTTATCGAGTTGTTGGCTGGTAGATTCATGACGTACCATGCGCCATTATAGAATACCAACTCATAAATTATACCGGACTTTACTTGCGGATTCGTCGTAGCGGAGCCGTGGTCCGACGTTATGGCAGCGCCTGCGTAAACATTGTACGTCGTGCCGTTGTTCAGAGATACGCCGACTGCCCCTGTGGTGACATCTTGCGAAAATATCACTCTTATAGACATACCATCTGTCGGGGTAGTAGGCAGCATAGCGTTGTTGATATAGAATACACCTGCGGAGTAGGAAGCCGTGAAAAACGCCCTCCCTACGGCTTGTGCATAGTCTAAATCCTGCGTATACACGCCATTAAATATGACAGAGCCTGCTGCGAACGCTTTTGCCGTTGTGCTGCGTTGTCCGCGCGCCACAGTGAGAGTTCCGGAAGATATTGCGGTCACTTTTACTATTTCTGCGTTGAGAAGATTCGGAGTTTCGCCGATTGGAGATATTGTCGCATAAAATGGAGTACTGGGGAATGTACTAGCGTCGCTAGCGTCTACCGTGATACTCGTTTGCGAACTGGTTATGGCTGACGATAGCGTAGCCGCTCCCAGATTGGCTTTATTGTGTTCAAAATCAGCCATATTGTCTCCTTTCTAGTTTTCGTCGTATTGCAGCGTCAATGTAGCAGTTCCAGAATCACCGGCTGTCGCAGACGACGTAGTTTGTACCTGCGTAATAATAAATGCCGTATAACCAGCGCTAGATAGCGTGTTATTCGTGGCGTATGTCGGGTCGCTTGTGCCGAGTTTGACAGATAGACCGCTAGAAATAGTGGTCGGAGATGTCATATCGGTTGCGCTACCGAGAGCAGATGTCGCCGGTGTAGCGTAGGTATTGGTAGTTTTACCTTTTAGAGATATGCCAGTGCCTAGCGTACCTGATGTATGCGCCACTTTGACGTTTGAAATCTGGTTAAATGCGCCAGTAAATGCGACGTAATTATATTTGTGGTATGAATTGTTGCCCGCTGTCACGGGGTAGTTAATGCGGGAAGCCGACGCGTCGTCCGTTGACTTCCAGTCACAGTTAGAGACGGCTGTATTCGTGGTAGAACCACTTGCTCCGTTCCTCTCATACCATGTTGCGGTTGCTGTCATATTTTTTCTTCCTTTTCGCGATAAGGTTAATATAACACTATTATAACATACAACCGCTACTTCATAAAATCGAGATATTTGTTATTCGACCATACGCTCCATGCGCGGTAGCCCTGTGATTGCCATATACTATGCGCGCACTCCCAGTAGTTCTCCCCGTCCTCGCAGTGTTCACGTCCGGGCAGAATCCGTACCTGTAATGCGCCGATAGAATAGCCATAGGTGCGACCAGCATACTCGTACGTGATATTCGTGTCTCCAACTGCGTCAGTACGACAGTGGCTCTCTGCTTGAGATATTGCCACCATAACGTCTACGTCCCAGTCAGACCATTTAGATACCTCGTGACGAACTAGGTCGCACCCTGTAAGAGGCTCGGTCGGGTCGGGTTCCGCCGCCGAGCCGTCTATTTTCCCTCGGCTTCGGTGTTGATGTCGCTCGCTACCTCGCCATCGTTGCCGATTTTGATTTGCACGACATTGTTAGGAATAGACTCGCGCGTGATTCCCATACCGCAGAATACACCTGCTGCGAAAGCGGCTGCTACTGCGAATATAGATATGATAATCATAGTCTTGCGAGTAGCGCGTACTTTGTTGCGAATCACGTAGTCCGCTAGACCCTCTGGGTCACTCTTGATAATTTTAATATCTTGGTCGGTTAAGACCGCATATTTATTGGATTTTTCTTTAGTCATTTTTTGCTCCTTTCTTGCTTATTGACTATACCTCCAGTATAGCACACCCTTTCGGTTTTGTCAATAGGCTTTTGGTTATTTTCGTGGCAAAAAGATAACCTCTGACTCGTCACTTAAAGTCTTTTTCACTAGACCGGTAAATTGTGGCGCGATATACCGGTCGCTCGCTTTCAATATGGCTGTATTCTCGGCTCCGTCATAACCTGCGCCGACGCTCTTTTTCGTAGACCAGAATATACCGTCTGGAGTGCCTACGCGGTATATTTTAGTACCCGGCTTTACGAGTTCTCTACTCGCCTTTACTATCTTATCGCTGTACTTGCTATTTAGGAAGTTGCGTAATACTGATACGTTAGTCTGGTGCGCTGCTTCGCTTGGCGCGTCATTCACTGCCGGTTCTACCACTGATTTTAGGTCACTCCATACTTGGTCGCCGTAGTCGGCTTTTACTATCTTCTCCGCCCTCCTCTGTAAACCTGCCCAGTCGAAGTTGTCATTATCGTAGTATTCTATCATATCGCGCACCATATTCTGTTTGTTGGCTTCTTTGTACTTGGCAATGGCGTTATAAACCTTGTCGATTTTGGTATTTCCTGCCGATTCCGCCACCTTTTCCATGTTTCCTCTAGCCCTTAAATAGCCTGAATCCACCCAGCCCGACACTTTGTTGTTTATTTCTTGGTCTACGGTGTTCTGCAACCTCGATAGCAACTCCGAATCCTGCGTGATTCCCTCTCTCCTGCCTTTCATTGCGTCTAGCACTTTGAGATTGTTTAGCCAGTCGTCGCTGTTGCTGTTGATAACGTAAGTTCCGCCGCTATTGCTTTTCACGCCGAGTATACCGTTTTTCTTAAAGTATTTTTGCATATCTTTCAAGCCCTGCGCTGCGCTCGAGCCGTCCTCGTATGAGTAGCCTCGCCCCTCTGCACGGCGCACAAAATCCACAAGCCGGTTTTGGTTCTGTTCGTTTTGAGTGATAAACCGGTTCTTTGGCACTTTAGTAGAGACGATGGTTCGACTTTCGTTAATAGGATTGCGAGTAGCATAATACTCCGCCACGTCTTTACCAGTAGAGAAGTTATAGCCCTCTCCCTGCATATTCCCTCCACCATAAGTGGCTGGTTGCACTTCCCTATTCGCGAGGTCTTTTACAAAACTCGTGAGGTCGTCGTCGGTTTTAGCCGACATTCCTCTAAATAGGTCTACCATCTCTGGCTCTTTTACGGAGATTTGTTGCGCCGGAGTAGACACCTGCGCCACCGGTATTTTAGTTGCGTTTCCCAATAGGTTAGACATCATAACTCCGCCAGACTTTGCCGCTGCGTTAGTTATGGCTGGAGCGACTGCCCTGCTCGCCGCTCCGCCTAGTAGATTCGACAGTTGCCCTGCCGCGTATGGTATAATGTCTCCGCCCATTGAGCCTCCTTACTGTGCTGCCTCGAGCAACTGATAAATTGCGTTAAACTTCTTCTCTGCCACGGCTGGGTCGTCCGTCATCTTCGGCAAGTTGTCGTTGATGTACTTTCGGTCTGTATCAGAGAGCGTACCCTTTTCACCGAGCGCCCTTGCAAGCAATGACGATGTAAGTGCGCGTGTTTGGTCGTAAGTAGCCACGTCGGTATTGTATGCGCCACCAGTGATATTATTCATGGCACCAGTAAATGTACCGCCAATGATTCCCTGCGAGCCTCCAGCCTTTTTGTAGAGAGCGTAGAGTTGGTTAAGTACGTTCATACCGGCACTCATGGTTGAGGATTCTTTAGACTTTTCCTGTGCCTCTGATATACGGCTAACTCTACCCTCTAATACGTCCATCAGAGAGGCGATTTGTTTCGCTGCGTTCGTATCACCGGCTGCCATAGCGTTAAAGTAGCCGTCTTCGAGTTCTGCGTAAGTATAACCACCGATTGTCACCTCACCATATGGGTCAGAGACCGTTTCTTGTGTAGGTTGAGCAGTATTCCCGCCTAGCATTGACGTATTCTGCGCTTCGATGTCTGAATCACCACCACCGCGGTTTCCTCCCATCATGAGACCAATTCCAGCACCTACTGCATAAGGTGCAATCTTCTTCGCATTGCCGAGCAAGCCAGATAGACTACTCCGCGAGCCATTATCGAACACGTAGCCACCGCCACCGGTAGTTCCACCGCCAGTTCCGCCACCTGCTCCGCCGAGTTTGACTTCTGCCTGCGCTGCTTTTTGGTAGAACTTGCTTTTCAATTTTTCCGTAGCCGTTCCTAGAGGATTTGGCACTCCTGTATCTACGCCTGCGATATTAAATGTCTTGCCGGCTTTCATTTTGTTTGTCTCGAGGTTCTTTAATGACATGAGGTCTGACATATCGCGACGTACCTCGGAGAACTTGAGGTCTTTCCCGTTGCTCGCAATGCTGTTGAGATACTGCATATCTTCCCCGATAGCACCGGTATTCTTTAAGAACTCGTCTTTATAATTCAATCCGAGGGTGTCCATGGTCTTGTCGATAGAATCAGATAGTTTTTTGGCTGCGTTTTTAAGTGCAAGCCCACGCTCTTGCGCTGCCGCGTCTGAAGAATCGCGCAGTCTGACACTCTGCCTCTGTAATAGGCGATGTAATTCCTCTGCGTCTGGAGGGGTAAGCCTGCCCTCCTGCAATGCCATGTCGAGGTTCACGCCGTTTGACATGAGGCTCTGGGCTTCTGCCGGCGTAAGTTCGATGTCTGGCAACGCCACGGTCAATCCGTTGTCCGCTGCTAACGCTTCCGCCCTGTTTACGATGTCCATGCGAGCGTCTAGCATAGCCTGCACTGACTCTTTGAAGTTTGAGCGCTGTAAACCGTTCCTCAAGCCACGTTCTGCGGCATTTTTGTAATAACCGCCGACCGAACCGCTTTTATCTGCGAATACGTCCTGATATTGCGCCCTAGTAGCGTTCATGCTGTCTAGCCAGTTGCGAGTATCGAAGTCTGCGCTCTTTTGCTTCCATGTGGATTTGCCGACTTTGCTTTGAATCTTAATAACTTTCTGCCCGTCTGCGTTCTCTAGTGGTTGGTTGAAGCCGTAATCCTCCGGCGAGGCTGTCGAGCCGACGGTGATTCTACCACCACCGCCACCCTGTCCAGCACCAGCGCCGGAGAGATTAAACGCCTCGGCGACATTATCTTGAGCCTCATTCAGACCGCCTCCGCGAGTTGGAGCGATTGGAGAGGTAGATTTTGTCGCGTTAGACACCGCCTGTGCGTCCGTGGCAGGCGTTGTCGCGTTTACCATAGGCTCCGTAGCAGTCACTCCGCTAACTTCTGCATTGGTTCGTACCGGAATAGACTGCCCTTTTCCTAGTAATTGGTTAATCGGAATCTCCTGCTTGCCGTTTACCACGTCGGCAACGAGTTGCGAATATTTTGCGTCTTCTTCTGGGTTGAGTTGTAAGAATCTAGCGATATTATCGTCTGTAAAGTCAGAGCCAGCGTGTCTCGCTTCGTATGCGGTATCGTACCTGTCTAGTATATCGTTAATATCGCCTTGGAATCCACCGCCGGTACGGTCTAGCGTCATATCAGGAAATGTCTCGCCCCACGCAGGGTCGCCGATTGAACGTCCGTTTACCTCTGATAGTTTACCACGTAGAGATGGTCGAACGTCCGCACCAGATTCACCGATAAGGCTTTTAATCTCGGAGGTTTTGAGTTTCGGTAAGTCAGACCATGACGTAGCCCCGCCAGCAGTGCCAGCCATGAGTTCCGACCGATTCATTGCAGCGTCGGCAATAACGTCTTTTTTGAGTTGTTTTAGACCTTTGCTAGTATTCTTCGCGAGAGAACCGCCAGCACGTGTAGCGTCTTCTTGAGCCGCTTCTAGCAGTCCGGTAATATCACCGTAAGTACCGAGGGATTTTTCGCCCAGCACGTCGCTAAATGACGGAGTTTTCGCACTGGGGAGGACAATACCAGCATTGCGGTTAATCACACCGTCTACGGCAGAGCCGGACTTGGTAGGCAATAATTGAGATAGCGCAATAGAGCCACGTTGTGCGCCAGCGTTAGCAATAGCGTTCCCTGCGGCGGTAGAAATAGCCGATGGATTCGCTAGTTTTGATATGAGCGGTATACTTAAACTCGTAGCCGCTGCGTTCGCAAGCGCGTTAGCACCAGTCGTGGTTAATCCACGAGTTGCTGCGCTTCCGAGTAGAGCAGGTAAGTTATTCATTTTTATTGTCCTCCATTATTATAATAATTTATAATCTGTTGCCATTCTTCGTCGGTCAGGTTGTCGTAGTCGACTTTATTCTCTCCGTTCGGAATCAGTTTTGCGATAGCCGCCGCACCGCCTGCCGTAGCCGCTATTTTACCGGTCTTGGTAGATAATAACTTGCCAGCGGTCTTTCCGACCTTTCCGATGGCGGTAGAGCCTAGTTTATTGCCGATATATTCGCGTGTAGCGCGGTTTGTGATATTCTTGAGCGCGCCCTGATACGCTTTTACGTCGCCTTTCAGTAAGTCTAGCGTACCGATGTTGCCATGTAAGGTGTTGTATGCGTCACTCACTGGCTTAAACTTTTCTGCAGCGGCTTTTTCTGCCGCTTCGAGTGCCGAATTGTTTATCGCCTGCGCCTCTGGTGTCACTATATCACTGAACATTAGATTCCCCTTTCCAGTGCCTTTAGTGACTGCTTCTGTGTATGGCGAAACAGTTGCTTCGCTAGCGTTCGCTGGGAGCAGACCTGCTATTCCCTGCACTTTGTCCGGGTGATTTGCTCGCGACAACTCCCTATATGTATTTTTGAGCGCTTGTTCTGAAGTAGTATCTAGTCCTAGATTGGAAGCGTCAGCCATGGCTTTTTGGTATTCACCGACCTTATCTTGCGCCTGTTTGAGGTAATTCGCAGCCTGCGCCGCGTCAGCATTGCCAGCGATAGCGTTTGATTTTAGTTTGTTTATGCCGTAGCCAGCCGCGCCGACTGTACCACCGAGCAAGCCACCGATTCCAGCGCCGAGAGCCGTAGTTCCGAGCGCTCCGCCGATATTTGAGTCTTGCCCATTGGTTTGTAGATAGTTTGATAATGAACCTACCGCGCCATATAACGCAGGAGCCTTTGCACCTTGCAAAAACGCCTGTCCTGCGCTTGTCGCAGCCTTTTTAGCCACGTTCCCAGCCGCAGCACCAGCCGCACCTTTCGCAAGTCCACCGATTCCAGTTGCATAGGCGGCAGTCGTGACGGCAGCGTTTCCGAGCGCACCTATATCAGAGAGAGCGTCGCGCTCTCCGGAATCCCACTTTGACGTACCAGAGGTGACAAGGTCTTGTAGTGCCGTACCGCCTTGGTGGAACGAGTTTAATGCGAATAGCGACGGTAGTAAACCGTCTCCGTAGATGTTGTACTTCTGTTGCTTTGCTACCTTTGCGCGCTCGTCTGATAAATCAGAGAGGGCTTTTTGGCATGACGACATGGTGTCTTCTAAAGCGTTGGTTCTCTGCCCGTTATTTCCCCAGTATGACGCGGTTGGGTCTTCGATTCCCATAGACGTAAAGTAGTCCTTATTCGCGTTATAGAGGTCGCGAGTGTCGTAATAATCGGCGGCAGCCTCCGCTTGCGCCTGTCGCGTGTCTTTGTAGGCTTTGTCGTACTCTTTTAAGTAGTCAGCACCAGTTTTACCGAGCAGAAATCCCATTTTATCTTCCTCCGTACATCATTTGAGCCAACTGTTCAGGAGAAGCCACGTACGCGTTTACTCTCGTGCCGTTAGCGTCGGTATAGGTGGTAGGGTTCACATAAGAGGTCTGCTGATTGCCCCTGCTATCGGTATAACGTATATTGCCGTACGAGTCGATAAAGTCGTTCTTCTTGACAGTGTTAAGTTTAGCCTGTTTCTCTGCTTCGTCTTTCTGTTTGAGGTATGAAGTCCACGCGTTCTGCGCTGCGACCTGCGCTGCGTTTCTCGCGTTCTCTTGGTCTTGTACGTATCTGGTAGTTTCGGCTTGTACTTGATTCGCCCACGCTTCGATTTCTTGCGCCCTATGGTTGTATTCGTCGTCGAACATCTGACCGTAGATAGTACGCAATATGTTGCGCTCGTTGATAATCTGGTCGTATGCTTTTTGCGCTGCGTCCATCTGCGCTTGGTAGTTTGTAAGCGCGGTGTTGATGTTGTATTGTTGCTCTGATAAGTTCTGTCCTGCGAGGTTCTGCGCTTCTGATAATGCGGTCTGGTACATATTCTGGTCTCCGGCGTTCTGGTTCTGCCAGTATTGGAGAGTAGAGTTGTACTCATTCATATTGTTAGCCATCGCCGCTTGAGCCTGCGCTTGGGTTAATGCCCGCCCAGAGTTAGCGTTTACTGAACTCGGGAGAGCCGTCATTGCGCTTTGTACGCCATTGACTGCTGCGAGTGACTTCTGATATTGCGCCTTTGCGTCGTCTACGCCGGCGGTTTGTCTAGCCTCGTTGTACATATCGTTGTACGAGGTTCTGTTGTTGAATAGGTCGTTATATGTGTTCCTCGAATCCGCTACCTGACCCGCTTGCTGTTTGTAGATATTTTCGGCATTAGCAACGTTGCCTTTTTGCGTGTCGATTTGATTCAAGAAATCGTGACCAGTAGAGGCGTCGTTCGGGTTCCAGTCTGAAACCGGCTGACTTCTCCAAACTGAATCATAACTGCTTGCTGCCATTGTTTTTCCTTTCTTATCTGCCGGCTGGGTGCCTTTC
The DNA here is from genome assembly GCA_017449725.1 of Prevotella sp. Lineage (GTDB taxonomy): Bacteria > Bacteroidota > Bacteroidia > Bacteroidales > Bacteroidaceae > Prevotella. Next base: position 11,592 of record JAFTFC010000001.1, on the reverse strand, counting down.
AGCAGTTGTCTTATTTATTATAATACCACATTTAATGAAAAACATAAATACTTTACCACGCCCGTACACCTCCTTGCTGCGCCCAGTGCAGGTTGACGAGACTTTGCGCCAGACGGTCTTTTGCTTTGAGACGTGCTTGCTCGGCTTCGTATTCGCGTTTTTGACGTTCGAGTTGTGCATTGGCTTGTCTCTGCGCCTGCTCGGTCGCGAGTATTTGTCTGTACCGCTCTCCTGCCGCCTGCAACTGCTGTTCCCATATTGCCGAGGCTTGTAGACGCTGTTGCAACTGCCATTGCGAGTATGCAGCGCGCTCTGCCGCCAATTCGTACTGCGATTTGTTGTACGAGTTGAGTTTGTTGTAGTATTCCTGTAATTGTGTCGTCCATTTGCTCGCGAGGTCTTGCTGTTCGGTCTGCTGCGCCACCATTCCGGCGGTCGCTTTGGCTGCCTGATTCTCTCTCGCCGTCTTCCATGCCTGCTCGTAAGTATTCGCAGCGCGCGATAATTCGCCCTGTGTGGCGTTTATAACGTCCGCCTGCCTATTATATTGCAGATTCCGCTGTTCTTGCGTCAGACGGCGCCCAGAACGCGCAGAAATAGAACTCGGCAACGCTTCGAGCATACTTTCTGTCATTGCGAGGGCTTTTTGGGTGGATTCGTAGTCGTCTTTAGCCTGCGTGACTCCAAACTGGTTTTCTGCTTCCTGATAATACTCGTTATAACTGCGCATATTGCCGGTGAACGTGTCATAATCGTTGTACGCCTGCTGTTGCGTAGAGTACGCCTTGTCTTTCTCTGCTACGAGGTTATTTAGGTTGTTCTGCGCAGCGTTAATCCGGTCTACGAAAGACTGGTTATAATAACTGCTCGCTTTTTGTGGCGGGTTGTTTAGGTAATATCTCCATTCTGCCTCTGCTTGTGCGCTATTCATGTTAGTAATTCCTCCATCGTGTATGGGCATAGATACAGAGTCATATCAAACGACGACCCTGCGAAGTCCACTACACCTTTAGCCCGCGACCTGAAATCCCACTCCAGATTCTGCCCCTCTGAATAGTAGTAATAATCACGTACGTACGAGTCAACCCAGTATATGTTGCGATAAACATAGACGTTGGTGTCGTCAATCTCTACCTCGTATGGGTTGCCGCCCGGAATCTCAACGCCAGCCTGCCTTACGAAATAAATTATTGGGCTTGGGTATGATACGCTGAAATAGTTTTGGGCGAAAGCGCTCCAGTCGCCGGTATATGCGGTAGCCATAATAGTACCAGACGCGTCAGATATAGCGTCAATGTTTGTGGTGGTCGTGTTATTCAGATTAGTAGACGGGGCGTAGTATTGGTAGTAATCGTATGCGTTGGTATACTCCCACCGGCACCGCACATTCTTTACGAAAGCCCCCGAAAACGTCACATAGCCTAGTGGACGTTGCTTGAACCCGTGCGGAATCGTTGCGATAAGCATTCTCTTTACGCCTTGGTCTGCGATAGTCTGGTATCTTTGCGCCGGCGGTAAATGGACGTTTGGAGACGTGATAAAGCCGGACTGGTACGTGTCTGTAATATGAATCGTGCGAAAAGCCTTGTCAATGTCGTTATATCGGGGTCCGAATATCGGGAACTTGGAGTTTACCATTCCCTGTATTCTCTGTGTCTCTGAATCATACGTTGCGAATCCATAATTGCTCATACCGTAATCTCCTCATACGATGGACTCACCATCGGTTTACGTAGTGCGACTAGACTGTTCTTATCTTGCATAATGGACTGAAAACTCGACGTAGTGACCGCCCACGCGTCCTTTGCTGCGCCACCGAACGAACCAGACATATATTGCACCGGTTGCTCTCTGTAATACTCTCCGCCATCGTCGGGAGCGGAGAAATACTTGTCCTCTACGAACGCATATATCTCGTAGTCGAGGAAAGCGCCCGCCGGCACCTCGTTTGGGTCGTCTGTGTTTACCGGACTCCATATTGCGCGCGTGTCTGTATCGCCACCGCCCATATCACGGTCTCCCTGCACTGTCTCCTCTGTTTTGACCGCCTGCACTAACTTGCTAAACATATTCGAGCATAATCCGGGTACGTTCTCGCCGAATATGGACGCTGATTTTATGCCGTAGTCTCCGGTCTTTGAAATGAGCGGCAACGCCTCCTCTGTATATGGGTAATCCACGTCGCGCCTGATGTCTATATTGAATAATAACACGCAGTTGCTTACTCCTGAAAGCCACTCGCTCTTGGCGAAAAACGGTACAAAATCCAGCCCATGCGCTTTTTTATACACGCTGTACCTCGAACATCGTCTGCTGATAGTCGTAGTCACCGTACCGACCGTAGTTTGCTCTACTGGGTAATAATAAATGTGATACGTAGCACCAGCGGACTTGAGGACGTACCTTTTATTCACTAAAACGTCGTGGAAAAACGAGGTCTCAAAATCATTTTCGCTGTTATAGCCTGATGGCACCGACGACACTTCTTCCGATTCCTCCGAGAAATTGTACGTTCCAGTGGCTGAATCGTAAACCGTGGTGTTTGTCGTCATAATATAGAGATATTGCGCCGGCTGATTCCTGAAATCTACCACTTCCGCTATCTGCATAATCGCCCACCCGGAGTTAAAAAGCAACTGATTCTGCGCACAAGTTGAAGCGTCAAAACCCGGGCGCGCTACTCGCACACCATAGTTTGACCGCTCTTTCGGGTTGTACTTGTTCGGAATAAAAGTTGCCATATTCCCTCCTAGAACTTATCTTTACCGTAGCCCATCACCATCACTTTGCGCCCGTTTGAGTCTACTACCTGAATCTGACCTTTCACCTGTTGCGTACCTACTAAAACACCGGTCGCAAGTTTGTATGTATCTACTCTATCTTGCTTTGCTCCGGCTCCTACTTCTACGTTTTGAACCGTGCGAAATCCGTTTTCGGTCTTCTTGACCGTGCCTTGACCTAGCGGGCGTATCACGTCCGCAATCTGCGGGTCGTAGCCATAGTTTGCGGAGTAATCAGAACCTGCCATTATAGTTTTGCCTCCTCATTCAGTATGCGTATCTCCATACCGACTTGTTTAATTGCTGGAGTATTGTAATCGTTTAATGACGTGCCAGAAAAGCCTACCTGTATCTCGTGGAAGCGTTGGTTGACCTCACAATGCACGTAGCGGTCTCCCTCTCCTGCTGAAACTGCGCCGTCTACCCAGTCTCCGTCGTCAATGCGATATTTTGGAGTAATCGTACAGCCAGTCGGTAATGCGTCGAAATAAATGCCCACACGCAACGCCATCTTCTCGTATGCCGGAGAACCTGCGTCGTATTGTAGCGATTCCCAGAAAAACTTTGTCTCTGTTCCGCACTTGTTGTCTACGCAAGCCAGCCCGTAAGTCCATGTAGACGGAGTGGCTGCCTTATTCTCTATGCCGTATGCGAACAGTAGCGTATCGCCGAAATTATACACGCAGAATATAGCGTAGCCCTTTTTGTCGTCGTTGAATACGTCCGCAGCGCCCGGAATCCTGTAATTATACGTAAAGCAGTTCGGGTAGTTCTTGTCGGTCGCTCCCCACGCCCTTATGCCATATTTTATAGAGGTAGCGTTAGTCCATGACGGGTAGCCAATCATCATGACTTCGCGTCTCGTAGCCATCATATTCGGGTATTGTACAATCTCTGTTGCCGAGCCGGAGAACTCCGTGTCAGTGCCTCTAAACGTACGCACCTTGACGAGTTCTTTGCCGCCAGTATATGCGTATAATGCACCACCTACCACGACGTACACGATGTCGCCCATGTTGTGCATACAACTCGGAGAACCCATCGGGCAGTCCACCGTGAACGAAGCCAATTCGCTTGACCTGTCCCAGAAATAGAGCCGTCCGCCCTGTTGCGGTCTATCTCCCTCTATATTAAACTTCTCTGCACCTACAATGAGGTAGTCGTCAGTCATACAGAACGAGCAGACCTCGTAGCCGTCGTCTACACGGAACGCATTTTGAATAAATATCGAATCGTTAAGGTAATCCGGCGGCGCTGCCTCTTTTACAGAGACGTATTGACCGTTGCCGATGTACACTCTATCGAACGTCGTCAGAGGGTGTTTGCCGTTGCGAGTCCAGTTTAGCACATAAGTCTTTATCGTGAAGTAAAGCCCGAGGTTCATATTGTTTGCCGTGTTCGTCTTGACATAATTGCCAGAGGTACTAGCCACAATATGTAGGTGGTAAACCGTACCAGCCTCGCTCGTATCGCCGCTCCATGGATTCTTTACGTGTGGGAAGTTGTCTACGGCGAGAGACGTACCCGGATTCGGCAGCATATCGAACTCTACCAACTCATTAGAACCTGCTGTAAGCGTCTTATTCGCGCTTTTAAGCACCACATTGTTATTTTCGTCATGTAATACCAAGTAGACCGTAGAAGACACTTTAGTCGTGAAGTACACGCCAATTTTGGCTATATTATTTGCCTTTGGTAGTACCAACGCCTTGTTTGCGTCTGTTTCCGACACAGATGTCGGAACCGCGCACGTTGCGGTGCCTGCGGAGCGGTCTACCGTCGTATTAGCCTTGTAGTATACCGTCTCGCCGTAGTTCTGAATCTCAATCGGGTATCGCACGTAGCGCCCGTTGTCGTCCATCGTAGTAAACGTAGTTCTCGTGGTAGATTCTCCAGCCGGCACCGAGTTTATCTGCCCGTATGAACCGAACCGGTAATCTTTCGAGGTGAAATACAACGAATCGTCGGTCGTGTAGTATTCCAACCCCATGCCACTATCGAACGGCGTTGCGCTGTTAAGCACATTCAGAGCGGAGTTGTCGTTAGCGACCGTGTATAATTTACCATCGCCTCGAATCCCATAAACCACTCCGTACGAATCCTGCGTCATGGCTACGATAGGGCTAGTTTCGCTTGCTGTGATAGATTTTGCCTTTGGCAGCACTGTCATTTGCGACGGAGACTTCCTCACGTCCAGACATTCTGCGTCTGCGTATGAGTTTTCGATACCGATTTTGACGTCAGTTGATAATCCACCGTAAAACTCGGTGTTGCCGATAAGCCTTGAACCAGTATTGCCGACGCTCATATTAAGCCCCCTCTGTTAGAGTTGAGTTTGCGAATACATCTGTGATATTTGGTAAACGTCTCCTGCCCGGAGTCACCACTCCTGATACTGTCTTGTTGCCGTAGCGTGTCTGATATTGTCGCAGCGCGTCCTCGAATAGTGTACGATACATCGCGCTCGAATCCGTGTCTTTTCTCATTGCGAAGAACTTAAACACCGCGTAGAATACGCTCGCTTCGTGATATTCCTCTGGGTATGGTGGCACCTGCCCCATGGAGAGGCTTGCTGAAGCGTTAGTCACACCTAGGTAGTTATTCTCAATCTCTACCTTTGTCGGACTGATATACTTCTGAATCTTGTAGTAGTTGCCGTCCGTGCCGTCCGTGTTGTAGATATACCAGTTCTCCACCATATATGGCTGGAATACGTTTGTTGAGGCTGTAATCGTCGTGCTATTCGCTGTCACTGCTGCGGTAAAGTTTACGTCGTCTTTGCCCATATCACGAATCCTCGGCTCGTAGGCGACCATGAGACCGTCCGTGATATTATTTGCCGGCACTGGGAATATACCAATCTCGTCATTGCCTCTGATAAAGAAATGGGTCGGGAACATTCCTGCACTCGGGAACGCGTTTAATCTATTCCACTCATGCTCTGACCGTACTTCCTCGAGAGGAACAATAACAGTGCTACTCGTAGCCTGCTTGCACCTGACTTCTGCCACGCGGTACATATCAGTTGCAATCTGATAGTATTGCTGATTCGCGACGAGGTTTGTTGTCTTCTCTTTTCTAGTCCACGGTCGTCGCGCCGCATTCTGAAAGAGTTTGTCTGCTAGGTTAAGATTAAGAACTATCGTCTCCATCTCTGGCTCCGTATAGTGTATGCCACACAACTTTGCCGCCTGTTGTTTTCGTTGAGTAAATGTTAGCATTTTGTTAATCTCCTTATATTAAATTATATCATGCTTTTGCTATGTTTGCGAGGAGAGTTCGTACTCCTGATAATTCCACTCCTGCGATGGTTTGTCTGCCGACTTCTTCCAATTCTGATTCTCCTGCTCGGTCTTATTCCAGCCCTGCGCGTCTTTGTCTCTGCCCTCCCAGTCCGGAGTATTCTTTGCCGGCGCGTTATTCCAACTTTTCGCTGCTTTTTCCTGCTCATTCCACGTAGAATCGGCTTTATCGGAGCCAGTCCACGTTTGTCTACCTTTGTCTACGTTCTCCCATTCCTGCGCGTCCTTTTCTTGAGGTGTTTCTTCCCACGAGTCCGCAGTTTTGTCTACCATAGTCGACCATTCTCTCTGTTGCTTTTCTGATTCGCTCCAGTCCTGATGTTCTTTCTCTGGGTCTTGTTTGCGCCACGTTTGAGGTAGTTTCTCTGGTGCCGTGATTCGGATTCGCACCTGACCGGTTATGTCTGACTGTCTGACCTTTTTAATGCGTACGCTACCGCTGATATTCGTGGAGTTGGTGTTTACCACTACTACTTTACCAGATATAGCAGTGCTGGCTGTCTTCTTGATACATACTTTACCGCCGATGTACGTAGTTCCGGGTACATAAACCGTCACCTGACCCGATATATCGCTCTGCTGCGTCTTTTCAATGCGTACTTGACCGTTTAATGATGTTTGCTCGCTACGTCTGATTTGCACTTGCCCAGATATTGTATCACTGTATGACTTCTGGATTCGTACTTGACCGTCTATCTCCGTATTGTTCCTCATTCCAGCCGAGAAAGCGCCACCCCACAGACCACCGCCCCAGCCAAAACCGCCGTACGTGCCACTATTCATGACTCCACCCTTGATTCCAGCGTATATGCTCACCTGCCCAATTATAGTAGATGTTTTCGTGCGCCTGATTCTGGCTCTACCGGTTATGGTAATAGTTTTAGTGGTAGACGGAGTACCTTGTGTCGTGGCAGTAGCCGTCGTCACGTCTGGAGAGGCTGTTGCGGTTATTGTATATGTCGTTCCGGGTGATAATCCGCTTACGCTTATTGTCTGGTACGTAAACTGTCCGATGTAATAGTTGGAGTTGTATACAACGGTTCCGTTATTGTCTACCTTTACATTGACGGTTCTCGAGGAGCCAAAATTAACCACTTGAAAAGACATTGTGGTTTCGGTAGTCGTAATCGTGTCTATAACTAGGTTCGTTGCCATTGTATTGACTTCCTTTCATAACCATTATAGCACAAAAAAGAGCGCCCCCACCCGAGCGCTCTTTATTTCTAGGTGGCTATTTGATTCTTTCGATGGTATCACCAGCGAACAATCCATAACCGCCTGCGCTTGCCCAGCCATCATAGACAGTCGGGTAAAGCACATATTTAGTGGACTTCCACGAGCGAGCATAGTCGTTCATGGCTTCCCCCCACTTAATCTCGCCCTCGCAGCGTTTCATAATCTCACCGAGTGTATCACCCGCTTTGACTTCGATAACGTCGCAGTTTTCAGGCGTTGGTTCCGGCTCTGGTTCTGGTTCCGGTACGATGTACGCGTTCGGTCTGAAAGCACCAGCGAACGAGCCTAACGAGATTTTAATAACGTTGACTGCGCCACCGCCACCTTGACACGCTGCGCCACCTTGGTTTTGACCTGCTAGCATGATGTAGCCACCGTCGTAGTAGCCGAGAGCCATGCCGATATGACCCCATGTACCGTTGTTGAATACAACCCAGTCGCCCGGCTGTAATTGTGTCGGGTCTTCTATGAGGGTAAAGTCGTTGCCAGCGTTGATATACTTACAATCGCCAGCCCATGTGCCTTTAGCCGCTCCGGTTCCACAGGTAGACAACCTACGTCCAGCGTAGTTTTGCCAGAATAAATCCCCGTAATCCCAGCACTGCCCGCCGTACGCCCCGTCGGTGTTCCAACATTGGTTCTTGGTGTAATCATAGAAGATATAAGGCGTATCAGTTGGTGCCCAGTAATAGGTACCGAGTCCGCATTCTTCTTCGTTCTCGTCACATTCGGTAAGGTTCGACGCGTTTTGAGAGTCCACTGCTTCGACCTGCGTGGCATTTATAACCTCAATCTCGCCGTCCGCCGTCTCGATAACTTCTGCTTGAGGAAGTTCCAGAGAATACGAGGATTCCACCGTGATATTAGTTTTACCATCTTCGCCAGTCTGTATGCTGATTTGAGTGCCGCCGACGATTCCGCCGACCACGCCGACAATGAGCATTATGGCTGCGATTATGGCTTGTTTGATATTGTCGCGCATATTTCCTCCTTTCTTGGTTTACACGCTTATTCTTATTATACCACCTTTAACTCTTTTTTGAAGTTGTTGCCGTTCTCCTCGTTGCCTTGGAATCCTATCACGTAGTGCAGAATCTTTGTCTCCTGCGTTTGTAGGTTCTTCTCCATGCGCCGATAGTATATTGGTCGCACGTTTTCGAGGTCGCGCTTGCACTTAAACCACTCGTAGTGCTTGGTTGGTATTCCGTATCTGTTATTTTCGTCGTAGTAGATAACCGGTCGCTTCGGATTCTCGAATGACACGGTGTACGTTTTTTCATTATTAAAAATGCAGAACTTTACCAGTCGTACGTTGGGGTGTTCTTCCTGATAATCGAGGAAGTCACGGAACGACGAGGGGTTATATTCTGCTTTGCTGTTATGCTTCGAGTATAAGTCTTCGGGGTCTTGGGTGATTTTCTTACCGTTTGAGAACTCCGCCCTCCAGAGGTAGGCGAACCACATAAACGGATTTTTCTTTTGCATTTATTCTCCTTTCTTGCCGGCGCGAATCTGTTTCAGATATTGCCCGTATGTATTTTCGGCGGCGCGCAATTTGTCCTGCAAGCCGTCACGTTGATTTTCTAGTTTCTCTATCTCACGTAGCAGTTCGCGCTTCTTCTCTGCCAACTCCTCATACTCTAATTGTAAATTGAGCAACGCCTCGTTGCCTGATTCGGAGGCGTCGTCAATTTCTTTTCGGGTTTTAGCGAGCAGTTGGCGTAAGTCTGCCAACTCCCCGCCGTTTCCGATAAGTGTTGAGAGTTCTGCGCCCACTGTTCTACTCCGCTAAACCTAAATCTCTCTCTAGCGCCGCACGTGCTGCTGCGTCTCGGTCAATCTCGGTGTCTTTGCCTTTATTCGGGTCGAATATGCCATCGTAAACCATAGACATAAACTTCTTGAATACAGCAGGGTTATTCATGGAGGCTTCTACGCCACCTCTGTAAGACTGCTGGCACCACTGCTTATAGAATCGCGTAATGCCGACGTATGCTTCCCAACCCGGAATCGTGATGTCTTGTCCGGCGCGGAGAATACGAGTTTTTGCATAATCCCTACCTACACCGTAAACACGACGAGTTTCTGCACTAGGTTGCTCTATCTTAATGTCTTTCGGGTCAGAATATACCCAACCGGTATTGAAATCGAACGGGTTTTTAATCGTCACGAGGTCTGTCGGGCTAAAGTATTCCATAAGCGCCTCACGAATAGTGAGCCTACCACCGGCGCCACCAGAACGCACGTTGGCTTCTGATACAGAACTCTCCAAGAGTTCCTGCGCCATCTCTGCGTCTTCTAGTGAGGTGTCTACCTTTTTCTCTGGGGCTTTGGCTTTTGGTGCCTCGGTTTTCTTTTCGGCTTTCTCCTCTACCGGAGTTTCTACCTTTTCTTCTTTGACTTCCTCGGCTTTTGAAGCCTCGGTCTTTTTGGTATCTTTAGTATCACTCATTTTGATTGTCTCCTATTTAATCTAAATCTTCTAGCGCTCGGTCTAGCACGTCCTGCGTGGACATTCCGAACTTGTAGTATTTATGTTCCCCCTTTGCTTTGTCGCTTGCGGATTTGTTGGTCGACTTCTTGCCACCGGCTATCTTCTGCGCAACTTTTTTGCGTTCCTCGTCGCCTTTGGCTTTGGTATCAGCCTTTTTGGTCTCCGTCTTTTTGAACTCGTCAGGGTGAGCCGACTTGTAAAGCGTCAATGCGTCCTCTACTGTCAGATTCACGCCTTGTCTGGCGCGTTCTACGCGGTAATTAAGCACGTTGTTGATGGTTTTAACGGCTGGGTCGTTATCGAACTCCTTTGTACCGTATTCAGCCTTTGGTGTAGGCAATGCGCCGCTCTTTTGGAGGGCTTTCACTGCGTCTACCGTCCTGTGGGCTTCTGCTAACCGTGCTTCGTCCTGCTTTATTCGCTCGTCGCGCGCGTTGAGGGCATTTAACATACCATTCATGCGGTTTGATTGCTCTTGCATGGCTGTCATAAACTCCGTTCGAGCCTTTTCGTCCTCGAACTTAAAGTCTGCCGGCAACTGGTCTGGCAACTTGACGTTGACAGTCTTGCCATTGGCACCACGTGCAGTAATAATAGGTAGATTATTGTAGACAATCTTATTGTTGTCTGGCGTATCGTCCCACACTTCCTGTGGCACTTCCGCTGGTTTGCGAGTCATGCGCTCGAATTGCGCCTTTTCTGCTGCGGCGCGCTTCTGGGCTTCTTCCTCCGCCTTTTTATCAGCGTCGGTAGGAGTTTTAGAGTAGCCACGCTTTTTGGCTAGTTCCTCGAACTCGTCGTCCGACATCTCCTCTTTTTTCTTTACGCTTTTGGAGGTCTTATCTGACTTCCCAGACTCACTATCAGAGCCAGAATCATTATCGTTATTATCGTCGTCAGAGGCATTGTCCTCTCCCTCCTCGTTATCTTCCTCGTCGCCGTCGTCTGATTCGTCGGCTTCGTCTTCTCCCTCGTCCGTTTCCTCCGAGGTTTCTTCCTCGTTGGTATTTTCGGATTCGCCGGTGTCTTCAGCACCGGTGTCTTTTTCGTCGCCACCACCGTCGTCACCATTCGAGGTGTCTTTTTCGTCGGCGGATTCGGCGGCTTCTAGCGCATTAAGCGCAATTTCCGTTAAGTCTGCGTCCATTTGGCTGCTTGCCTTTCTTTTAATGGTTAATGTTAATACTTCCATTATACCATAAACACGTTCAATGTCGCAAAATATATGTTGCGCGACTATCGCATGATGGTCTGACCCATCATTCCGCCTGCCATGTTATCTACTGGCTGGACTGCGTTTGCGGATTCTACCATACCTTGAGGCATAGGCATTCCTTGAGACGGCATTTGCTGTTGCATGAGTTGGTCGCCCATACTCTGCCCGCCCATCAGTCCGCCTGCTGGTTGAGCCATTGGCATACCTTGAGGAGCCATTGGAGCCTGCGCTGGGAGTTCTGGCACATCTGGGGTTATAGGAGCGTTCGGGTCTAGCAATAAGCCCTGCATACTGGCTTCTTGTAGTCTCACGCGCTGTTGCAACTTAAACACCTCGCCCTGAATATGATTTATCATGGCTTTTTGGCGTTCCGGTTTAGCATATAAGAATCTGTCAGAGGTAATCTGCGTACGATGTGCGAGTATATGCTCTGCGTCGATGTCGTCGTGAGGTTCTATCATTTCGCCATTCATAATGCAGGCAAAGTCGATATAAGCCGTGCGGTTCTGATTCTCTGCACGTACTTCTTCAGAGAGTGAGTCCGGAGACATCTTGAACTTGACT
>JAFTFC010000070.1 GCA_017449725.1 Prevotella sp. | reverse complement strand
TATCTCATATTCAACGCCTAACTCGTCGAGCAGCTTGGGCAGGATAATGCCGCCGACGCTGTTGATTGCATCAACGCAGACACGGAACTTGCGACGGCGAACAGCCTCAGCATCAACCAGTTCGAGCGACATAACATCCTCGATATGCCACTTGTCTGCCTCGTCGCAGTTGATATAGTGTCCCAGATGGTCGACATCGGCATACTCGAACTTCTCTTCCTCGGCGAGTCTCAAGACCTCAGCCCCATCCTCTGCCGTCAGGAATTCACCTTCACGATTAAGCAACTTCAGAGCATTCCACTGGCGGGGATTGTGGCGTGCTGTGAGGATAATTCCGCCGTCGGCACCTAATGTGCTTACTGCCAACTCTGTTGTCGGGGTGGTTGCCAATCCGATGTTCACAACGTCAAAACCGACACCCATAAGCGTGCCGCAGACAACCTGGTCGACCATCACTCCCGAGATGCGGGCATCGCGACCTACAACAATCGTAGGGCGGTGGTTATTGAACTCTGCATCGCGTCCTACCCCACCCTGCTGGCGGATGAAGGTGGCGAAAGATGTCACAAACTTTACTATGTCTAACGGATTGAGTGTATCGCCAGTGGCGCCACCAATTGTTCCGCGGATTCCTGATATTGATTTTATTAGTGTCATTTTCCCTGGTTATTATTTTGGTTAAAGTCCTCGTTCATAAGATATTACATAGTAGCACGGATATACGTTGGCTGAAGCGTGAGCCTGTCCCTGGGGACTGGGTACGATAATCTTCACCTTTGCCAACTCGTCGCCTTCGTTCGTCTGCCTGCCAATGTTGACGTAGCTCAGTGGGGTGAGCCAGCCCGGAGGTACCGACGTACCGTAACGTGAAGCCATAACACTGGAACCAGAAACAAACGATGCCGTAAACGTGCCACTTGTATTGATAACACTCATCTTGTCTACTATCGATGAATAGAGGAGCACATTGTTGCTCGAAATAAGAGAGTCGGTAAGGATATTCTTCTCGGAATAGCGGCACAATACAGTCACCACCTCTCCGTTCTTTATCGCCTCGCCGCAGCCCTTGTTTACTATCTGCATATAAACGCCGGTGTTGGAGAACAGTACATACTCGTTGGCAGCGACATCGGTTGTATAGCCCTGCGACTTGAACTGTGCTTCGCTTATGACATTGATGGCAGAGTCGACGAGGAACTGCCCTATAGCGCTGTTTTCGCGGTCTCGCTGTTCGGCATAGGTCTCTGTCGAATTACATCCTGCAATACTCATCAATGCAACAATAAGCGGTAATATAAATACGAGTTTCTTCATATATCTTTAATAATATTCTGTTTTATTCCTTATCCATTTCTTCTATGGCACGGCGGGCTATCTGCTCTGCCTCTTCGATAGAGCAGTTGAGCCTTCCGCCCGATGCGTTCAGGTGTCCGCCGCCATTGAAGTATTTCTCTGCCATGCGGGTGCAGGAGAAGTTGTCCACGCTTCGCAGGCTCACCCACACAAGGTTCTCTATATCAGTGTCTTCACGAAGCGAGATGCTCAGCCGCATGCCCTTTATCTGGAGTGGCATATTCACCAATCCCTCGGCATCGCCTTTGATATAATGGAAGCGCCTGAGATCGTCGCGCGTAAGGGTGAAGTAAGAGGCGTGCTTCTCCGAGAAGACTTTCAGTCGCTTGTAGAGCACGAAACCTATCAGGCGCAGCCTCCACTCGCTATAGTTATGATAGACGTTACGGTAGATCTTATCCTTATTGATTCCCATTGTAAGCAACTGACTCACAATGAAATAAATCTCGGGCGAGCAGGAGTTGTAGGTAAAGCCGCCGGTATCGGTCATCATGCCGCAATAGATACATGTGGCTATCTTATGGTTCATCTGCCCGAAGTCCCCCAATTGCCACAATAGCCTGAATACCAACTCACTGGTGCTGCTTGCCTCGGGAAACGAGATTGTAACTACGGAATCTACCGCAGGTTCGGGATGATGGTCTATGAGTACTTTCTGTGCCTTGGCATCGGTAAGCAGGGGTGCCATCTTGTCGACTCTCTCAGGACGGTTGAAGTCGAGACAGAAAATGACGTCAGCCTCAGCAAATGCCTTGGCTGCCTTTTCGGGATGTTTGTCAAAACGGACAATCCGCTCGCTTCCCGGCAGCCACTGAAGGAAGTCGGGGTATTTGTCTGGAACAATCACCGTCGGTTCTTTTCCCTTTAATCTCAGGTATTCAGCCAAAGCCAACGAAGAGCCAAGGGCATCACCGTCAGGATTCTGATGGCAACAAACAATAATATGCTCTGCGCCGGCAATAAGCTGGCGCAGGGCATCCAATTGTTTAATGTCAATCAGGTTGATATCCATCAGAAAAGTTTGTTTGGATAAACGCCTTCATCGACAAGTTGCTTGATGCGAGCAACTGTATCGGGACGATCGGCTGCATAGGTTACGCCGAACCACTTGCTCGTGGTATCGAGAACCTTAACGGTTGCTGTCTTGTCGTTGATGAGTTTGTTTACCATCAATGGTATGAAAAACTCTGCCTTCAGGTTCTCCATGTTCTTCGGGTCGCTGAGGAACTCCTTGAAATATGCTTCGGAGTGCTCGAAGTAATCGGGGGTGAAGCCCCACATATTCATAGAAACGGGGCTCTTTTCGTCTATAGCCACCCACTTGCCGTCCTCGTCCTTGTAGCGGATTGCCTGATCTGCTGCACCTGCCTGAGAACCATCCTCAGCACAGCGGACTATCTCTGTACGCTCTACGACAGTAGTGAGGTTGCCCTCCTCGTCCTTAGAGCATATTCCACGAGCCACCGTTCCGTTCTCCGACAGTGTGTTACCAACGCGGAAGCCCACCATAGCGTACTGGTTCGTGGCTCCCTCGGGTAGTTCGGCGAGGAACTTTCCGATTACCTTGAAAGCGTCACGATTGTAGAAGTCGTCGCAGTTGATGACACAGAAAGGCTCCTTGATGACGTCCTTACCCATAAGAACTGCATGGTTGGTTCCCCACGGCTTCACGCGACCTTCGGGAACGCTGAAGCCTTCGGGCAGGGCGTCGAGTCCCTGGAAGCACAGTTCGCAGGGAATCTTGTCTTCATATTTTGAGAGAATCTGAGTGCGGAACTGCTCCTCGAAATCCTTACGGATAACCCAGACCACCTTTCCGAAGCCTGCCTCTATTGCATCATAAATACTGTAGTCCATTATTGTCTCGCCATTGGGGCCGAGACCATCAAGCTGTTTTAGTCCACCATAACGGCTTCCCATACCAGCTGCCAATAAAAACAATGTAGGTTTCATCTGTTCTGATTTTTTATTAAGTGATAATTTAATGTGCAAAAATACACAAAATCTTTAAACTAAACAATTTTCAAAGTGAATATTATCTTAAAGTTTCATAAACACCTTAGAATGGGTAGCCTATTGCAAAATGCAAGGTCTGCGCATCCTTGAACTTCCCGATGTTGAAATATCCGCCCTTGCCTGTGTCGTAGGGAAGGTGCAGTCCGATACCCCAGTCGAGTCGAAGTACCAGAAAGTCAAGGTCATACCTTATGCCGACGCCGGTTCCCAATGCCATTTCCTTGAGAACGTTCTTGAACTTGAACTGGGAACCCACTTCCATATCGTCGACGCTGGTTACATCCCATACGTTTCCGGCATCGAGGAACGCAGCGCCATAAAGGCTTCCGAAGAACTTCTGGCGGAACTCGAGGTTGGTAATAAGTTTCATCTCTCCTACCTGCATCAGGTAACTCATTGAACGGTCGGTGAAATTAAGGTTACCCGGACCGATTCCGCGTATAGGGAATGCACGAATGCTGTTGGCACCACCGGCATAGAATTGCTCGCTGTGAGGAGCAATAGAACTGTTTCCGAAAGGCACGATAATACCAGCGTTGATGTGTCCCACCAACTGGGCATAACTGCTAAGGGTCCAAGTCTTGGTGAAGTTGGTTTCTACTTTGGCAAACTGGGCGAAGTTGGTCTTGTAGAGTTTCTTGTCCTCCTCGTTCCATTTCTTGCCAAAAGCCATCATGCCAAGCGACACAAGGCTACCTGCCTCAGTAACTGTGGTCTCCCAATAAATGGGGTTGAGGTAGTTGCTGGGGCTGTTATACACATAGGTATAGCGCATCTTGGGGATGAACTTATCTGAAAGTGAAACCCAAAGGTATGGCTGTTCGGCAATTAACTCGTCAAACTCCTGGGTCGTACGGTTGAGCACCTGATACTGAAGGGTAAACGGGCTGAACTCATGCGAACTCTGTGCCGATGTCTGCCACTTGTATATCCACTCTGCCGAAAGGGTGTTCATGTTGAAATACCCCGAACGGTTAACAACGTTATTCGACAGCTTTGCCGTTGTCGTAGGTGTAGAGAAGAAGAGCCTGCGACGGCGGCGCTGTCCGTCCTGCGTCCTTCGCGGTCTGTTGCCTCCGAAGAACGGAGCGACAATTCGCGGGAAATCCAATGACAGGTCGTAACCATACTCGTAGGAGTTCTGAAGTTTCGAACCGCCTCGTGTCTGCCACTCATAACTACCATGCAGGTTGATGTCCAGTTTCTCGCCGCCTCTGAAGGCATTCCGCTTCGTCAGACCCACAACGAGTTCGGGTCCGAAACGTCCTATAGTACTGTTCTTGGCACGTGTCTCGATATAGAAGTCATAGGGTTTCTCGAACGTACAGGTAAGATTTACGTCAAGGGTGTCGCATGTCTCAGAAGAATCGCGAGGGGTAAACTGGAAATCCACCATGCTGTAAATGCCTGTTGAAGTTATCTTGTTCAGCGATTCCAGATACTTATCATAGCTATACAACTGGCGCGGACGAATCTTAAGGTCTGCCATAAGCACCCTCGGACGTATTGGCGGGCGCTTTCCCTTAAAGGATATTGTAAAATTGCGCAGACGGTGTGTCGTATCGGGACGCTCCATAAAGGTCTTGCGGAAAACGACGTTTATCTTTCCGATATACCACTGACGCAGTGCCTCTGAAGGCATATTGTCTATAGGTCTCATCCTCAACTGAATCTTTCCGGGCTTCTCAAGAGAGTCAGCTATGTACGATGTGTAGCCCGTCTGATAATAGTAGTAGCCGTTGTTCCGGAACAGCGTGGAAATCCTGCTGCGCTCGTTGTCCAGCGCCGATACATTAAACGGATCGTTGCGATGAATGAGGGCTTCGTCTTCGGAGGCATGTATAAGGCTGTCTGCCTCGGGCGGGAAATTGATATAGGCGATGGAGTCAAACCGGTATACCTCTCCCATATCCACAGTATAGCCTATCTTAGCCTTCTTGGGATTTTTCTGGGTAAACGTCTTGTAGTCTACGGTTCCCCTGAAATATCCGTTGTTCTTCATTACCGACTGGGCAACGAGTGCTCGCAACTCCGGATTTACCCAACTCATAAGTACCGGCTCATTACCGAAGGATTTCGTCATCCATTTGGCAAACATTCCGTTGCTCTGGCTGAAGGCGTTGTATATCCACAGTCCGTAAGGTAATGTGCGATAGTAACTGCTGCCGAACAGGGCACCATTGGGCGCTGTCGCAAGGGCTGCCTCTATTTCTGCTTTCGTTGCATCGGCATAGCCAGATGCCTGGTAGTTCTTATACTCTATATCCTTAAGACCAACGTACAACTGGTCTCCTTCTGGCACAAGTTTCGTCGTGTCGCAGGCACTAAGTCCTAATATGCATAGCAGAAGCACGCACAAATGCTTATTTCTCATCGTTCTGTTCCTCCTTCCTTATTATAGTACTGTCACGAGGTGCCGGCGGCGGGGCTATGGGCTGGTCTGTCTTGAAGTTCAGGATGTCGCCCAGTGTCTGCAACGTTCTTCGCCAAATGAAACTGCCACCATACTGCTCGGTATATCCGTCGAGCCAGTCGTATACATTATTCTTATAGAATACAGTGACATACTTATTGGCAGTATTGTCAAGACGATATTCAAGGCTGACGTTATCGAAGAACGAGTGGTTCTGCGAAGGTATTTCGTCACCCGTAGACACTTTGCCGCCCAATGTCAACTTGACGCGGTTGTTCCAGAATCGCTTTGCGAACTTGAACGAATAGTCGGTATGCATGTTACCCTTTGCGTCTGTCGCATTGTCTACTCCCACTGAGAGGTCTAACGTGCGCATGGCATTGCCCGTGATGTTGTTTATCTCGCTCTGCAGGAACGAACTGAGGGCAGCATTCATCGAGAATCCGCCGGTGTTGCCGTCGGCAAGATACATACCTGTGGTAAGCATCGTTACTGCCAACTTTCCTCGCTGCTCGACACTCATTGTCTGAAGCTCGGAGTGTATCGTCTGATCCTCAGGGGCATCGAGTGTAAACTCAAGTCCCATGTCAGAGAGGGTCTTGGTAATCTTGACTCCGCAGTCAAAGTCCACTGCCCTGCCCTGTCCGCCGTCGTTCGAGACGGTTGCCTTGACACGTTCGGAGGCAGAAATAGTCAGGTGCGGATTCATCGGATCGCCATTGAACTCTATGTAGCTGCCGTCTTTTATGGTAAAGGTCTTGAGAGGAATGATAGGCAGCGAGTACTTCATCTCGCCGTTGTTCAGCGTGTATTTACCTGTCAGCTGGAGATTATCCACATTATTGTATTTCATGCGCAGGTTACCTCCGCCCATCAGGTCGATGTAGTTGCTGTGGTTCTCATTGAGATAAGCCATGATGTGGGCTCCCTCTTCAATTGCCAACGTCATATCCATATTGAAACCTGTGAGCGGCGGATGGTTGGCTACTACCAATGTCGTATCGCTGAAATCCACAAAGTCCACCAATTCGTCGAGTTGGTTGTCTGTAGTAAGCGGCGAGTCGCGCAGTATGTACGACATGTCGGTGGTTCCAAGGACATCTACCTTTCCGCGTAGTTTCAGATTATCCATATAGCCCTCCATCATTCCGAAGAAGTTTACGAATGCTTTTCCGAAGGCTACACTGCGGCGGTTCTCCTTAGCATTGATTATCTGATAGTTATGCGCCATCATGCGCACCTTCATGTACATCTTGTCCAGATTGCTGAAGTCTATGTTTCCGGTGATGTTCAACGGGTTTTCATTGTGTCCGTAGAGTTCGAAATTCTCGAGCAGCAGATTGCTTCCTTTGATTCTTACAGGGTCGTTAGAGAAGCGCATCTCCATGCCGTAGGGATCGCTGAAGATGTAGCACGAATCCAGGAACACCTCTCCATTCACCTGAGGTGCACTCAAAGAACCTTTCACATCCAGTTCTCCTTCTGCGAAGCCGCGGAATCCGAACAGCTGCTCTGGAATGAATCCGTTTGCCAATGCCAACGGCATGCGGCTCAGCGTCAATGTAGCATCGAGATATCCGTCGCCGGCAGGGTCGTACGAACCAGTGAGATCACCTACCTCTGAGCCGTCGTGATAGAGCACTCCGTCAACGAAATGTGTGCCGTCACCTTTAGGAATATAGACGAAATCTGTAGCCAGGTCGCCCATGTAGTTATTCTCGTATGTCATTCGGTCTATCGCCAGCGACGAAGCCACAGTTATGTTCTCCTTGGTCTGTGTCACGTGGAAGTCGCCGTTCATAACTCCTGTAACGGCAGGAGCGTAGGGAACGACGGCAAGCACCTGAGCCAAATCAAACTTAGACAAGTTCAGTGTGATATCCTGAAGGGCATCGGTATTCTCATCGTTGGTATATACGGTTACCGACTGACCGTCGCTTGCCTTTACCAAGAGTCGCGCTGACACTCGCTGGTCATTACTCAGGAAGACGTAGTTATCCTCATTAACACTGAATTCCTTATACCCGAGAATTGTTTCGTCGCTCAACAGGTGCAGCCTTATTCCGTTATCTTCCATAGTGGCTTCTGCCCCGAGTTTCACTCCCAATCTGTCCTTGTCGTCATAGAGCTTGACGTTAAGTCCAGCTCCATGCTCCAGCAGCTGCCCGTCAAACAGAGCGTTGAATGTGTACTGAGGATTGTCTTCGTAGTTCTGCACCTGTCCGTGGAAAGTCATATTGGTTTCGGTGGACTCAACGAAGAACTTCACATTATCAAGCTGAATGCTGTCCACAAGCAACCTGTCCACAGACATGCTGCCGTTGAGTCCTTGCTCTGGTGACGACGTCATGTCCATCCGGGCATAGTCGAAACTGAATCCCTGGCGTGCAAGCATCTTGCAAAGGAAGTTGTTGGAACCGGTGTTCAGGGTTATACGTGCCTTGGGGAGCAGCTGGCGCAGCGATGCCTGGTCTATGCGTCGTGCTTCCATGTCTTTGGTTATCTGCGCAGACATCCGTTCGCCTACTTTCATAAGCCACTTATATCCGCCCTGGGCATCGGCATTAAGATAGAAGTCGCCACAGGTAAGAACGGCATGTGTGGTGTCGCGGCTTGTCAGAACGTCAAGGTCGAGGGTCTCCAGATAGTATCTATCCACAGAATCCTCCAATACAATATTGTCTAATGTTCCCTGCACGTCATAGTATTCGTCCATGTCGGTTGCCAGATCCACATGCCCGCAGAGCGAGACCTTCATAGGCTGTTCGGTAATATTCAGTCCGTAGAGGTCGGCATGTCTCAGGTCTGCGACAACGGTTCCCTGAAGCAACTTGCTGTTAGTCAAGGCACTTACCTTGACGAGTCCTTTCAGCAGAGGATTATTGGCATCTACATTTGCACGTATCACTCCGTTGCGCATATGAGCGGTGGCTTTAACTCCGTCGAGGTTGTAGTTGCCGTAACTGAAGCGGTTTACTGTTGCCGTTGCCTCCAGTTGTGAACTGGGGGACAGGATGTCGGTGCCTGCACCGCGGATATTTGCCTCTCCAGTAAATGGTCCGAGTCCCATTCCTGGCAGGAAGTGCTGCAACTGAAGGTTATTTGCCTTCACCACAGCATCATAGCGCATGCTCTTCAGGTCAATACCTCCATTCAGCTTCACACTTCCCCTGCCCTCTGTAGCCACGAGGTCGGCTCGGTAGTTGCTGCCGTTGGCCCTTACGTTACCTTTAACGCCTAAGCCCGACGGTATGCGCACTCCGTCCATTGGCACTACGGAAGTGATAAATCCCAGGTTCTCTGTCTTGGCATCTATATCGATGTCGGCTATCAGCATATCCATATCATCGATATTGGCAGCCATTCCGTTGGCACGGATATCAAAAGCCGTAGGCAACGAAGCATACAACCCCGTAATATCCAAATGCTTAAGGTTTCCACTGGCTACTGCTTTCAGCGTCAGCGGATGGTTCGGGTAGTTACGCTTAAACTTATCGGGCATGTCGGCAAGTAACATCATCATGTCCTGCTTACCTATTTGACCGTCTGCCCTTACATCCAGTTTCCCTGGATTGCTGTCGTCAAAGGCAGTAGTCTCCATATCCAACTTGGCATTGAGATACGAATTGGGTGTGTCCAGATGCATCTTCATCCTCAGTTGTGGGTCGCAGAAATACAGCGAGTCAACGTCAAGGTTTAAATCTTTAAAAGCCAAATGGTTAGTATCAAATCCTCCGACTGGTTTCTCGAAGTTCTTGTCATAGTTTACCCTGCCGTCTTTCAGGCAGAACCTCGTTATCTTGTACTCTCCTTTCAACAAGTCAAAATATCCCTCCTTAGCCTCGGCATCTCCCATGTATGCCCGAACCTGCATGGAGTCACCGGGCATGTGAACCGTTACGTCACTACGCAGCACCTTCAGCATATCCACATCTATCTTCCAGCGTGTCTCGCTCTCGGTAGTATCGGGTGGAACGGTGTCGCCAAGCGCCACGTCGACTATTGCATCTTCAATCTCTGCCTGGTCGAGTCTCACGGTCTCGGCACCGAGGTTGATACCATGACTGGCAGCATACAGTCTTCCAAGTCGTCCGTTTATCCTCAGGTCGGGAATCAGTTCCTTTGTATTCAGGCGCACGGTATTAAGTTCCAGAGCGTCTATTTCAACATTTCCTGAGAACAAAGGTATAAGTTTTACATCTGCCACGATATTCTTGGCATAAAGAATGGTGTCGGTAACATTCTTCAGTGTGTCGTTAGGCTCTGTGGCAAGAACACCATCCACACCCAAATCGAGGGGGAACACCAGTTTCACGCGTTCTACGGTGATGTTCATCCCCGTTTCTTCTGAGGCGTATGCAGCCACCTTCTTCACCGCCCAGTTCTGTACGGGAGGCAGATATATCAATATTGTCAAAATCAGAAAGATAAGTATCGGCGTGAGAATGATGATACCTATCCATTTCAATATCTTCTTCATGGCTGCAATGCTGCTAATTTCTTGAACAACTCGTCAGGCAATGGTGCTTCTTGGCTTATCAACTCCTTGGTCACGGGGTGCTCCAACTCCACCTTATGCGCCAACAGCGATATACTGCCATCCGGATTACTGCGCCGGGCGCCATACTTCAGATCGCCGCGTATCGGCATTCCGCAATTCGCCAGCTGGCAGCGTATCTGGTGGTGCCTGCCAGTCATCAGTTCCACTTCCACAAGGTCGAACTTCTCTCCCTCGGCAAGACAACGGTAGCGCAGACGGGCAAGTTTCGAGTTTGGCACTTCGTGGTCGTAGGCATAGCTCTTGTTCTGTTTCTCGTTTCTTACAAGCCAGTTCTCAAGCATCTGCCACTCTCCAACAGCGCCTTTCTGCTCCCGCTTTTCTACTATCGCCCAGTAGGTCTTGTGCACCTTTCCCTCGGCAAACATCTTGTTAAGACGGGTCAGCGCCTTGGAGGTACGGGCAAAGACAACGAGTCCCCATACAGGACGGTCAAGACGATGCACCACTCCAAGGAACACATTCCCGGGTTTCTGATATTTCGCCTTGATATAGTCTTTCACAAAGTCGGAGAGAGGACGATCGCCAGTCTTGTCTCCCTGGACAATCTCCCCACTCCGCTTGTTAACTATAATAATATGGTTGTCCTCGTAAACGACCTCCATATTTTACCCTTTTACTTTTTTATCTTTTTACTTTTACATGTTCATACCACCGTCTACCTGGATAACCTGTCCGCTGACATAGCTTGACAGGTCGCTGGCGAGGTAAACAGCAGTGTTGGCGATATCCTCTACCTGTCCACCACGGCGAAGAGGTATCTTCTGCTTCCATGCTTCGCGAATCTCGTCGGGCAACTGGGCTGTCATCGCTGTCTCGATGAAACCCGGAGCAATGGCGTTGGCACGGATTCCTTTCGGACCCATCTCCTGTGCAACAGACTTGGCAAGGGCGATAAGTCCTGCCTTTGATGCTGCATAGTTAGACTGACCGGCATTACCGTGAACACCAACTACTGACGCCATATTGATGATAGAACCGCCACGCTGACGCAGCATTACAGGAACGCAGGCATGGATGAAATTGAAGGCTGACTTCAGGTTCACTGCAATAACAGCATCCCACTGCTGCTCTGTCATTCGAAGCATCAGTCCGTCTTTAGTAATTCCGGCATTGTTTATCAGTATGTCAATAGCGCCGAACTCTTCCTTAACAGCCTTTACCACTTCCTCTGTCTGTGCGAAGTCGGCTGCATTCGATGCATAACTCTTTGCCTTTACTCCCTTGGCAGCAATCTCTGCCTCTGTTTCCTTGTTCACCTCAAGGTCAGTAAAAGCAATGTTAGCACCTTCTTCAGCAAACTTAAGCGCGATAGCTTTTCCGATACCGCGTGCTGCACCCGTAATAAGCGCAGTCTTTCCATCTAATAATCCCATAATTCTTTATTTTAATTGTTTATCTTTATTTTTCAATCTAACTCACATCAGTTTTCCAAGTGCACCATACACAAATTTGGCAACGAGAGGTTTACTCGTCTCCGGAGTCATTCCATTTCCTAAACGACCATATATATAAGGTACTTCCAAACCCTTGATACAATAGTGAGTGATGTCGGCAACAAGCTCCACGTTCTCAATGTCAAACTCACCGTCTGCCTTACCCTCCGAATAAACCTTCCTGAACAGTTCTATCTCTGCCTCGTCGAAGTTCTTCCTCACCTTCTCCACCATCCATATATTGCGGAAGAAGGCGGCACGCAGGTTGCCGTTGCGCATCACCGTCTCCTTTATTGAGTCAAGATGGGTATATATCAATTCGATGATTTTCTCCTGAGGAGTCGTGTGCTTTGCTGCCACCTCGTCCATCTTGTCCGAGAGACGCTCTAGCTCACTTTCTATCACGGCATAGTAAACCTCCTCCTTACTCTTAAAATATGTGTAGAGGGTACGCCTGCCTTTTTTCGACTGCACGGCGATGTCATTCATCGTCGTATTCTCCAAGCCGTTCTTGGCAAATAATTGTCGGGCAACATCAACTAATGTCTGACGGGTTTTTGATATTGACATCTTATTCGTTATAAATTGCACATTCTTACTATCGTGTGCAAAATTAAACGTTTTCCTCGAAACTGCCAAATTTTTTCAATAAAAAAAGCAGCCTCGAATGAGACTGCTTATTAGTTGCGGAGGCAGGACTCGAACATGCGACCTCCAGGTTATGAGCCTGGCGAGCTACCAACTGCTCCACTCCGCGATGTAAGCGAAACGAGGACTAAGCCTCGTTTGCGGGTGCAAAGGTACTACATTTCTGCGATACCTCCAAATATTTCTCTCAAATTGTTACTTTTTAACAATCTAAAGATAACTCATCACCTTCTCAAAGTAACGCTGCGTTGCTCTGCGGCTGAATTTCTGACCTCCATTCCAAGAACGGATAGCATGTTCTACGTCGTTCTTCGGATTGTGGTAAGACTGAATCAGAAGGAACATCTCCTTAGACTTCTTTACGTCGAAGCGGTCGGCAAGCGTATAGCGCTTCTTGCTCTTCTTCTGCTTCAGGATGTTGTTGCACTCGGCAACAAGAATCGGTGTAATCTGCATCGCACCGCACTGGTTACCATTCTTGGCGTTGCTCCTGCCACCGCTCTCTACCTTTATGATGGCATTCATCACCGGCTCCCAGTCTACCTTTGAAGATTCTTTTGCGTCCTTATTTCCAGCTATCGCTGAAACCGGGACAATTGTCAAGATAATAATTAAACATAATAGTTTTCTTAATCTAAGCATAATTTAAATTTTAGGGAACCTGAACAATCTTAACATAATCACTATGGCTTCATGTTCGCGACGGTGGCTCTGATACAAAGGAGTTCCAGCGTCTCAGCTCCTGTTAGTACTCACGAAATAACCGATCCTACAGGATGGGCATATCCCATGGTCTTTCTTTTAAAAGACGGTGCAAAATTACAACTTTTACGACAAACAGACAAGTGTTTGCGCACACATTATAGTATTTATTAAGTCTTTTCTTATTCTAAATCAATTCAATAACAACTTTTTAACACTCATTTTCAACCCGTTAACACGAAACAAGGAGCCGCGTCGTCGCGACGCAGCTCCTTAAAACTATATAATAAAAATAAATTACCAACGAGGGAAAACAATACCCTCAAGGTCTCTTTAGTCTTACTTATTCTTCCTCTTCTTCCTCTGCCCACATGTCTTTCTTAGTGCCGAAGAGGTCGATGTCGTCGAGGATGTACTCACCCTTCTTGCTCAGCGGGTCAGTAATCGGGTCACCGCCCTTGGGGAGTGATGTCGCCATTATTACCGATGCTTCCACGCGTGTCAATTCCGTTGCCGGCTTAATATATCTTTTCATAGTCATTTATTCTTTTTTACCGTTTTACCTTTTTACCGTTAACTATCACAATACCCTTGTAAGAAGCATCGACCTTCTGACCAGCAAGGTTGTATGCAGCGGAGTGTTGAGTGTGCTGCAACTCCATC
>JAFTFC010000069.1 GCA_017449725.1 Prevotella sp. | reverse complement strand
TCTGTCAAACAACGCTTCTTTTTTTAACCTCCGCGCAACCCGGCAAAGCCGATTTTAGCGCGAAAGCGGATGCAAAGGTATAACTTTTTTCACAAACACCAAAATATTTTTCAAGAAAATCATAAGAAAAGTCGAATTTTCACATTTCTTCACACGTTTTTTGCTATTTCGGACCTTTCAAAACGCTATTTCATGATCGAAAGAGCCAATTTTGCCTGTTCGTTTCCTGGATCCAACGCCAAAATCTTCTGCCAATAAGGATGACTTCGAGCATAATCTTTCTTCAGGTAATAATAATACCCCAGATACCGGTTTGCCGTCATCAAGAATGTTTTTTTCTGACCATTATCATCAGGCATACTACTTGCCGCTTTTATAAGCCCATCATAATACGGACGGGCAAGTCCCTTGTCAGATTCGGGATCTAACACCTTAGAACAATAGGACGCATGATAATAATAGACGATAGGTATACTTTCCCAAGTGGGGTAGTTGCGCTCAAGGTAAGAATAGGCATCACTGAGCTGGGAATAGGATGGAATGGCATCCCCTGCATGGCTCATTACAGAATCAAGCTTTTCCTTATATATGTCGGCATAGCGATAATAGTCATAAGCCGTTGGAGACTTCTTAAGTGATATGTAATGAAGGAACAGAGACGCAGCCTCATCGTAGTTGCCACTGGAACGAACTTCCCTCAAGAAGTCGTTGAGGTTTTGAAGCGCCTGGGTCCTGTCATCGTAAAGGAATACTGTATCGTTATTGATTACATCCATCCAAGTATCAACGGCACGTTTGTACTCCCCCTTACCTTTGCATGCTATTGCATAGTAGTCATAGTCGCGGTAAGTCACTTTGTTGACACTATCGGCTTTACAGAACAACAAATCCCCATATTCGGAAGCTTCCTTGAACTGTTTCAGTTCAACATAATCGTAGAAAGCGAGTCGCGTCAACCGATAACTTCCCGGGAAAGTCTCCAACCCGAACTTTGTCAGTTCTATACTTTGGTTGTACTCTCTGAGTCCATAGAGCGATGCTGCGAAGTTCAATATATCAGCTTCCTCCATTTCTGTGCGGTCAACTTTGCGATATGTCTCCACTGCCTTAGAAAGTCTTCCGGCACGGAACCACACATTAGCCTCCATCAGATTGACAGGAGCATCAGGACGACGGATGCGCAGTTGCTCCAGCATCCGAACGGCTGTCTC
This sequence comes from Prevotella sp., assembly GCA_017449725.1. GTDB lineage: Bacteria > Bacteroidota > Bacteroidia > Bacteroidales > Bacteroidaceae > Prevotella. The sequence continues at coordinate 1,574 of JAFTFC010000069.1, read as the reverse complement.
AGGGTCCTCTTTCCCCACATAGTCGGTATATCTGGAGTAGGCTTTGATGTCAGAAGAGTTTGCTTTGACTGCCTCTAAATAATGCTTCACGGCAGCGGTAGTATCTCGGAAATATATCGCCATGTCACCGCGGAAAATATGAGCCGGAGAGAACTTCGAGTCTATCTTTAGCGCCTTCTCAACATATTTTTCGGCAGTCTTGTCCATTCTGTTTCTGAAATAAGCTTTAGCAAGAGCCAGTTGCACGTCCGGGTCGTGCTTAAACTTTGAAGACAATGTGACTGCAAGTGTATCAGCATATCTGTCATGAGCATTACGGACTTGAGCGAATGCTTCCTCAAGAGCCTCGGGGTTACTCTGAGCCGACACGTAACCAGGTGTACACATTATATAATATGTACCTATTATTATAAATATTATCAATCGCCTATTTTTAGAAATTGTTGCTATGTTCATATAAGATATTTAATTGACCACACACTAAAGTTTATACTGTAGACCGACATTCAGAGTTTCAAAAGCTTTCATGCCAACAATTCGCGGCATTTCCACACCTTTCAGGAAACGGCTGTTTATCAGATAGACTGTAGGTAACAGCACTGTAGAAATATGACGGGACAGGTTCACCGACAATTTGAGTCCCCAATGCCATCCCATGCCAACCGTCCGCGATACCGGTTCTCTGAGAGTTGCTTCGTGTCCTTCCTGCAGCCGCTCTGAAGAATCGAGCTCTGCTTTCTCCGGGAACGAAGTGGCTATAGTAGGACCGACAAACATATTCAGCTCGCATGTACGCTGTCGCACGAAACCGCCCATAAGTCTTGTAATGTCAACATCAAACCCTATAGACGTGAGGAGTGCCCGGTAAGTATGATTCCACAATCCTGTGCGTTCCACCTCTGTAGGCTCGCTTTCAACAACCGTTCTATCAATGAAATCAGACATACCCGAATCAGCCCTGTTTAGCCATTCTACCCCTAAGCGTACTCCCGCCATATTATTAAAGTGGTAGTCTGCGAATAACAGTCCGTTCCAAGACCCCGAATTGCCCGAGTTATCAAAAACTGGCGTTTTGGTCACCACCAGACTTGTGCCACCGGCAATTCCTATTGTCCACTTCGGCTGTTTAACTTCCAATTCATAAACATGGTCAAGCGGTTGACGGTAGCGTGGAGTGCGAAGCATCATAGACACGCCCAGGCTAATGGTGAAGCCATTATCGGAGAACAGTTCATTCCAATCCACGTTAGAATATGGAATCTTATAAACATTATGTGTAAAACGTGGTTCCAAGAACAGACTTAAGTCAGTGCTTAAGCGCGTCCACAGATGCAGTCCTGCCGTATATGACTCGCTGGTACAGTTAAGATGCTCTCCGCTCTGGTACTTCACCAGTCTGCCTATTTCGCCACCGAAGAGGAAATAAAATCCAAAGGGCTGGTTCCACTTATAGTTTTTCGTCAGTCCAAGAGGGTTGAGCATACCTTCCAGTCGTGCACCGGTATAGAACGCGTTGTAGTTTTTGGTATAAGCAGGGATGTAGGGTGAAGTCGCCGCCTAAGATATTTCCTGCC
>JAFTFC010000068.1 GCA_017449725.1 Prevotella sp. | reverse complement strand
TGCAGCTGCAGGCCCGATAAACAGAGGGCTACAACACCCTAACACCCTTTGATGCGAAAATTTTCATGTCAGGAAGTGTTTCGAGCCTCGAAGAGAGGAGTAACATCTCCCGAAGTGAGCCGTAACCTCGCTGGCAGCGACCCGTAACCTCACTGGCAGTGAGCCGTAACCTCGCTTCGACTGAGCCGTAACCTCGCTTCGACTGAGCCGTAACCTCGCTTCGAGCGTGGAATAACCTCGGTCTGACCGACCCATAACTTTTGCGGGAAATTCTCTAGAGAATTCCTCGTAATACTTATACCACGGTTCGACTATGGAATAACCTCGGAAGCAAATTCTCTAGAGAATTTCCCGACAAACCTATACCATACTCGGACCGACCAATTGCCAAGGTCGGACCTACCTTATGGCACGGACCTACCAACCCATAAGCTTTTATAGGATTTTTAACAGCGCTGAGCTCAGAAGAACATCATCGGCAGAGAATTCCTCCGCTTCTGCGACATCTCGTCCCTCATGCGCTCTATTGCGGTCTTAAAGAAGAAACTGACCAGGTGTTCGTCGGTTCCCTCGGTGCGAATCAGCTTCAGCGCTGCGATATATTCCGCCCGGTCTTCCAGCCTAATTACCAGCAGTGGATGTTCAGCACGAAGCAGAATGAAGTTTGAAAGCAGCCGTCCGGTGCGTCCGTTACCGTCGCGGAAGGGGTGCAGGTATTCGTAGTAACCGTGCCATCGGGCAGCTACCACGAGCGGATGCTGTCCGTCGGCGAGAGCCTTCTCGGTAGACGACATTAGCGACGGCACTCTGGCTATCAGCGATTCGTGATCGCCAAATACGGTATCTCCTGCCGCCATATCCTCCGTGGTATATTCGCCCGCCACAGCTCCCGGCGCCCTATAGCCCAGAGTATGCTCCGTTACCAGCCGGTTTATCTCCTTAAGCAGAGCCTCATCGAAAGGAGCATCCAGATGACCCACCATATAGTCGAAAGCCCGGAAGTGGTCCGCCATCTCGGTACATTCCAACAGCGAACGCCCCACGGGAACCATCGCCATACCCTGTTCGCGCAGAATCCGCGTATCGTCTACGGTAAACGAATTACCTTCTATGGCACACGAATGGGCAGAGAACAGAACCTCGTTGTATTCCATCCACTGCTTCCTGCCCATCCTGTCGGCAATCTTCTGCTGATATTCCTGCCGCAGGTGTTCGTACTGCTCTGTCTCTCTTTCAAACATCGCGACAAAGATAGTCGTTTTTAAGAATACCGCCAAACTTTTTCGCGAAAAAGTGAGGGGAGGGCAGGGCACAGAAAAAATCTGGAGGTGCACTTTCCTGCACCCCCAGATTTAATATAGAATTCAATTCTTAACGTCTTACACCAGGATTAGAACTCCTCGTCCCAGTCGCCGCCGCTCCACATTGAGCCGCCGCGGGCGGTATCATTAGGATCATCAGTCCCGGAGCCAGTACCTACACCAGGTGGTGTTATTCCTGTATCTGAACCGTCTGGGTTATCAATAGATGTTGTTGGAGATTGAGCAATCATCGATTGTAACTGAATTGTCAATGTCTTTGTCTCTGGAATGATATATTGCTTTTTCATCTTCATATCCTCCTTTCATTACTTAATTACAACTTTCTTTCCATTCACAATGTACACACCCTTCGGCAGGTTGGTAGTGCTAACCTTGCGACCGCTGAGGTCGTAGATTCCATCTGCTGGCAGCATATTTCCTTCCTCATCAAAGATGACTCGTATGCCGTCTAACTCTTCTTCACCAGAATTATCCTGCCCGTCAGCGAATGAATCCATGGATACCGTAAGTTCTCTTGCTTCTCCACTCTTCGGACGCAGCCATGTACGAGTAGCCTTAGCAGCAGCATTATCTTGAGTCAGGAGCTGGAAGTCACCAGTAGAAGCCTTGGTATAGTAGTCGTTCTTCACCATACAACCCTCGGCACCCGCAGTGCGATAGATAAGTGTACCCATCATGGTATAGTCATCACAAGAACCTGTGAGATTATCTACCTGGTCGGTTGTGATGCGAACACCTGTGAATGTCGGGTTCGTTACCGTCTTGGCTGTCTTGATAAGAACCGGAGTACCTGCAACAATCATCTGGTGGGCATGTTTCATAAGCTGAATATTATTTCCACCATTTGTGATATCATTGAAGTGGATAACAGTTACACCTGTCTCGTCGCTGAATGCCTGCTCGAGCTGTGTCTGACTAACACTGAACGGCAGAACGAGAGCTGCCCAAATGTCCTTTGTGAACGTGCGGTTTACAGTAACATCTACTGGTGTCTTTGCCAAAGTAGCATCGATGTTGTCAGTAATATAAGTGACATCAGAGTTGTCATTTATAGCCACTTGTGTGTGAGCACCCGTCTCTGTAGGAATGAACTGGAATCCGCGGACACCAATCTTTGTTCCCTGACCGAAGAAGTAGTAGGTCTTACCGGCCTTTACTTCGAAGGTGTACTTAGCGTAACCGCCCGATGCAAGCACATAACCCGTCTGGTCGTTGCTCGAGTCAACGAATCGACCATTGTTCTGCGATATGGTAGAACCGGTATGTATTGCGAACGGCTTGATAGGATCACCGATGTTGATGTGGTTTGTTGTAATGTAGTTGTCGTACAACTCATAGACTGCAGCAGACTCTTCTTTAGTAAATGCCACGTTCTGTACACCATCCTGATAGCCATTCCATTCTGTCCAACCATTAGCATCAGCCGTAGCCTTTATCTTGCTCCAGTTCTCACTCAGGCGTGCAGCACTCCATACCTGAGGAACACCACGCACATTCTTAACAGCATAGCTCTTGCCCTGCTCATCGATGAGGTAAACAGGACGAAGGCGGATGAACTTATCGGTCAGAGTTACGTCATTGTGATAGTTCAATGCACCCTGCTGGAGTACCCAAACAGTCAGGTCGCCGTCCTTCTCGGGTTCGAAGCGTACATAACCACCCTGTGAAGGCAGGTGGAATGTTCTTTCGTGAACAGAAGCATCGTTGGTATAAGCGTGGTTATACTTTCTTGACGTTGTTCCGTTAGCACAAGTCACAACTACCTCCAACTCTGCATCCATAGAACTCTTAATGCTATAGTCACCTATATCGTCGAGCGGAGCACCGATTGCCTTGTCATCTATTTTCATGCTTTCCCAGTTATTCTTGTCGAAGCCACCGAATGTAGCGGTGATGTACTTCTGGGCATAGGTCTTGTGGTCGGTGTTCGTACCACCTGCACCGCCCTGGTCAGAAATTGACTTCAGGTTAACTATCGAACCAGTGTTCGCAACCTTGAGGTTCTTGTCTTTAGAGATAACGAAACCGTCGGTAGAAGTCATCTTGTATACACTTCCGTCTTGAGTCAGCGTGCTGGGCACAGCCTCCCACACGGTGTACTTATCAACATCTATAGTGAATTCTGCCGTTGCCTCAGGACTCTTTGCATCCTCGAGCACTACGATAGCCTTACCTGTAACGGTCTTAGCAACCGTGAAGGGATAACCTGCGGCATAAATCATCGATGTAGCGTCTGCAGT
>JAFTFC010000067.1 GCA_017449725.1 Prevotella sp. | reverse complement strand
CTATTGTCTTCATATTATTGAGTTATTTCGTTATTTCGTTATTACGTTATTACGGTATTACGTTATTACGGTATTACGTTATTACGGTTTCCTAATGTAATAACTTCACAATCGGTGAATTTATTGCCTTCGATAGTCAATCTTACGATTGTTCGCTCTTTCTGCCACCCCTGCAAGCCTGCTGCTCCGGGGTTTATGTGCAGGAGGTTGAGCGCTTTGTCGTACTTCACCTTCAGTATGTGTGAGTGACCGCTGATGAATAGTTGTGGCGGACGTGCGAATATCTGCGCCCTGATGCTGGGGTCGTAGCGTCCGGGGTATCCGCCGATGTGTTTCATCAACACGTCCACGTCCTCGCATTTCCATCGGAGCACCTCGGGGAACATTCTCCGGAGTTCACCTCCGTCGCAGTTTCCGCATACCGCCCGCAGTGGTCTTATCTCCCCCAGTCTCTCTGCCAGTTCCACCGAACAGATGTCGCCGGCATGCCATATCTCGTCGCAGGACTCGAAGTACTGCACGTACTTGGGGTCCCAGTGCGAGTGGGTGTCACTGATTATTCCTATTCGCTTCATTTTTCCTTATGAAATCGCTAATAAATGCCGCCGTGCCTTCTATACCCAACCGGCTGGTATTGACGCAGAGGTCGTAGCCATCGGAGTGTCCCCACTTCTTGCCGGTATAATAGTTATAATAAGAAGCGCGGTGGTTCTCACCCTGAACAATCTTCTTGCGCGCCTCTTCCTCGCCACATCCAAGCCGCGAACTTACGGCATTGATGCGGTCTTCCATGTCGGCGGTGATGAATACGTTCACCACGTTGTCCATGTCGCGCAGAATATAGTCGGCACAACGACCGACGAAGACACAACTGCCCTCCTGCGCCGCTTTCAGTATGGCGATGCTCTGGAAACGAAAGAGTCCTTCCTGTGAGAACTGGTTGCCGTACATGTCGGTGCCGTGAGACAGCATGGGATGAACTGAGCGGAACAGCGAGCGCAGAAATCCCTTGTTCTCGTCTATCTGCTCGAAGAACTTCTCTGAGAAACCGCTCTCCTTGGCAGCAAGGTTCAGTATCTCGCGGTCATAGAACTTACATCCGAACTCCTCGGCGAGGAGGCGAGCCACCGCTCTGCCGCCGCTGCCTATCTGGCGCCCCACATTTATTATTATCTTATCCATGTTGCATAATTTTTCTCATATTAACAGCCATAACCACCGCTGCCACAATGGCTGCTACGGTGTCGGATGTCGGCAGCGCCGCCCACACTCCGTCGATGTCCCAAACCAATGGGAATATTGCTATCATCGGGAGCAGAAAGAGCAACTGTCGCGACAGTGAGAGGAAGATGGCAATCTTAACTTTTCCGATACACTGGAAGAAGTTTGTCACCACCATCTGGAAACCAATTATCGGGAAGACCAGCATGTTCACCCTTATTGCAAATATCGACATGTCGATTAGCGTCTCGTCGGTAGTGAAGAGGCGGGCGCAATAGTAAGGCAGGAACATCGCGATGAGCCATCCCGTAACCATGATACACGTTGCGGCAACGATTGCTATGTTGAGCACCTTCATCACTCTGTCGAACCTTTCGGCTCCGTAGTTATATCCTGCAATAGGCTGCATGCCCTGGTTCACTCCCATGACGAACATCACGAATATCATGGCGATGGAGTTGGAAATGGAATAGGCACCCACAGCCATGTCGCCGCCGTAGCGCACCAGTTGGTTGTTCATGAAGATGACGATGATGCATGCCGCCACATTCATCAGGAAAGGCGAAATGCCTATTGAGATGATGTTCTTCACAAGGTCTGCCTTCAGCCTGTAGATGCCGCGCTTCAGATGCAGCAGCTCGTCCTTGTCCGAGAAAACCCACATCTGCCAGCACAGTGCCAGTGTCTGCGACGTTATCGTTGCCATTGCGGCTCCTCGGATGCCCCAGCGGAACCACCATACGAAGGCTATCACCAGCAGGATGTTACAACCGACGGTGAATAGCGTGGCATACATGGCGTGACGCGGCTTGCCGGCGGCTCTCAGCACGGCATTCATGCCGAAGTACATGTGGGTAATCATATTACCGAGCAGTATCACCTGCATAAACTCACGGGCGTAGGGCAGCGTCACGTCCGAGGCTCCGAAGAATCGCAGTATCGGGTCGAGGAACAACAGGCATACCACCATGAAGAGGAAGCCCACGATGATGTTCAGCGTCACGGTGTTTCCCAAGAGTTCCTCGGCGGTTTTATAGTCCTTTTGTCCAAGTTTCACTGAGATACACGTCGATGCGCCCACTCCCACGGCAGCGCCGAAAGCTCCGCTGAGGTTCATAAAGGGAAAGGTGATGCCGAGACCCGCGATGGCGTCGGCTCCCACCATCTGACCAATGAAGGCACGGTCGATGATGTTATATAGGCTCGAAGCGGTCATTGCCACTATCGCCGGCGAGGCATACTGCCACAGCAGCCGACCTATCGGCTTGGTTCCGAGTTCTAATGTTGCTTGCTTCTTATTATCCATTATGGGTGCAAAGATACGAATAAGCGGGCAGAATGCAAAAGAAAAAAGGGTTTTTGTTTGTATTAAAAATATTTTTCGTACCTTTGCAGGTTGTGACATTAAGACTATTACTGCTAACCGCTTTGATATACTGTACCACACTTAGTGCAGGCAACGTTGAGAAGGTGAAGAATCCCAACGGCAGGCATATTGTATACCGCCTGTTCCTCGCTGACAAGCAGGGGACGCCATTTTCTTTCGACCGCCCCGAGGAATTTCTCTCGCAGAAGGCTATCTACCGTCGCGAACGGCAGCACCTTGCCCTCGATTCCACCGATCTGCCCATTGCTCCTCAGTATCTACAACAGATAAGGGCTACGGGGGTGGAGATAATATCCAAGAGCAAATGGAACAACAGCGTGCTGGTGCGCTCGCACCGCCACGAAACCCTGCGCAAAGCACAGCGACTGCCTTTCGTACGCAATTATAAATACGTTATGACTGGTCCCGACTCGCTCGAGGCGAAGCCCAACCGCATGGTGTATCACAAGGAGTTCACCCGCTGGGACACCATCACTACGTCCGAATACGGAGTAACCACCCACCAAACCGACATGCTTGGGGGCAGGCGCCTGCACTACCAAGGATTCCGCGGCAAGGGGATGACGATAGCCGTGATGGACGGCGGTTTCATGAATGCCGACGCCATTCCCTCGCTCATGCGTGCCAATGTCGTGGGCACAGCAGACCTTGTTTTTCCCAAGTCCGACAATATCTTCCGTGAGACCGACCACGGCACTATGGTGTTCTCGACAATGGCTGTCAACGAGCCCGACCACTTCATAGGCACGGCGCCCGAGGCTTCTTACTGGCTCATTCGCTGCGAGGATACTCAGACGGAGTCGTCGGCAGAAGAGGACTTCTGGGCGGCAGCGGCGGAGTTTGCCGACTCCGTGGGAGTGGATGTCATAAACTCGTCGGTAGGCTACTACCGGTTCGACGAGAAGAACACCAACTACCGCTACCGCCAGCAGGACGGACAGACGGCACTGATATCGCGCACCGCCTCGATGCTCGCTCAGAAGGGAATACTGCTTGTAAACAGTGTGGGCAACGAGGGTATGGGACCTTGGAAACGCATCAACTTCCCGTCAGACGCACGAGACATTCTGACAGTAGGGGCTGTCAGTGCCGACGGCAACAATGCGGCATTCAGCAGCATCGGTCCTACTGCCGACGGACGCATAAAACCCGACGTAATGGCACTGGGCTCTCCGGCAAGTGTCGTCAACGGCAGGGGAACGATAAGCAAGAACGTAGGAACGTCGTTCGCCGCTCCACAGGTGGCAGGACTCGCTGCCTGTCTGTGGCAGGCACGT
>JAFTFC010000066.1 GCA_017449725.1 Prevotella sp. | reverse complement strand
GTGCGGTTTCTCTATGGCACAGATTGGTGAGTTCTCTTTTATTATCGCCTCGCTTGGACTTTCGCTTGGTGTCATCAGCGACTTCCTCTATCCCGTTGTGGTGGCGGTGTCGGTGATAACGACATTCCTCACTCCCTATATGATTCGCCTGGTTACTCCGGTGTCGAACCTCCTTGAGAAACGACTGCCTAAGAATGTCATAGCCACGCTGAACCACTTCAGCCTAAGCCATCCGGAAACATCTAAGCAGAGCCTGTGGAAGAAACTCATGACGCAAATAACGATGAACGTCCTGGTATACTCTATCCTCTCGTCTGCCACCATCCTTATCATGTTCACCTTCGTGCATCCGGTAATCCGCAGGACGTTCGGAAGTTTCGACCCAGGATGGTATGCCAATGCCACCACTGGACTTCTCACAATTTTCTTCATTTCTCCTTTCCTCAGGGCCATGATTATGAAGAAAAATCACAGTGAAGAGTTCAAGGCACTATGGAGCGAGAGCAACAATAACCGCCCTCCGCTGCTATTCACCGTCCTTGTACGCATCGTGATAGCACTCGCATTTGTGTTCTACATCTGTCACCACCTGAGCCATTTCTCCGCAGCACTGATAATAACCATTGGAATTGTCGTCATCACAGCCATCATCCTCTCGCGTGGCATAAAGAACCGCAGCATCAGGCTGGAGCGCCTTTTCATCAGGAACCTGCGCTCACGTGAGATTCAGGCACAGGTGAGCGGAAAGAAACGTCCGTTATACGAGGGTAAACTGCTAGATAGGAACGTGCATATCGCCGACTTCGAAGTGCCGATGAACTCGCAGTGGATGGGTTCTTCGCTGAAGCAACTGAATTTTGGTCAGAAGTACGGTGTGCACATAAGCAGCATACTGCGTGCCGGGAACCGCCTCAACATACCCGACGGCGACTACATCATCTTCCCGGGCGACCGCCTTCAGGTGATTGGCTCAGACGACCAGCTGACACAGTTTAGCCACGCTCTCGAAACCGAGGTAATAGGAGAAGATGTAGAATTAGAGCGCCGCGAGATGAAACTGCGCCAGATAATCATCGGCGAGAGCAGCCCATTCATAGGCAGAACCCTTGCTGAGAGCGGCATACGCCAGACTTACAGTTGTATGGTGGTAGGACTCGAGGAAGGCAAGGAAAATCTGTCTGCTTTCAGTCCTAAGCGCAAGTTCAAGGAAGGAGATATTATCTGGGTTGTAGGCGAGGAGACTGACGTTAACAGGCTGGCAAAGGCTTAATACCACTGCACAGCATTAGTGTAACTGCTGCGTTTGTCGTACTTCAGCGCGTCTGTAAGTGTTGCGGCATTACAACGGAACGAGAAATTATACGAAGTATAGGGCATCAGCACCATCTGACAACTCATTGAGAAACAGTGGAGGTCGCGCGACAGTGAGGCAGTTGTCATGCTCAGTTTGTGGTATTCGAAGTCATAACCGCTCGAGAACGAAATATTCCATCCGTCACTGACACGTATGTTTCCGCTGAAGTTCAGGTTTTGCGTGTACTTATACGGATAGCGCATCTTGTCTTTATTGAACGTTCCCGAGGTATTCTCACGCATAGTAATGCCATAGCCTATCGTCAGCGACCAGGGCATAGAGTACAGCATATAACCGTCGTCGTCGGTCTGTGCCTTTCCGGCTTTCTTGCGGGCACCACTCTTTCCACGTTCCATATCGTCGTCGATATTTGTTTCCACCTCGTTGGTGTTGTCCTCCTTCCGGGTATTCTCCTCCTCGGTATCTCCGCCTCTTCCGAAAAGTTTCTTCAGTTTATCCGGATTAAGGGTAAACGAGAAGTTCTGTGACATTCCCTGGAATCGTCCAAATCGTCCTTTGCTATACTCAGTGCGCGTGCCGACGTAGGGTCTGCCGTTCTCATCAAGTTCGTAGGCGTAGGTGGCAAAGACGGCTGACATGTTGAACGTGTAGTTCTTCCACCACTTCAGTCGGAGGTTCATCGTAAGGTCACTCCACGGACGGGTTTCGGCAGCCATATTGTAATTCATACGGGCACCCAGTTCATCAATGATGCTCACTTTCTTAATTCCAGTAGAGTCCTTCTCGCTCTTCACCTTCATTTCGATGTTGTTAGACAAGCTCATCGTTATCATTCCTGTCTTTCCCTTTCCCGGAACAGAGAATATTCCACTGCTATACGGAGAATATTCCACTAGGCTGACATTGCCGTCGGCATCGGTCTTCACGTACTGGTCATAGTATCCATAGTGAGAAGTCGAGAAATCAGGAGCATAGGAGAAGCCCACCTGTGGGGTAAGCACGTGGCGCACGGCTTGTATCTTGTCACCGAAAATCTTCCTCGAAGGTATGTAGAATCCGTAAAGTTTGGTGGTAGCACTGACAGACATATTCCAGTTGTACACGTTGTAGAACCCGTAGGTTGTATCGCGTTTCTCCGTCTGTGTCGTCTCGTCCCAGGAACGCTTCTCCTTGTTAGTGTACATGCGATCGGTGAACGACAGTGAAGGTGTCAGTGTCAGGTATTTAAACAGGGTGAAGCTTGCAGAAACGGGAATACTATGCTGCATGCCGTTCTTCCAGTCCTTCACCAGATTAGACTTGAGCAACTGGTTTTCCTTAGTGCTTATCGAGTTCTTTATCTGTCCGGTATAGCTTAGTGATATTTTCTCATACCAGCGTTCTGTAGCCGACGACTTCTTACGCTTAAAGGGATAGAATCGTGAGACGTTGATGTTCAGGTCGGGCAGCGTCATGTCTATCATTGAGTCACGCATGTTCTGGCTAATGTTCGAACCGCCGCTCAGGGTCATGTTCAGGCTCGAGAATGTTGTTGTCCAGTTAATAGAAGAGGTTCTGGTGCTCTGGGTCAGTGCCTGTGGGTTATACAGCGAGTTCAGGTTGTTACGCTCATAACTTGTCGAGGCAAAGTTGACACTTGCCGAGAATGTGCTGAAGGGGTTTGCCTTAGCATCCTGACGGTGGCTCCACTGCAGTTTGAAACTCTCCGTTTTCGTATAGTCGGGCATTCCCCTATCACCCGTACGGGTGTCCTGATAACTGAAGTAGAAACTGCCGCTGTAACGATAGCGTTTGTTGTAGTTGGATGCTGCACTTATGCCCCAAGAGCCTTTGGTGTAAATCTCACCCAAGAGTTTCAAGTCCCACTTGTCGCTCATAGCAAAGTAGTAACCACCGTCACGCAGATAGAATCCGCGGGATGTCTCGTCGCCATAGGTAGGCATTATGAAACCGCTGCTATAGCTCTTGGTAAAGGGGAAAAATCCATAGGGAATAGCCAACGGCAGGGGGACATCGGCTACCACGAGGTAGGCTGGTCCGAACACAACGTCCTTGCAGGGTCGCACCTTAGCCCTTGACAGGGCGATGTAGAAGTCGGGATGCTCCTCGTCGCAGGTAGTATAGCGCCCGTGTTTAAGGTAGAGGTAACCCGTTGAGTCGCGTTTTGATCGCTCACTCTTAAGGAATCCGTCCTCCTGCTGGGTGTACACATTACTAATCAGTCCTCGCTTCGTCTTGAAATTGAACGCCATAGTGTCGCTCTCATACGTGTCAGAACCCATCTTGAATATCGGTGTTCCGGAAAGGGCTCCCGTGGAGTCGGCACTACCAGTGGCGTGTACCAGATTGCTGTCAAGGCTCATGTACACCTTCTCAGAACTGAGATCCATATTCGAGTATTTCACTTTCGAACTACCAAAAAGATACGCACGCTTATCGCCTGCATGATATACAATGGAATCTTCAGCCGAGTATTTCACCGGGGAGTCTATTCCTTTCGACTTCGCCCTGTTCAGACTGTCTGCCTGTATAGAGTCGTCCACAGCCTGGTTGTGCAAACGAATCGCCAGTTCTATCGAATCAACCGTCACTGAGTCGACAATGGTTGACTCCACCGCCACAGGCTCCGTTGCCATACTGTCCACAGCAACAGAATCCGCGTCTTCACCACCCGGCAAAGACACATACCTCCGATTGCCAGCCACCGAAAACAAAATGACCGACAATAATAGAACTATGACGCTTTTACGTCTCATACAGGTTGCAAAGGTACGGATAAGTGAGCGGAATACAAAATAAAAAACATTTTTTTTGATTTTCCTACTCGCTCCTTTTACTTTTTCTCCTTTTTACTTTTTTACTTTTATTTTTTTTCGTACCTTTGCACCCCGATAGGTCCCGTAGCTTAGCTGAATAGAGCGTCAGATTCCGGTTCTGAAGGTCTTGGGTTTGAATCCCAACGGGATCACTATAATTAATACGACAATGAAAGGCATAGTATTAGCAGGTGGTAGTGGTACACGCCTCTACCCTATCACCAAAGGTGTTTCAAAACAATTGATACCCATCTTCGACAAACCGATGATATACTACCCCATCTCGGTGTTGATGCTGGCAGGCATCAGGGAGATACTTATTATATCTACACCTCAGGACTTGCCGGGTTTCCGCCGTCTGCTGGGCGACGGAAGTGACTACGGAGTGAAGTTCGAGTATGCTGAGCAGCCCTCTCCCGACGGTCTGGCACAGGCATTCATCATCGGCGAGAAGTTCGTTGGCAACGACACTGCATGTCTTGTTCTGGGCGACAACATTTTCCACGGAGCGGGTCTTACGGCTTTGCTGCGCCAGGCAGTGAAGGATGCTGAGGAGAACCAGAAAGCCACGGTCTTCGGTTACTGGGTGAACGACCCCGAGCGCTACGGTGTGGCAGAGTTCGATGAGGAAGGCAACTGCCTGAGCATCGAAGAAAAGCCTAAGGAGCCCAAGAGCAACTATGCCGTCGTAGGGCTTTATTTCTATCCAAACAAGGTGGTTGAGATTGCCAAGCACATAAAGCCATCGGCACGAGGAGAACTGGAAATTACCACAGTGAACCAGGAATTCCTGAAGGCTGGAGCACTGAAGGTGCAGACGTTCGGGCGCGGTTTTGCATGGCTCGATACCGGAACACACGACTCACTGGCAGAGGCATCGACATTCGTTGAGGTAATAGAGAAGCGTCAGGGACTGAAGGTGGCTTGCCTTGAGGGAATAGCATACCGTAAGGGTTGGATAACGGCAGAGCGACTGCGCGAGGTTGCCCAGCCGATGCTTAAAAACCAGTATGGACAGTATCTGCTGAAGGTCATTGACGAGGTAGACCGTACAGGTCACGAGAACTTGGAGTTCTAAGCCCCTGAGACGGGTAAAAGAAAAGATTTTTTGAAAAAAAGTGTGGAATTATTTTCGCATCTTGTTTAAAATCAGTATCTTTGCACCCGCTTTCGCAAAAAAGGCGGCAAAAATAGACAGTAAATACATTATTATATATTATGACTAAAGCAGAGATAGTAGTAGAAGTTGCAGAGCAGACAGGAGTTGCTCGCAAAGATGTAGCTACTGTGGTAGAGGCGATGATGGAGACCATCAAGAACCACATGGTAGCAAAAGAGAATGTTTACCTCCGCGGATTTGGAAGTTTCGTTGTTAAGCGTCGCGCTGAAAAGACAGCCCGCAACATATCAAAGAACACCACCCTCGTAATAGCAGCTCACGACTTCCCCAGTTTCAAGCCTGCAAAGAGCTTCGCTGAGAAAATGAAGTAAAAGGAAAACATAATAATAACCATTAAATAATTTAAGAATTATGCCTAACGGAAAAAAGAAGAAGGGTCACAAGATGGCCACTCACAAGCGTAAGAAGAGACTAAGAAAGAATCGTCATAAGAGCAAGTAATCAAGACTTGCTCTTATGGTTAAGAGTAATGAGAAATGACCAGCGAAGTAGTAATTGATGTTCAACAGAAAGAGATTTCGATTGCACTGCTGGAAGACAAGAATCTGGTAGAATACCAGACGGAGCCACGGCAGGCAAACTTCACTGTTGGAAACATCTACGTTGCCAAAGTAAGGAAACTTATGGCAGGACTGAATGCCAGTTTCGTGGACGTGGGTTACGAACGCGACGCCTTTCTGCATTATCTTGACCTCGGAACTCAATTTAACTCTTACCAAAAGTACCTGAAACAGGTACAGAGCGACAGGAAGAAACTTTATCCCTTCACCAAAGCCACCCGCCAAGCCGACCTTCCCAAGGACGGCAGCGTAGCAAACCTGCTACAGAAAGGTCAAGAGGTGCTGGTGCAGGTAGTGAAAGAGCCTATATCGACAAAGGGACCGCGGCTTACGTGCGAACTGAGTTTCGCAGGACGCTACATGGTACTTATCCCCTTTCACTACAAAGTTTCGGTATCGTCGAAAATCAAAAGTGGAGAAGAGAGGGCACGACTGAAACAGCTGATACAGAGCATCAAGCCTAAGAACGTAGGCATTATTGTACGCACTGTGGCTGAAGGCAAGAGAGTAGCCGAACTCGACCACGAACTTAAAATCCTCCTCAAGCGTTGGGAGGATGCCATTGCCAAAGTACAGAAAACACAGCAACGCCCCCAGCTGGTATATGAAGAGACCAGCCGCGTGGTGGCTCTGTTAAGAGATCTTTTCAATCCTTCGTACGAGAATATCTATGTCAACGACGAACAGGTGTTCAACGAAGTAAAGGACTACATCTCTATGATTGCCCCAGAACGCACGGGCATCGTGAAATTATATAAAGGCAATGTGCCAATCTTTGACAACTTTAACATTACCAAGCAGATCAAGTCGAGCTTCGGACGAACGGTGAACTATAAGCACGGCGCTTATCTCATCATCGAACACACAGAGGCTATGCACGTGGTAGACGTGAACAGCGGCAACCGCACCAGAGCAGAAAAAGGACAGGAGGGAAACGCACTGGAAGTGAACCTGGGAGCTGCCGACGAACTGGCACGACAACTGAGACTGCGCGACATGGGAGGCATCATAATTGTCGACTTCATCGACATGAACCTCGCCGAAGACCGCCAGATGCTCTATGAACGCATGTGCAAAAACATGCAGAAAGACCGTGCCCGCCACAACATCCTGCCGCTGAGCAAGTTCGGACTGATGCAAATCACCCGCCAGCGAGTAAGACCTGCTATGGACGTGAACGTAGAAGAAGAGTGCCCAACCTGCTTCGGCAGCGGAAAGATAAAGTCGAGCATTCTCTTCACAGACGCACTTGAGAGGAAAATTGACAACCTGGTCAACAAGATCGGCGTTAAAAGCTTCTACCTGCATGTCCACCCGTACGTAGCTGCCTACATCAACCAGGGCTTCATCAGTCTGAAGCGCCGTTGGCAAATGAAGTACGGACTGGGAGTGCGCGTCATTCCTTCACAGAAAATGGGCTTCTTGCAGTATGAATTCTACGACAGCCAGAAGCAGTTCA
Organism: Prevotella sp.; assembly: GCA_017449725.1. Lineage (GTDB taxonomy): Bacteria > Bacteroidota > Bacteroidia > Bacteroidales > Bacteroidaceae > Prevotella. Next base: position 1,102 of record JAFTFC010000066.1, on the reverse strand, counting down.
TTGACATGAAGGAAGTGAATGACCAATAAAGAAATGAGGGACCCCGCAAATGGAGTTCCTCATTTTTTTGTTTTTTTATCCCTCCATTATTTGTTATATTCAAAAAATAGTTATACCTTTGTCGCATGGAAACTACAAGCATGACCAAGAAAGTCCGCAAGAAGTTCTACTTGGAAGTAAGCAAGTTCTTTCTGGACTTGGCGAAACTGGTCTTCGGAGGCGTGATTCTTGCAGGAATTATGAAAGAAGATATCAATCTGGCATGGTTGTTGCTCTTGGGATTAATCGCCACTGCACTTCTCGTAAGTGCTGGATATGTTTACTTTAAATTAGGAAATAAAAATTAGAAATTATGACTTTCTTATATCTCTTAGGGCTTGTATCCCTCTTCGCTTTGGTTGCCATTATTTATGCGACTCATGAGTTGCACAAAAGTGACCATGAAGCAGCAGTAGGATGATTATAAACAACAAAACAATATTATTAACTTTAAAACAAAATTATTATGAAGAAAATCTTTACACTTATCGCAGCAATGTTCGCTGCTGTAGCAGTAAATGCACAGGAAGGAACAACTGTTGAAATCGACTTCGGTGCATTGGATCACGCTATGTCTTGGCAGGCATCTGAAACAGAAGAGGCTTCTACAGCCGGTGACATCCTTACAGCAGAGACAGTTGCCAAGGACGGAGTATCTGTTATCATCTCTCCCGCAGAAGAGGGAAACAAGAACCCTAACCGTTTCTGGAGAGCAAACGGCGTTCCTCAGCTCCGTTGCTACTCTGGTACTATCACCGTTAAGGCAGAACAGGACATCACAGGTATCGAGTTCAAGGTTAACGCAAGCAAGTTCAACCTCACTCCTAACGTTGGCGAGGTAGCAAACAACCAGTGGACAGGTACTGCTAAGGAGATTGTATTCACCGTAGGTGGCAACACTCAGCTCAACGGCTTGACAGTTTATCTCGGTGGTGCTCCTACTCCTATCGTTATCGAGGAGATCAATGTAGCTAAGGCTCTTGAAATCATCGGTGGTCTCGCTGATGGTGCTAAGACAGACAAAGAGTACAAGGTTACTGGTTACATCGTTGGCGACCCAGAG
>JAFTFC010000065.1 GCA_017449725.1 Prevotella sp. | reverse complement strand
TTTCCCTGACGATTGGCACAGCGACAAGGGAGTGTGGCAATAAAACTAATATTCAAGTTGTTGTCTGTTTAAGATAACATCTTTGGCCCATAATTCTGCTATTTATATATCATTAATAAGGTGAAAAGGCAAAAAAACGAGATTTTCGTATTCTAATCCAAAGAAAAGTTGTATCTTTGCACCGTGTTCTCTGAACACGAATCTTTTTATTGCTCAATTATCCGGTCGAACTGCTACCTCGAAAGGGATTAAAAGGGCAAACCTATACATCATTGGGGCTGCGCACTATAGCGCAGTCTCTAACCATAGATGTATAGGGGCTGTAGCAGGCCTGACCGGATATATGGACGGAGCCTGCGCTTTCTTTATGCCCATACTGACAGTGCATCCCCGCTGATGAGAGTAAAAGCAATAAAGAGACAACACATGAGCGAACACTATTACTACGGAATGGCGGCTGTGCTGCTGACCACCTGCTTGACGTTCACCCGCACTTTCAAGCACCAGTTCGGCATGCCTTCCTGCGAATATCGCAAGAAGAGAAATGATAAGCAAGATAATCGAATAAACAATATTTTATTAAATAAAAACATTAGACGCTTATGAAACGAAGTAAACTCTTAACCATTCCGCAGCCGGCAGACAGGATGCTGCCAGCCCCGACGCACTTGCGTCGCCTGTTTGTTGCCCTCGTGGTTTTGCTCACCATGACCGCGCAGACGGCGTGGGCAGGCAATTTGACGAGTGCGAACCTGCTTATAGACAGCGAAATTCCCGAGGGTACAGCAGGACACTATTATTACACTATGCCGAGGGAGTGCAATCACACACTGACAATAACAGAACAGGATATATCTGACGGCAAGGGTACATTCAATGTTTATGACTATGGCGGCAAGAACCATGATCAAGATTCGTACAACTTGAATGAGGAACTCGTTATAACGGCTCCATTGGGCTATGCAGTTAAGATTACAGGTACAGCTAAAACGGATGATGGTCTGTATAGTGCTTCTGAGAATCTGAACGTATATGATGGAACGAGTACCAGCGGTACTTATTTAGGAACATTTGGAACCACAAGTTATCCAGATCGTTATAACGTCAATGTACAGTCCAGTTCCAATAGTATCATGCTCAAATTTCGATCTTATATTTACAGTATCAAGGGAAGGGGGCTTAACCTTACGGTGTCGCTCGTTGAAGTACCATATTATATTTCCTATGCGACTATCAACATTGAGAAATATCACCGTTACACTGGTTCGGCTGTCGATTTGGGTTATACCGTGGACGATTCCAAGGGTAATCGGCTGACTCAGGGAACACATTATAATGCTATCATCAAAGATAATAACGGTAGTGTTGTGGAAAGTGCAATCTCCGAAGGGCACTACACCCTGACCATTGAGGGCATAAGTCCCTATTCAGGCTCAAAGACCGTTGACTTTTGGGTCAACGAGAATCCTGGTGTGCTGATTGATAGTGATATTCCCGAGGGCACATTAGGACATTTCTTTTCATTGATGCCCAAATCTGGTTCTGCCACAGTCGATCTGACTCAAAGCGATGTTGCAACCTTAATGATTTACGATGATGGTGGCAAAGGCGGCGGTTATGACGGTTACACTCCTGGGAATTTTACTCCGAAGGCCAATGGGTATCTGCTTCTACACGCACCGGCAGGATTCCAAATCCACCTGACGGGACATGTCAGGACAAGATCTGCTAATGCATATCTCACTGTACACGACGGAAATACAGAGAGTGCCCCAACTCTCTGTGCCAATGTTCATGGAGAAAACAGTTCCGCTGGCAGTCCATCTTATAAAGATGTTACCGTTGATGTCATCAGCACAGGAGAGTATATGCTGCTACATTTCGACGCGGGTGCTTTGGCTTGGGGTTGGGACAGCGAAGGACTTATCCTCACAGCCTCTATAGGTCATAGCATCACCGTAGCCGACGGCATCACCCACGGCTCTGTTAGTTGCAACAACTTCTGGATTAAGGGCAGCAGTACGACCATTCCGCTGACCATGACTCCCGCCACAGGCTACCGCACCAACACCGTGAGTTACAACGACGGCAGCGACCACACGCTGACACCAGATGTTAATGGGGCTTATTCGTTCATGATGCCCGACAAGAAGGTCACGGTCAATGCCACCTTCGCGCCCATTACCTACACCGTCAGTTTCAATGCCAACGGCGGTACGGGCGATGCAATGGCAGCGCAGAACTTTACCTACGACGCAGCGCAGAACCTGACCGCCAACACCTATACACGAACAGGCTACACGTTTGCAGGGTGGGCAACAACGGCAGACGGTAATGTGGCCTATGCCGACGGAGCCGAGGTGAGCAACCTCGTTACGACGCAGGGCGCAAACGTCGAGTTGTTCGCCACGTGGACGGCAAACACCTACTATGTCCGCTTTAACGCCAACGAAGGCACGGGAACGATGGATAACGAGGAGTTTACCTACGATGCTGCTGTCAAGGCACTCACTGCCAACGCCTTTACCCGCGACGGCTACGAGTTCGCAGGATGGGCAACGGCTGCCGACGGTGCTGTGGCCTATGCCGACCAAGCCGAGGTGAGCAATCTTACTGCTACGCCTAACGGTATCTTCGACCTCTATGCCAAGTGGAAGAAGTTGATGACGAATATGGACATTACCATCAGCATCCCATCGCAGGAGTGGACGGGCAGCGAAGTGACACCGGTCATCACCGTGAAGGACGGCGAGACGATCCTCGCGCTGACTACCGACTACACCGTGGCCGCTCCGAGCGGCACGATAAAGGATGCTGGTGACTATACTTATACCATCACTGGCGCGGGCAACTACTCGGGTACAAAGGAGGCGACGTTTACCATCATGCCGAAGGCTGTAGGCACCTATGGTGCATTGGCTGTTACAGAAGATCAGAACGGAAAGACTGCGACAATTGACGCATCATTGGAGGCGACAATAGAGATAACTTCAGATGTTGAGATTAATCAAGTAGAGTTGCAGCGTTCGTTTACTGCCAATCAGCCCGCTACGGTGATGCTGCCGTTCTCGCTGGGTACGGGTCAGACCGTCAGTGGTGGATCGTTCTATAAGTTCTCGGGCGTCACAAATGATGGTGATGTGTGGAAGGCTCAGTTTACTGAGGTTGCCACACTCAAGGCAAATACTCCGTATCTGTTCAATCCTTCTGCTACAGGGCAGGTGACCTTCAATCTGAACGGTGGTACGGTGACGCTGAACACTACGACAACAGGCGACGCAGGCAGCACGGCATCTAACTGGGAGTTCCGTGGGACATACGCAAAAGTGCAGTGGGCCGGCACAGATTCCGACCCCAGCGACCTCAGTAAGACCTACGGCTTTGCCAAGGGTAACGCAACGATTGCCGCTGGGCAGTTTGTTCACTTCGCCGCTGGTGCCTGGCTGAAGCCTATGCGCTGCTATCTGGTGTATAACGGCTCGACAGAGGGCGGTACATTCCAGAATGCTCCCAGCAGGACTCGCGGCGCAGCCTCTACGGAGGAACTGCCTCAGACCATCACGGTGGTACTCATGAGCAGTAGCGGCGAGACAACAGGTATCGGCACACTCGACACCAAGACGGGTGACATCACACTTGACGGCTGGTACACGATGGATGGTCGCAAACTCGAAGGCAAGCCTACGAAGAAAGGACTGTATATCAATAATGGTCGTAAGATTGTAATCAAGTAAGGAGGATAACGCAATGAAGAAGAAAGAATATAAGAAGCCCGCAATGCAGGT
>JAFTFC010000064.1 GCA_017449725.1 Prevotella sp. | reverse complement strand
TCTACTACGACCGGCAGTCGGTAGATCAGCAAATAATCGACAGCATAACCACCGAGTATGATGCACAACAACTGGTGGAACTGCAGAAACAGATAGTATACTGTACACTGGCAGATGAGGACGGCAGGAAGATTCACAATGAGATAATGCCCAACATACTGAAGAACCAGGATTTCAATATCACCCGCAATGGCATTGTTGAGCGAGAGCACGACCCGCTTGAGGACATCCTCGACCCCTCAGCCGAAGACCGTCGCATGGAGGAATTAGAGTCTTCTATCAAGAAGATTTTCGACATGCAGAAAGCTGGTTCCGACGTTTATTTCGGCGGCTTCTCCCAGATGAAACGCTTCCCGTTCTTCTACAAGTTGGTCAACTGGTTCTATCCCTTCACTTCCGACCATCCCGAATTGCAGAACATCAAGGGGCTGGAAAACAGCGGCAGCATTTTCGAGAAGATGCCAAATTTCATGTCTATGTGCAATTCCGACAAGTACTCCTTCGCCTACGGTCTGTCTATGATATTCGACAAACTGACTCCCGAAATGCGCGAGGCGATGGTAGCAAGTGCAGAAATGGATTTCTGTTCTATGGAAAATGCCGACGACAGAACTCAGGAGATGAACATCCGCCGAAGTTATCTTGGCGACTTGCTGCGCTTCTATCGTCTTTATCCCGATAAGCACAAGATGTTATTTCCGTTTGACCAGAGCCGCGCTTTGATTTTCCCGACTATAGTCTTTGCCAAGACATCACTTCGCGACCATTATATCGAAATCGGCAGTTTCTTCAGGAAGAAAGGGTGCTATGAAGTCTTGGGCGACCTCCTGACGATAATGGAAGCGGCTAAGTTCGAGAAAGACCTCGACTATACAAAACTGTCATGCAACTACTCCATAGAGGTTGGTATGATGTATAATGCTATCGTAGATATTGACGAATATCGCGAGATACACGGAAACAATTATGCCATAGACTCTTTGTACATTCGTGCCCTGATTGCTGAGGAAAACTACGAGACGGCAACCGAAGAGATTCGCAACCTTCAGACGAGATACCCCGAAAAGGCAGACTCGTGGAACCTCAACCTGGCGTTGACGTTGTCTAAGAGTTGTGAGTACGAGGACGCCATGCGCCTCCTTTATCAACTCGATTTCGAAGAACCCGACAATATCGATGTGCAGCGAGTCCTGGCGTGGTCGCTTATGGGTGACGGACGTTTGGATGAGGCAGAGAAAGTGTACAAGAATATTCTTGCCGATGCACGTTGTATGGCCCAGGACATACTCAACGCGGGTTACTGCTATTGGTTCAGCCACGATAATGCGAGTGCCATTGAAATGTTCCGTAAGTTCAACGAGTTGTCTGAAAGTGATCTTTCCGACGAGTTCAGCAACGATATTGATCTGCTCGACGAGTTCGTCAGTCCTATCGAGAAAAAGATGATGCTCGATATCGTTGGTTAGGAAGTCAAGGAAAGTCTATCTCAGGACGTTTTAGAGGAAAGGTGTCAGTAGGGTGGCAAACCATCCTACGAACTTCTTCCACGGAGTGCGCCACTTATCCCATGACTCTTCGGTGAGGTAGAAAGAGTCCTGCTTGTCGCGCTCGAACATATCGTTGAGTTCACGAGTGGTGTTGGGGTCTACGATTACTGCATTCTCCTCGTAGTCCCAACGCAAGCTTCTCGAGTTGAGGTTGGCACTACCTACGGTGCAGAATCGTCCGTCTACCATTATTATCTTGGTGTGGTGGAATCCTGGTTCATATATCCATACCTTGGCACCATTCTTCATCAGGCGGTGCACGTTATAGAACATGCAGTCGGGAGTCAGTGGAATGTCGCTTTTCTTCGATACCATTATCTGCACGTCAACCCCTCTTTTCACAGCATGTCGCAGTGCCCGCTTCAATTTTGGAGACAGTGTCATGTATGGGTTCACGAGTTTTATGCTATCCTTTGCATCGTTGATGGCATCGAGGTAGAACTGGCGTATTATCTTGCGGCTGACATGTGGTTCGCGGTTTATTATTCCCACCATCTTGCTGCCGGCAGTAGCCGTTGTGTCGGGCTTCAGGTCGTGGAAGTATTCGGGTGTGGTGTATCCGCGATACAGGTCTTCGCCATTAATCTCTTCCCCCGTAACGCGCTGCCACATACGGCGGAATATGCGCTGAAGAGTGTTCACCTCGTCACCCTCGATGCGGCAATGCATGTCACGCCAAGAGCCCACTACCTCCGTACCTTTTATATAATAGTCGGCAACGTTCATGCCGCCAGTATAGGCTATCTTGCCGTCAATGACTACAATCTTCCTATGGTCGCGGTTGAAGATAGCGTGGAACCAGGGGAACTTCAGCGGTTTGTATTCATAGATCTGAATACCACGCTGGCGCAGGTTTTCTATGTGGTGTTTCTTCAGCGGCTGATTATTAGAACTATTGCCGAAACCGTCGAAGAGGGCTCTGACGGTTACTCCCTCCTTGACCTTCTCTGCAAGAATATCGAAGAGCAGGTCGGCTATGGAGTCGTTACGGAAATTGAAGTATTCGAGGTGCACCGTCTGGTGTGCCTCGCGGATGGCTTTGAACATGTCGTCAAACTTTTCCTGTCCAGACATCAGTAGCGTTACGGAGTTGTCCTTAGAGAAAATAACGCCCTCAGCCTCCAACTGTCGTACTATCAACGAGTCAGCCCTTTCGTCAGCACCCGCCGACAGCACAAAAATGAATGCCATCAAGACAAAAATCATCAACCTATGCCCCACGTTCATCCCTTTTCAATCTTCAATCTTCATTCCTCCGCCATATAATGGTCAACAATTCCCAGCAGGTGCATTGCCTGGTCGGTAACCAGCACGGTGTGTATCTTGTTGCGGTGCATAATGCGGCGAATCTCCGATAGTTTCGTTGTCGGCAGCACGCACTTTGGCTGGCGTGTCATAATATCCTCAACGGTGCGGTCGAAGAACTCCGCCTGCCATTTCTCCATAGCACGTCTGATGTCGCCGTCGGTTATTAGTCCTACCACCTTTCCGTCCTCGAGCGACACTCCGAGTCCAAGCTTTCCCTTGCTCACGTGGATAATAGCCTCGCCCAGGTGCATTTCTTTCGGAACGATAGGCAGTTCCTCTGTACGCATCACGTCGTGAGCCGTCGTCAGCAGCTGCTTTCCTAATTGTCCGCCCGGGTGGAACTGTGCAAAGTCCTTGGGCTTGAACTTGCGCTCCTGCATCAGTGCTATAGCCAGCGCATCTCCCATAACGAGCTGGGCTGTGGTAGAGCTTGTCGGAGCGAGGTTCAGCGGGCAAGCCTCTTTCTTCACCTTGGTGTTCAGGTGGATAGTTGAGTATTTTGCCAGTAGCGACTGTGGGTTGCCGCTCATTCCGATTATTGGTATGTTCATGTGGAGCACCATGGGTATGAATCTTAGCAGCTCGTCGGTCTGTCCGCTGTTGCTTATGGCGAGCACCACATCTTCTGCCGTCATTACTCCAAGGTCCCCGTGGAACACGTCGAGGGGGTTGATGAAGAACGATGGCGTTCCTGTACTCGATAGTGTTGCTGCAATCTTGGCTCCGATGTGTCCGCTCTTGCCAACACCAGTGACAATCACTTTTCCCTTGCAGCCCAGAATCAGTTCTACGGCGCGGTCGAAGTTATCGTCAAGTTTGGGTATGAGGTCGAGCACAGCATCAGTCTCATCCTTAATACACTGTATGGCGTAGTCTCGTATCTTGCTCATCAATCTTCAATCTTTCAATCTTCAATTTTCAATCTCTCAATCAGCCTTTCCAGCTTGTTAAGTTCCAGCATGTTGGCGGCATCGCTGAGTCCCAAGTCCGGGGTGGGGTGCACCTCAAAGAAATAACCTGTTGCTCCGAAGGCTTTTGCAGCCAATGCCATCGACGGCACGAAACGGCGGTCGCCTCCCGTCTTGCCGTTGGCACCACCCGGGCGCTGTACCGAGTGGGTACAGTCCATTATCACCATTGGCACAATCTCCCGCATGTCTGGGATGTTGCGGAAGTCCACCACCAGATTGTTGTAGCCGAAGGAGTTTCCGCGTTCTGTGAGCCACACGTCGGAGGTTCCGCTCTGGCGCGCCTTCTCTACGGGGTAGCGCATGTCCTTGCCGCTCAGGAACTGGGCTTTCTTGATGTTCACGATCTTTCCCGTCCGTGCCGCAGCCACTAATAGGTCGGTCTGACGGCAGAGGAAAGCCGGTATCTGTAGTACATCGCACACCTCGCCGGCAGCCTCTGCTTGGTGGCTCTCGTGGATGTCGGTGAGGATCCTGAGCCCATATTTCGACTTGACATCAGCCAGCATCTGCAACCCGCGTTCCATTCCTGGTCCGCGGAAACTTGAAAGCGATGTGCGGTTGGCTTTGTCGAAAGAAGCCTTGAAGATAATGTCCGTGCCCTGTGTCTTGTTTATGCGTACAAGTTCCTGAGCCACTTGGTCCAGAAGTTCTGCCGACTCAATGACGCACGGACCGGCTATGAAGACGGGTTTCATCTTAGAGCGCAAGGTTGAAACGGTATCCAACGGTAATCATGAACACACTGTTGCGGCTGTCGAAATGGTCGCCCTTACCAACCTTCGTCACACCGAGGTTGTAGCGTGCGTCGAACACCACGTTCATGTATTCGTAAGAAACTCCAAGGGGAATAGAGAGGTCGAAGCCCTCAACATTGTCCTTGATGTTCTCTTCCGCTTTCGTGTTTCCGTGTTCGCTCTTAGCAGTTGCTGTCAGCAGGAATCCCGGCTGAAGTCCTGCATGGAGCGCCAGGTTGGGATATACGTAGAAGTTAGCCGTGATGGGTACGTTCAGGTAGTTCAGGTTTACCTTCTCCGTTCCCTCAACGTCGTATGACACTCCCTGCTGCGAATACATCAGTCCTGCGCTAACTCCGAGGAAGTCCAGCACCTGGTACTCCGCCTCGGCACCTGCAGTGATGCCAACGTTGATTTTTGAATCGTCCTGATTAGTCAGCGATGCGAGATTCAGTCCCACCTTCGGGATAACACTGAATTCACCAACTGCCAACTGTGCCTGCATTGTACCTGCAGCGAGAACCGCTGCTATGAGTGAAAAAAGCTTTTTCATATTTTTAGTCTCCTTATAATTAAATTGTTTATACTTTTCTATTATACGTTGCAAAGATACTAATATTATTTCGAATAACAAAAATCTGTACAAAAAATATCAAATAAAAGGGAAAAATATTCGGGCAGAATTGACACAAATCAAGAAAAAGGGAGTATTCAAAGAAAAGTGTTATCGCACACAATTGTCATTTCGCAAAAAACTCATACCTTTGCCGGCGTTTTCAGGATGTAGCCAGTCAGCAGGCGCTTTCGTAGCACTCCACTTCGGCAGACTCATCCTTAATGTTAAACTAAAAAAAGGAAATAAAGAAATGAAAAAGATTTTTATGACACTTGCTGCTGCCGTAGTTGCAGTTAGCGCTTCTGCACAGGTTTGGGTTGGTGGCGAGCTCGGTTTCTCAAGCAACCACGTAAACGGTAATGATGACTCTGACAAGACATTCACTATCGCTCCTGAGATTGGTTATGACCTCGACGAGAACCTTTCTGTAGCTATCAAGCTGGGTTACAGCTATGCAGGTACAAGAAGCATTATCGGTAATGACTACAACAACGTAAATGCTTACACCATCAATCCTTACGCACGTTACACATTCGTTAAGGTTGGTAACTTCTCGGCTTTCGTTGACGGTGGTATCCATTACACCACTCTCCACGTTCAGGGAGCTGAGAACAACTTCAACCAGATGGGCGTAGCAGTTAACCCCGGTATTGCTTACGCAGTATCTGACAAGGTAACCCTCGTTTCTCACCTGGGTGACGGTCTTTACTACAACCACACTTGGCTGAAGGATGCATATCGTTCTAACAACTTCGGTCTGGACCTCTTCAATGGTATCAGCTTCGGAGCTTATTACAACTTCTAATCTGATTTGATTAGTTATATGCACTATATAAAGCGGGGCGCAACATCGTGTTTGCGCCCCGTCTTTTTTCAATCTTCAATCTTTAATTTTCAATCTTCAATTGCAAAGTACAACCATTTTCCGATACTTCCATATCATTTTTTCCACTTCAGCCGCAGGCTGTTGAGGACTACACTGAGGCTGGAGAGTGCCATTAGGGCAGCAGCCCACGTAGGCGTGATTTGCCAATGGATGCCGATGAGTTGGGGGATGCCAGCGGCGATGGGGATGCACACCAAATTGTAGATGAATGCCCAAAAAAGGTTTTGATGAATCATGCCTACAGTCTGGCGCGATAGCTGAACGGCATCGGCAATGCGACGGAGGTCGGCAGAGGCAAGGGTGACCTGGGCGGTGTCCATTGCGATATCGGTGCCGCGACCTATGGCTATGCTGACGTTGGCGCGTGCAAGGGCAGGAGTGTCGTTAACGCCGTCACCAATCATCGCCACTTTATTGCCTTCGTTTTGCAGCCGGACAACTCGTTGCTCCTTGTCCTGTGGCAGCACCTCAGCCTGATACTTGGTGATGCCTGTCTCGCGTGCCCAACGGCTTACCACATCCTTGCGGTCACCACTCATCATCCATATTTCGATGCCCATGTCGAGGAGGCGCTGCATTGCCTCGCGGGCATGCGGTTTTAGCACTTCGGTGTTGTCTGCGTCGAGTATTGTCAGGGTACCTGTCTTGTCGATAACGATGGCATCTATGGCACGCAGATTTTCGAGAGCTGTAGCGTCTTTGATGAGAATATTCTTCTGAGCCGCTTTGCCTATACCCACCATCAGAGCCGTAGGTGTGGCAAGTCCGAGGGCGCATGGGCATGCAATGACGAGTACCGAGACTGCCGACTGTAGTGCCTGTGCGGTGTTGTCTGCGAGAAGCCACCACATGAGTCCCGTGACTAAGGAAAGAAGGATGACGGCAGGAACGAATATCGAAGCCACTTTGTCGGCTACGCGCTGAACGGGAGCCTTGGAGCCCTGAGCTTCCTGAACGGTACGGATAATCTGAGCCAGAAGCGTGTCCTTGCCCACCTTAGTAGCACGGAAGCGCAGAGAGCCCTCGACACACATTGTTCCGGCAAAGACCCGGTCGCCATAGTGCTTCGAGGCTAATGCTGCCTCGCCGGTGATGGCAGACTCGTTAAATCTGACGATTTGACTATCTGTGATTTGGCTGTTTACGATTCCGTCGACGGGAATTTTTTCGCCAGCACGTACCTCTATAATATCCCCCTCCTGAAGGGTGACGATGGGCACATCGAGCGTTTCCTCCGCGTAGACGACGTGTGCCGTCTTGGGAGCGAGTTCCATAAGCCCGCGAATTGCCGATGCCGTACTACCTTTGGCGCGCTCCTCGAGCAGTCTGCCGGTGAGGACGAAGGTGATAATCATTATGGCAGCGTCGTAGTGTCCCGAGAATAGGGATACGAGGGTGGACATCGCCACCAGAGTGTCCATATTACTGCTGAGGTGGACTAGCTGGCGCCAGGCGTTGACGTAGAACTGCCTGCCACAGTAAATCATGTTGACGAGTACCAGTATGAGGGAAGTCTGGCGCACAACTTCCACGGAGCCAATATTGAGCCATCCCATGGAGATGCTCATGGCGAGAAGGGCGAGAATCCACGACACTACGACGCGTTGCTGCAAGCGGGTACGAGCCAGCCGCTCTATCTCTTCAACGCTCTGCTGCTCGTCGACAACGAGGTCGTAGCCGGCTCGGATGATTTCCTCCTTCATCTGCTGAGGGGTTACAGCATCTTCGTCGTATTCGACAAGAGCCGTACGCGCAGCATAGTTTACTGACGCCGACTCGACGCCATCAATCTGGCGGAGTCGGCGTTCTACGTTGGCAGCGCATCCGGCGCACGCCATTCCCAATACAGGAATAGTTCGTTTCAATTAGTCAGAGATTTTGCGCGAGCCGTCGCCGATAACCACGTCGATTACCTTCGGCTGCTTGCCGTACTTGGCACTATACTTCTCTTTTGCTGTAGCGATGAACTTGTCATAGAGTTCATCCTTTACAAGATTGATGGTGCAACCGCCGAAGCCGCCGCCCATGATGCGCGAACCCGTAACGCCGCACTCGCGTGCTATGTCGTTAAGGTAGTCGAGTTCTTCGCAACTTACCTCATACTCCTTAGAAAGTCCGTCGTGGGTCTCGTACATCTTCTTGCCGACAGTCTCATAGTCGCCGGCATTCAGTGCGTCGCAGACAGCCAGCACGCGGTCTTTCTCGCCCAATACGAAGTGAGCACGCTTATAGTCTTCTTCGCCTACCTCGGCGCGAACCTCTTCGAGTTGCTCCCATGTGCAGTCGCGCAGGGTCTCGAACTTAGCCTCGGGGTGCTTTGCTGCGATGTGCTTCACGACATTCTCGCAAGAGTTGCGTCGATCGTTGTAAGGAGAGCCTGCCAGTTCGTGCTTTACGCAAGAGTTGAGCAGAACGAGCTTGTAACCCTGCGGGTCGAAGGGGAAGTACTCGAATTCGCGAGAGCGGCAGTCGAGGCGCATCAGTTTGCCTTTCTGTCCGAAGACGCTGGCGAACTGGTCCATGATACCACAGTTCACTCCGCAGTAGTTGTGCTCTGTTGCCTGTCCTGCGAGCACCATGTCCCACTTAGACACTTTGTTGTCGCCGAAGAGGTCGTTAAGACCGCAGGCGAAGCAGCTCTCCATAGCTGCCGATGATGACATTCCTGCTCCGAGGGGTACGTCGCCGGCGAAGGCGATGTTGAAGCCCTTGACGGGAACGCCCAGCTTCTGCATCTCCTTGGCAATACCGTAGATATAGCGTGCCCATGATGTCTTGGGACCGTTGGGGTCGCCGAGCTTGAAGTCTACACGGTCTTTGAGGTCGATGGCGTATGCCATAACAGTATCCTCTGTACCGTTGGGGCGCATCTCTGCCATTATGCCGCAGTCAACGGCTCCGGGGAATACGAAGCCTCCGTTATAGTCAGTATGTTCACCGATGAGGTTGATGCGACCCGGTGATGCATATACCTTACCTGTCTTTCCGTCGAAGTGCTTAATGAAGCGACTTCTTACATGTTCGATTTCCATCATAGTAGTAATATTTTAAAAGATTATTTAGTACCGAATTTATAAATTGTTTTTTGCGTATAAGTTTCTCCTGGGTTCAGCACTACCGATGGGAAGTATGGATGATTTGGCGAGTCGGGGAAGTGCTGGCATTCGAAACAGATAGCCGAGCGGCGCGGGAAAGTTGCTCCCTGCTGTCCCTTGTATCCGTCAGCCCAGTTGTCGGTATATACCTGAACTCCGGGTTCTGTGGTATAGACCTCCATTGTGCGTCCGCTCTTGGGCTCGTAGACGCGTGCAGCAAACGACAGTTCTCCTTCCTCGTTCTTGTTGAGCACGAAGCAGTGGTCGTAACCGGCACCGTTGCGAATCTGTTCATCGTCGGCATCTATGTCCTTGCCCACAGCCTTAGGCGTGCGGAAGTCGAAGGGAGTGCCTGCAACCTTTAGTATCTCACCCGTAGGAATGGAGTTCTCGTCAATGGGCAGATAGAAGTCCGCGTTCACTTCGCACTCCAGATCCTCGATGGTGGGAGTGGGGTTGGCAATGCCTGCGAGCGAAAAGAACCCGTGGTGGGTGAGGTTGAGTATGGTCTTCTTGTTTGTAGTCGCCTGGTACTTTATTACAAGTTCGTCGTCCTCGGTAAGCGAGTAAGCCACCCACACGAGAAGTTCTCCCGTGTATCCTTCCTCGAGGTAAGAGCTGACGTACTTCAGTACTACGGCGTGGTCGCTAACCTGATTGGCATCCCATACACGCGCATGGAAACCCGTAGGTCCCCCGTGCAGGGCGTTAGGTCCGTTGTTTATTGCCAGCTGGTACTCTTTGCCGTTAAGTTGGAAACGTCCTTCCTTGATGCGGTTGCCGTAGCGTCCAATAAGGGTGGAGAGGAAGGGCTCCGATGAATTGATGACATCCTGAATATTGTCGTGTCCCTGGATAACGTTGGCATAGTTGCCCTCGCGATCAGGAACCATAATGGCAACGATTGCTCCGCCATAATTAGTGACGGCAACTTCGCTGCCATGACTGTTCTTCAAGATGAAGAGATCTGTATTTTTTCCGTTGACAGTGGTCTGAAAGTCTTCGCGTTTCAGACCACAAATGCAGTGTGTCTCTGATGTGCTCATAGTGTTATCATTTTAAATTAATAATAAACTCCGCTTGCAAAGTAACGAAATATTTTCGGAACTCGCAAACGTTAACGGCAAAAATGCTTGCCGATACTAAGTTAAAAACATTTAAATAGGAGATGGGAGTTAAAGAAATTAAAGAAGTTAAGGGAGTTACCGAATATTTTCGTACCTTTGCACCCCTATGATTACAGTTGAAGGATTAAGAGTGGAATTCAGTGCCAAGCCGCTGTTCGGTGACGCTAACTTTACGGTTAACGACAGAGACCGTATTGCGCTGGTGGGAAAGAACGGGGCAGGGAAGTCCACTTTGCTAAAAATACTCTGCGGCATGCAGAGACCTACATCGGGAACGGTGAGCATTCCTACCGACACCACCATAGGCTATCTGCCTCAGGTGATGAAGCTTCAAGACAAGACTACGGTGCTGGATGAGACTCGCAAGGCATTTGCAGACACAACGCGCATGAAAGAAAGGCTCGACAGCCTGGAACGCGAGATGTCGGAACGTTCCGACTATGAGAGCGAGGAATACATGGCGCTGGTGCAGCGATACACCGAGGAACAGGAACGCTACCAGATGATGGGAGCCGAGACGGCTGAAGCAGAGATGGAACGCACTCTCTTGGGACTGGGTTTCGAGCGGACGGATTTCAACAGACCAACATCTGAGTTCTCGGGAGGTTGGCGCATGCGTATAGAACTGGCAAAAATTCTTCTTCAGCATCCTGACGTGATACTTCTCGACGAGCCCACCAACCACCTCGACATTGAGAGTATTCAGTGGTTGGAGCAGTTTCTGGCGCAGAGCAGCAGCGCAGTGGTGCTGGTAAGCCACGACCGCGCCTTTATAAATAATGTGACAAACAGGACCCTCGAGATTTCATGCGGCAGGATAATAGACTACAAGGTGAAGTACAGCGAGTATGTAGTGCTGCGCAAAGAACGTCGCGAGCAACAGCTCAGAGCCTACGAGAACCAACAGAAAGAGATTGCCGACATGAAATCCTTCATCGAACGTTTCCGCTATCAGGCTACCAAAGCCGTTCAGGTGCAGCAGAAGGTCAAGCAGCTGGAGAAAATAGTGCCGATAGAAATCGACGAGATAGATAATTCGGCAATGCATCTTAAGTTCCCGCCATGTCTACGCAGCGGCGACTATCCCGTGATATGCGACGAGGTGGGGAAGAGGTATGGTGAACACCAAGTATTCTCTAAAGTGAACCTCACCATAAACCGAGGTGAGAAAGTGGCTTTCGTGGGACGAAACGGTGAGGGAAAGTCCACACTTGTGAAGTGTATCATGGGGGAGATTCCGTTTGACGGAATGCTGAAAGTGGGACATAATGTTCAGATAGGTTACTTCGCACAGAACCAAGCTCAACTGCTGGACGAATCGCTGACGGTGTTTGAGACAATAGATAATGTAGCGAAAGGTGATATTCGCCTGAGAATCAATGATATATTAGGCGCATTTATGTTTGGCGGCGAGGAGTCGGACAAGAAGGTTAAAGTCCTCTCAGGAGGAGAGCGAAGCCGTCTGGCAATGATACGCCTGCTGCTCGAACCTGTGAACTTCCTCATCCTCGACGAGCCTACCAACCACCTCGATATGGCATCCAAGGATGTGCTGAAGGAAGCCATCCGCGCCTTCGATGGCACAGCCATAATAGTAAGCCACGACCGTGAGTTCCTCGACGGACTGGTATCTAAGGTCTACGAGTTTGCCGACGGACGGGTGAGAGAATGCATCGGAGGTATCTACGACTGGATTGGAGAAAGAAGGAAAAAAACAATAATTCCAAGCAATCCCATAACACC
Source organism: Prevotella sp. (assembly GCA_017449725.1). GTDB lineage: Bacteria > Bacteroidota > Bacteroidia > Bacteroidales > Bacteroidaceae > Prevotella. The sequence goes on along the minus strand of JAFTFC010000064.1, from coordinate 10,390 downwards.
CGCTAAACCCGCTGTGACTAACACCTCTGCTCAGTCTTATGCCGAGCGCAAGGAATTGCAGCGCAAACGCAACCGACTGGAGAAACAGGTAAAAGAGGTGGAGAATAAGATAGAGTCGCTTGAGACACGCATCAAGGAACTCGATGCAATACTGTGTACACCTGAGGGCGCTTCGGACATGACTGTAGTTACCGAATATACCTCTACTATGAAGGTGATTGAAAAAGAGACACAGCGATGGGAGGAACTGTCGATGGAGCTTGAATCATTGAACATTGAATATTAAAAAATGAACATTAAGCATTAAATAAGTATGAAAAAGATGATGACAATTATGCTTTTCGCATCGGCGGTAGCCGGTGCTTCAGCACAAGACTTGAAGCCGGGCATCAAGACGGAGAATCTTGACAAGACCGCTAAGGTTGGTGACGACTTCTACCAGTTTGCCTGTGGAGGATGGATGAAGAACAATCCGCTGCCTGCAGCTTATTCGCGTTTTGGTAGTTTCGACCAGTTGCAAGAGGACAACAACAAACGTATCAACAGCATCCTGAAGGAGTTGGAGACAGGAACGTTTGAGGCAGGAACGACAGAGAAGAAACTCTCCGACCTCTATAAGTTGGCGATGGACATGAAGCGCAGGAACAAGGAGGGTGTGGCTCCCGTGATGCCTACTATCCAGAAACTCGAGGCAGCAAAATCCAAGGAGGCTCTCTTCGAGGTTCAGAAAGAGTTGCTTACATACGGTTCTCAGCAGTTCTGCTACTTCTACTTCGGAGCCGACGAGAAGAACAGTTCGCAGAACATTCTTAATATTTCTCAGGGCGGCATAACCCTCGGACAGAAGGAGTACTACATTGACGACGACGAGGCTACACGCAATATCCGCGAGGCTTATAAGAAGCACGTCGTAAAGATGTTCCAGCACTTCGGCTTCTCCAAAAAGCAGGCACAGCAGAAGATGGAGAACCTGCTGAAGGTGGAGACGGCACTGGCTCGTGTCAGCAAGAGCCGTACCGAACTGCGCGACGTTGAGGCTAACTATAATAAGATGACTCTGAAGGAGTTCACGGACAAATATCCCAATATCCGTCTTTTGGAGCAAACCCGTGCACAGGGAATCAACGAGGCATACATTCAGGAAATGGTTGTCGGACAGCCTTCATTCCTCGAGGGTGCCGACAAGGTTGTGGCAGACCTCAGTGCCGATGAATATCGCGACTACATGGAGTGGGGCGAGATTACGGGAGCAGCAAGTTACCTGAGTGACAAACTCGTGGCAGAGAACTTCGACTTCTTCGGTAAGACAATGCGCGGACGCAAGGAGAACTATCCGCTGTGGAAGCGTGCCACTTCGCAGGTTGAAGGTTCTATGGGTGAGGCTCTCGGAAAGATGTATGTAGAGCGCTATTTCCCCGCTTCGTCGAAGGAGCGCATGGAACGTCTGGTGAAGAACCTGCAACTGGCTCTTGCTGAGCGCATAATGGCTCAGACATGGATGGAAACAGACACAAAGCTGGCGGCACTGGCAAAACTCTCCACCTTCTATGTTTAGATTGGTTCTCCCGACAAGAGGAAGGACTATTCTTCGCTGAATATCGACCCCTCGAAGAGTTTCTATGAGAACATGCTGGAGTGCAGTCGCTTCCAGGTAAGCAAGAATATCGAGGAGAAGGCGGGCAAGCCCGTTGACAACAAGGAGTGGTTCATGACTCCGCAGACGGTTAATGCCTACTATAATCCTACAACAAATGAGATATGTTTCCCTGCAGGAATACTTCAGTATCCATTCTTCGACCCTACTGCCGACGATGCGTTCAACTATGGTGCTATCGGTGTGGTAATCGGTCATGAAATGACTCACGGATTCGACGATCAGGGACGCCACTACGACAAGGTAGGAAACATGGTAGACTGGTGGACCGAGGCTGACGGTAAGGGATTCGAGGAGCGTACAGGACGTTATGCCGACTTCTTCTCAGACATCAAGGTGCTGCCCGACCTCAATGCTAACGGTAACCTTACACTGGGAGAGAACCTTGCAGACCACGGAGGATTGCAGGTGGCTTGGTATGCTTATAAGAATGCTACCCGCAATAATCCTCTTCCCGTTGTTGACGGATTTACAGCCGATCAGCGCTTCTTCATTTCTTATGCAGGAGTTTGGGCTGGTAATATCACGGAGGCAGAGATTCGTAACCGCACCAAGAGCGATCCTCACTCACTTGGTCGCTGGCGCGTGAATGGAGCACTGCCGCATATCGACATGTGGTATAAAGCCTTCGGAGTGAAAGAGGGTGACAAGATGTTCATTCCTAAATCGGAGCGTCTCGAACTATGGTAATATACGACTTTCGTAAGGATAGTCCCGACTTTGTGCCGATGATTTCGGCTGGAGCCGGGATTATCCCCGATTATTCGCAGGAACGTCTTGACATCCTCCGTGGAAAGGATGTTGAGGCTAAGACAGAGGCAAGGGTAGGGCTCTTTGCCGACGATATGCCGCAGAACATCGTGACACGTGTCTATAACTATAATTTGGACTACGTGCTGCTATGTGGAGAGGAGTCGCCTGTGATGATTGACAATCTCAAGCGAACCCTCATTCCAGATATCCAACCGGATATTAAAGTATTAAAATTCAGAGGTGAAGTGGAAGCGAATGCCCTTGAAGTCTTCCTGAGCCATCTGTAGTACATACGACGAGTCGGCAAGGAAGACATCGCGTCCTTCCTTGTCCTTCGCTATGTATTGGTATTTCCTCTTCTTGAACGACTCCAGTTCGGCTTCGTCGTCTGCCTCAATCCAGCAGGCTTTGTAGAGATGCACCGGCTCCCAGCGGCAGCGTGCATTGTACTCGTGCTCCAAACGGTACTGAATAACTTCGAACTGAAGCTGTCCTACTGTTCCGATAATCTTTCTTCCGTTAAACTGGTTCACGAACAGCTGAGCCACACCCTCGTCCATCAGTTGGTCGATTCCTTTCTGCAACTGCTTCTGCTTCATCGGGTCGTCGTTCTCGATATATTTGAACATTTCGGGCGAGAACGAGGGAAGTCCGCGAAAGTGCAGCTGCTCGCCTTCGGTGAGGGTGTCTCCAATCTTGAAAGTACCATTGTCTGGCAGACCTACAATATCGCCTGGCCATGCCTCGTCGATAGTAGACTTGCGCTGTGCCATGAACTGTGTCGCAGCAGAGAAACGCAGAGTTTTTCCGTGGCGCACATGCAGATAGGGCTGATTGCGGAGGAAACGTCCAGAACAAACTTTGCAGAAAGCAATACACGAACGGTGATTTGGGTCTATGTTTGCAGTTATCTTAAAAATAAATCCCGTGAACTTCGGTTCCTCGGGTTGTACCATTCGCTCTTCTGCCTTTGTGGGGCGTGGAGACGGGGCAATCTCAACGAAGCAGTTAAGCAGTTCCTGAACGCCGAAATTGTTGAGTGCAGAACCAAAGAACACCGGAGCCACATCTGCCGAGCGGTATGTCTCTACGTCGAACTCGGGATAGACGCCGTCTACCAGTTCGAGGTCTTCGCGGAGTTTGGCTCCGTCGGTTTCCCCGATGCGCTTTTCCAGCTCGACAGAATCGAGTTGTACTCTGACTTTCTCCGTCACGCGCTGTTTGTCGGGAGTGAAAAGGTCGAGTTTCTGTTCATAGATATTATACACACCCTTGAACTTCGCACCCTGGTTAATAGGCCACGACAGAGGGCGCACCTTAATCTCCAGTTCCTGTTCCAGTTCGTCAAGCAGGTCGAAAGGGTCGCGTCCTTCGCGGTCCATCTTGTTGATGAATATGATTACCGGTGTCTGACGCATGCGGCATACCGTCATAAGTTTGCGCGTCTGTGCCTCTACACCCTTGGCTCCGTCGACAACGATTATGGCAGAGTCGACGGCAGTAAGTGTGCGGAAAGTATCTTCGGCAAAGTCCTGGTGTCCCGGGGTGTCGAGGATGTTTATCTTGTATTCGTTGTCTGTTCCTTCAGGGGTGTAGTCGAACTCCATCACCGAGGTCGAAACAGAAATACCACGCTGCTTCTCTATCTCCATCCAGTCGCTGGTGGCGGTCTTCTTTATTTTGTTGTTCTTAACGGCACCTGCCACCTGTATCTGACCTCCGAAAAGAAGCAGTTTCTCGGTGAGTGTTGTCTTACCGGCATCAGGGTGCGAAATTATGGCGAAAGTACGCCTACGTTCTATCTCTTGATTCATAATAATATTGCTTTTGGGGTGCAAAGGTACATAAAATTTCATAAAAAAGTTGGTGGTATGGATTTTTTTGTCTACTTTTGTAGAATGAAAAACTACAAACACTATATATTAGCCCTCTTGATGATAAGTCTCTGCCCTTCGTATTCGATGGGTCAGAAGAGTAATATTACACTTGGTTCGTGTGAGGTTAGCGAGGGTAACCTGCGCGGACAATACAAAGGTCAGATGCTTGGTGGGAAACCGCACGGAAAGGGAAGTGTCGTATATAGTAACGGCGACATATATGATGGTGAGTTCGAGAAAGGAAAACGCCAGGGATATGGAGTCTATTCTTTCTCTGACGGCGAGAAGTACGAAGGGCAGTGGTTCCAGAACCATCAGCACGGCAGAGGAACTTTCTACTTCATGAACAACAACCGTTATGAGGGGCTTTGGTTCCGTGACTTCCAGCAGGGCAAAGGCATAATGTATTATTATAACGGTGATAAGTACGAAGGTAATTGGCAACAGGACAAGCGTCAGGGTAAAGGCACATACACTTATTCCAACGGTGCATTCTATACAGGCGAATGGAAGGATGACAAAAAGTGGGGCAAAGGCAAGTTCGACTGGGCTGACGGTACTGTCTATGACGGAGATTGGGTTAATAACGTGCGTCAGGGAAAAGGAACGAACCGATATGCTGACGGCGACGTGTATACAGGAAACTGGAAAGACGACGTACAGAACGGGAAAGGAATTTATAAGTTCCAGAACGGTGACCGCTATGAAGGCGACTATGTACTGGGAGAACGCACAGGCGTCGGGGCTTTCTATTATGCTAACGGCGACGTATATACTGGAGGATTCCAAGAGGGTAACAAGAATGGTCAGGGCACTTTCAAGTGGAACAATGGCGACATATATGTTGGCGAATGGAAAAACGACAAACAGAATGGCAAGGGCAAACTCACCAAGACCACCGGCGACATCTTTGACGGACAGTTCAAGAACGGCAATGTAGATGGAGAGGTGATAATCCATTTCCATGATGGAGGGAAGTTCCGCGGCACATACAGAAAAGGAATGCGAAACGGTAAAGCCATCGAGGAAGACAAAGATGGTAACCGCTTTGAAGGAACATATAAGGACGATGTTCGCGAAGGCGAATATGTAGAGAAAGACCGTGATGGTAACATTACCGAACGGGGCACATACGTACGAGGCAGAAAACAACAATAATAACTTTAAAAAATAATATTATGGTAGTAGACACATTAGAAAACTTAGGCTTCTATGCTAGCCTTAATCCACTCTTCGCAGATGTGGTTGAGTTTATCAAGAACAACGACCTCAATACTCTTGAGGAGGGTAAGCATTTTATTAAGGACAAAGACCTCTTTGTTAACATCACGACAACAAAGACCAAGACAAAGGAAGAGGCAAAAATGGAGACACACCGCCGGATGATTGATATCCAGATACCGCTGGATGCTCCTGAAATCTACGGATGGACACCCCTATGCGACCTTCCCGACAACGAGTACAATGATGAGAAGGACGTAACGAAGTACGACCTCATAGCGCAGACCTACGTTAAGTGCAACCCCGGTCAGTTTGCTATCTTCTTCCCACAGGACGGACACACACCGTGTATCGGCGAGACTCCCGAGATACGTAAGGCTATTTTCAAAATCAAAGCATAACAGTTATGGCAACAAGAGCAAAGAAGGCGGTAGCGCCGCAGCATATAGGTCTCGTGAAAAATGACAGTTGGCTGGAACCTTTTGAGGATGCTATCCGTGGTCGTCACGAACATGCATTGTGGAAACTTAACCAGTTGACACAGAATGGTAAAAAGACCCTTAAGGATTTTGCAAACGGACACGAGTATTTCGGACTTCATCAGACAGCACGTGGAGGATGGGTGTTCCGTGAGTGGGCTCCCAATGCCACCGACATCTACCTCGTAGGTGATTTCAATAACTGGCAGGAGGATGAAAAGTATCGTGCTAAGCGAATAGAAGGAACTGGCAATTGGGAACTGAAACTCCCGAAGAAAGCCATGAAGCACGGCGACCTCTTCAAGATGCATGTTAAGTGGAACGGTGGAGAAGGAGAGCGCATTCCGGCATGGATTCGTCGTGTTGTACAGGACGAGCAAACAAAGATTTTCTCTGCTCAGGTTTGGGCACCCGAAGAGCAATACGTATGGAAGAAAAAGACCTTTAAACCCAACAAAAATCCGCTACTTATCTACGAGTGTCATATCGGAATGGGTGAGGATGCCGAGAAGGTCGGAACATATCGTGAGTTCAAGGACAATGTACTGCCTCGTGTTATCAAGGATGGTTACAACTGCATCCAGATAATGGCAATTCAGGAACATCCCTACTATGGCTCGTTTGGCTATCACGTAAGTTCTTTCTTCGCTGCCAGCAGTCGTTTCGGTACTCCCGAGGAACTCAAGGAACTTATCGATACAGCCCACAAGAACGGTGTTGCTGTTATCATGGATATCGTGCATTCACACGCAGTAAAGAATGAGGTTGAGGGACTTGGCAATCTTGCCGGCGACCCGAATCAGTTCTTCTACGAGGGTGCTCGTCATGAGCATCCGGCTTGGGACTCTCTCTGCTTCGATTATGGTAAGGATGATGTCATGCACTTCCTGCTCTCTAACTGTAAATACTGGATGGAGGAATTCCATTTTGACGGCTTCCGTTTCGATGGCGTTACCTCTATGCTCTACTATAGTCACGGACTTGGTGAGGCGTTCTGCAACTATGGTGACTACTTCAACGGACATCAGGACGACAATGCCATTTGTTACCTCACTCTTGCCAACAAACTTATCCACGAGGTAAACCCTAATGCTATTACTATTGCTGAGGAGGTTTCGGGAATGCCAGGACTGGCTGCTAAGTTCGAGGACGGAGGCTATGGCTTCGACTATCGTATGGCGATGAATATTCCTGACTACTGGATAAAGACTATCAAGGAGCAGAGTGACGAGAACTGGAAACCGAGTTCAATTTTCTGGGAGGTTAAGAACCGCCGTCCGGACGAGAAGACCATCTCGTACTGCGAGTCGCACGACCAGGCTCTCGTTGGAGACAAGACAATTATCTTCCGCCTTATCGATGCCGACATGTACTGGCACTTCGCCAAGAAGGATGTTAATGGTGTTGCTGAACGCGGTATTGCCCTTCACAAGATGATTCGCCTTGTTACAGCAGGTGCCATCAATGGCGGTTACCTCAATTTCATGGGTAACGAGTTCGGACATCCCGAGTGGATTGACTTCCCGCGCGAGGGTAACGGCTGGTCTTATAAGTATGCACGCCGTCAGTGGAACCTCGTGGACAACAAGGACCTCTGCTATCACTGGCTGGGAGACTTCGACCGTGAGATGCTAAAGGTGATTAAGAGTCAGAAGAACTTCAACCAGACTCCGGTACAGGAGATATGGCACAACGATGGTGACCAGGTGCTGGCATTTATGCGTGGCGACCTCGTCTTCGTGTTCAATTTCTCTCCGACACGTTCGTTCACCGACTACGGATTCCTTGTTCCTACGGGTTCATATGATGTTGTGCTGAATACCGACTCGGTAGACTTCGGAGGACATGGCTTTGCTGACGATAGTGTTACCCACCTGACGAACTATGATCCTCTCTATGCAGACGACCATAAAGAATGGCTGAAATTATATATCCCAGCCCGTACAGCAGTTGTTCTTAGAAAGAATTAAAGCATAATAAAAGCCCGGTTTTCAAATGCCGGGCTTTTCCTTATGGTAGCCTGCGGAGTCGTTGGCGGACATCTTCCAGCGCTTTCTCCCAATCCGTGTCGAGCGAGAATTGGGTAAGGTAGCCTGGTGTCAGAATGTATGCCTCAACCAATTCCTTGTCCATGTCGAAGAATTTGGAATTTCCAAGACTTGCTTCCTTGAATGCCTCTACGATTTGTTCGCGTTCTTTCTTTTTCTTAAGAGGAGTAAGACGCTTCATAAAAAGGTCTACATATTCATACAGCGCTAAAGCCTGATGATCCAGTACGTATTTGTAGAGTTGCACCGAACTGTCGCTCATTTCGTAGTAGTACTTCTGCTGCATGTAGTCCAGTGCGTCCACCTTGAAAGTGGCTATCTTACGAGTCGTTATGTCCTTAGTGGTGTCGTTTGCCACAGTATTAGCAAGACGTCTCACCTCCTTAAAAACTTCCTGTGCTTGCAAACCCAGAGTGCCTATAGCTAAAAGCAGGAGTGATATAACAGTTTTTTTCATACGTTTCTTTTTAAATATAAGTGGTTAGTGATATTTGCGGGTAATTCCTCTTCGTAGTGTGTCACCATGATGAAGGTTTTGTCCTCTCTCTTGCAGAAAGTCTCAATGATGTCTTTCACCATTCGGCGGTTAATTATGTCGAGTCCGTGGAGCGGTTCATCGAGAATCAACAGTTCCGGGTCTTTGACAAATGCGCGTGCCAACAGCACCAGTCGCTGCTCTCCTGACGACAGTTTCATGAACGAAATGTCTTCTTTTCCTTTTAGCCCGAAGATGTCCATCCAGAATCTGCAGATGTCGTAGTCGCCCTCCTTGGGTTTTACGTACAGTCCGATGCTGTCTGTCAGTCCGCTTGCGACGATGCGTATTGCAGGTATGTCGCGTTTGTATGAACGATGCATCTCTGGCGAAACGTAACCTATATGTTTCTTTATTTCCCATATCGTCTCTCCGCTGCCTCGCTGGTGTCCGAAAAGACTGATGTCGCATGCATATGCCTGAGGATTGTCAGCACAAACAAGAGAGAGTAGGGTAGACTTTCCCGAACCATTCTGTCCGCTCAAAGCCCATCTCTCACCATTCTTCACCGTCCAGTCGAGATCCTTTAGTATTGTGCGCTCTCCGTAGCGAATAGACACTTTCCTCATGCCAATCACCTCGTCGGCATCGTATCGGTTTGCGTTTTGCGGCAGTCCGAGTATCGCCTCTTCCTTCTCTTTTGACAGTACCCGTACTGGCGCCTGTGGCGTATGGTTGAAAAATTCCTCGCGAGTCATTTTCTTGCTCACTACCATGTCTTCCACCCAATACACCGTATTGATGAATTCAGGTACTTCGTCCCATTTCGACAACACAAGTATTATCTGCAAGTGCTGCTCTGTGGAAAGTTTCTTAAGGTGGTCTTTAAGTTGCTGGCGAGTATCAGAGTCCAGACCGATGAATGGGTTCTCGAGAATCAGTCCCTCGGGGCGGGTGCTCAGTGCCCTGCGTATCTGGTACTTACGCAGTTCGCCGCTCGAAAGCGTGACAATCGGCTTACCGTCCACCGTTGGCATCTCTGGGTCTATCTCCATAGAGTTCCACCGCTGTTGCAGGAAGTAGTGGCGGTCGGTCTCAGAACCATAGGTGTCGTGGAATCCCAGATGCTTCAGCCGGTCACTCTTAATGCCGTTTACCAGCATCGACTTGCCTCCGCCGTTGGGTCCCACGATGGCTATGTTCTCACCTTTATTTATATCAATCATCTTTCTTCTTGTTCTTGTTAACGTAGTCTTTCCAACTCTTGTAATGCACCTCAGACTCGGGTCGTCCCGACTGCATGAAGTGACAGTAGGCAGCACCAAGAGCATCGGTGGCGTCCATAAACTTCGGCATCTCCTTGGAATCGAGTTTCAACAGGCGTTGCAGCATTCCCGCCACCTGTTCCTTCGATGCCCCTCCGTTGCCTGTTATTGCCATTTTTATCTTCAGCGGAGCATATTCGTGAATGGGGATATCATGGTGGATAGCAGCAGCGATAGCCACTCCCTGAGCCCTTCCCAGTTTCAGCATCGACTGCACGTTTTTTCCGAAGAATGGAGCCTCGATTGCCATCTCGTCGGGCAGGAACTCGTCGATTATTCCCGTTACGCGTTCGAAGATACGTCCCAGCCTGAGGTAGGGGTCGCTCTCACGTCGCATGTCAATGACACCCATTGCCATCATTTCAGCTTTGTTGCCCACAACCCTGATAAGTCCATAACCCATGACGTTCGTTCCCGGGTCAATGCCAAGTATGATCTTCTCGCCCTTCAATCTTCAATTTTCAATATTCAATCTTCAATTTTCAATATTCAATCTTCAATTTTCAATATTCAATCTTCAATTTTCAATATTCATCGGTCCATATACGGATTGCTTCT
>JAFTFC010000063.1 GCA_017449725.1 Prevotella sp. | reverse complement strand
TATCGCAGTGAGCGAGGGTGCTAACATGCCTACAACTCCCGAGGCTATCAAGGTATTCCAGGATGCCAAGATACTGTACTCTCCGGGTAAGGCAGCTAACGCCGGTGGTGTGGCTGTATCTGGTCTGGAGATGTCACAGAACTCTGAGCGTCTGAGCTGGAGCCGTGAAGAGGTAGACAACAAACTGCACGACATTATGAACGACATCCATGAGAACTGCGTGAAGTACGGAACAGAGCCCGACGGTTACATCAACTACGTGAAGGGTGCTAACGTGGCAGGTTTCCTCAAGGTTGCACGCGCTATGATGGCACAGGGAATAGTATAAGTAGTTTTTGTAATTGCGACAGTATCGCAATTCACCGAACAATAAAAAGGCTGCAAGTTATTGCAGCCTTTTATTATTCCAAAAGGCGAAACCGCCCTTTACCTCGATAGTTCCTCCAAGCCATTCCGTCATGGGCTGTTCCTCCATTATTTCATAGGCATCTACTACCCTGCCCCCGATGATTTCCACCACCGCCTGATGCAGAATACGCCCTTCAAGGCGTACCTCGTGGGCTGCTACACGCCGTGTCCTCTTACGGGGCATTATCTTCCTTCTGGTGCAGGCGCACAAGTTTGTTGTTCCTTATGAATGTAAGCTGCATGGGATGGGTCTGCACATCCGTCAGCTCCTGTGTGTCAGTATAGAAGAAGCCGCGAACCTCCTTTATCCCCACTTTCTTGGCATCGGAGATATCAAGCGAGAAGTGTGATGGCATGTTGGCGAAGATATGCTTCGTGATGGTGCTGTCATTCTTCAGACGTACCGACATAACAGCAACAGCACTACGGATTCCCTCCTTGAAAATGTACTGGGTGTCGAAACTCAGTATCAGGCGGTCGCCGGCATGGTATGCGGTATCAGCATTCATGTAGTAACTTGCGATGTTATAGGGAGCATGCGGAATGAGAAGGAGGTTATGCTCACGCGACCAAACATTGGTGGTGTCGCCTGCTGAGGCAACCGAACCATAGCGGTCAAGATCGCTTACATCTGCACCCAGGTTCTCCGCCTCCTGTTCCATACGTGCTGAAATGTGCTCGTAGATAGTGTGGAGATTGTCAATGTGGCGGGTATAGTAGACCATCGACGAGTCAAAGTCTGCCTCCGAGACACCGTGTTTCTCGAGCACCGCCATTTTATATAAGCGCCGGTTATAGTCACTACGCTCCGTACCGTCATTCTCTAACAGTCCCTGGGCTATGTGATAGTCATAGAGTATATCCTCCATTTGGTCGGGCTGGATATACTTTCCCGGGATTGTGGGTTTACACGAGAACAGGCACAACACCGCTCCTGCCACCATCAACAGCAGTCTACTCTTCAGCATCGGTCTCATTTTTCTTTAGGTTACTCCACGAAAGTTCGGACAGTTCCTTGCGGAAGAAGATGAGAAGGAGTGCAAAACCAACACAGATAGAACTATCGGCAAAATTGAAAACCGGACTGAAGAAGGTATATGGCTGTCCGCCCCATACCGGGAGCCAATCTGGAAGGGTCGTCTCGATAATGGGGAAATAGAACATATCCACCACCTTACCCATGAGGAACGACGAATATCCAGTTCCGAAGGGTACGAAATAGCTTACATAATAGGGCGAGGAAGCATTGAATATGAGTCCGTAGAACATGGAGTCGAAAATGTTTCCTGCCGCCCCGGCAATAATCATAGAGAGACAGATGACATATCCTGTACGTGCTCCCTTACGAACCTGCCAGTAGAGATAATACGAGATAAGTCCGACGGCAATGATACGAAACACGCTGAGCACCAGCTTGTTCACGAATGTCATGCCGTATGCCATACCGTTGTTCTCGATGAAATGGATATAGAACCAGTCGGTAATCCGGATGCTTTCGTAAAGACACATATTGGTCTTGACCTCGATTTTAATTACCTGGTCAATAACCAATAGTGCGACTATCAAAATAACAGCCAGCCAGCCTTTACTGATTCTGATATTCATTTAGTGTTTCTTGTTAGCCTCTTTGCTCTGTACGCTGAGGGTTGCATGGGGCACGGCACGAAGACGCTCCTTGGGAATCAGCTCACCCGTGATGCGGTCAATGCCGTAGGTTTTGTTCTTGATACGTACCAGCGCAGCCTCGAGTCCCTGGATGAACTTCTGCATGCGCGCTGCCTGGTTCATCAGTTCTTCTTTTGTCTGGGTGGCACTACCCTCCTCCAGCACCTTGTATGTAGGAGATGTATCTTCAACACCATTGCCGTCGGCATTAGTCAGCGAACTCATTATCTGGCTGTAGTCATGACGAGCCACTGCCAGTTTCTCATTGATAATGACTCTGAACTCCTCGAGTTCCTCGTCAGTGTAGCGTGTTTTTTCTGCCATAGTAGTATTATTGTTTTGTAATTAAAATGTTAAGGTCGAAATCATCGAATTCCACTTCCTGTCCTTCGTTTGGCGCGATAGTGATGTTATCGGCAAGCACCTGGGTGCGGATATACTCATCGTAGCTACGGATAGCAGCGTCGGTCTCCTCGTTGGGTGCCACCACTACATTGATACGATCGGTAATCTCCAGTCCGCCGTCCTTGCGAAGGTTCTGAATGCGGTTAATCAGTTCGCGTGCCATACCCTCGCGACGCAGTTCATCGGTAAGTTCTATCTCAAGAGCCACAGTCAGGTTACCCTCATTGCTTACGAGCCATCCGGGAATATCCTCGCTGATAATCTCCACGTCGGTGATGTCTACCACTGCCTCCTGCCCGTCTACGGTAAGTGCGATGCTGCCCTCGGACTCGAGTTTCTCGATGTCCTCCTGCGACAGTTCAGCCATCTGCAGGGCGATGCCCTTCATGAGTTTACCGAACTTCTTACCCATGGTGCGGAAGTTACACTTCACCTTCTTCACCAAGATTCCGTTACCCTCTACGAACTTCAGTTCCTTAACGTTCACTTCGTTCATAATCAGGTCTTTAACTGCCTCTATATGAAGTTTCTGTTCATCGCTTGCAGCAGGAATCATTATGCTCTGTAGCGGCTGACGAACCTTGATGTTCACCTTGCGGCGCAGCGCCAGTACCATCGACGTAATCTTCTGTGCCATCTCCATTCTTGCCTCGAGGTCGCTGTCGATAATGCTCTCGTCGGCTGTCGGGAAGAGATCGAGATGTACGCTGTCCTTCTCACCTCCGAGGTCTCTGTAAAGCTCGTCGGAATAGAACGGCGAGAATGGAGCCAGCAACTTGGATACTGTCATCAGACAGGTGTATAGTGTCTGGTAAGCAGAGAGTTTGTCCTGAGACATCTCCTTACCCCAGAAACGCTTGCGGTTAAGACGCACATACCAGTTGGAAAGGTCGTCGTTAACGAAATTGTCGATATATCGTCCGGCACGTGTGGGTTCGAACTCTGAAAGAGCCTCGTCGACACGCTTCACCAATGTGTTCAGCGATGAAAGAATCCATCGGTCTATCTCCGGACGCTCTGCTACGGGCACCTGTGCCGAAGTCGGGTTGAAACCGTCAACGTTGGCATAGAGAGCAAAGAAACTGTAGGTGTTGTAGAGTGTTCCGAAGAACTTGCGGCGAATCTCGTCAACGCCATTGGGGTCGTACTTCAGGTTGTCCCACGGCTGGGTGTTGGTGAGCATATAGAAACGTACGGCGTCGGCACCGTTGCGCTCTATCTCCTTGAACGGATTTACCACATTACCGATGTGCTTAGACATCTTTATGCCCTTGGCATCGAGCACCAGACCTGTAGAGATTACGTTCTTGAACGCCACAGAGTCGAACACCATTGTTCCGATGGCATGAAGTGTGAAGAACCATCCTCGCGTCTGGTCCACACCCTCATTGATAAAGTCTGCCGGGAAAGCAAGCCGGTTGTCGATGGCTTCGCGGTTCTCGAAGGGATAGTGAACCTGTGCGTAAGGCATTGAGCCTGAGTCGAACCACACGTCGATGAGGTCGGACTCGCGCCACAGCGGCTGTCCCGACTCTCCCACCAGCACGATGTCGTCAACATACGGGCGGTGCATGTCTATGCGGTCATAGTTCTCCTTGCTGTAGTCACCGGGTACGAAGCCCTTGTCCTTCATCGGATTGCTCTTCATCACTCCGGCCTTAACAGCCTTCTCTATCTCGTTGTAGAGTTCCTCAAGCGAACCGATGCAAATCTCCTCGCGGGTTTCCTTATTGCGCCAGATGGGCAGCGGTGTTCCCCAGAAGCGAGAGCGCGACAGGTTCCAGTCGTTAAGGTTCTCCAACCAGTTACCGAAGCGTCCCGTACCTGTCGATTCGGGCTTCCAGTTAATGGTCTTGTTAAGTTCCACCATACGCTCCTTGCCTGCCGTACTACGGATGAACCACGAGTCGAGCGGATAGTAGAGCACCGGTTTGTCTGTACGCCAGCAGTGGGGATAGTTGTGTACGTGCTTCTCTATCTTGAAAGCCTTGTTTGCCGCTTTCAGGTCCATGCAGATAGAGATGTCGAGTGTCTCGTCCTTGTCGGTCAGTGTGTCGTCGTATGCATTCTTGACGTAACGCCCTGCATAGCGGTTCCAGAGTTCGAGGTTCACGTGCTCACGAACGAAGTCTTCGTCGAGGTCTTCTACTGCGAAGTACTTACCCTGAAGGTCTACCACCGGACGCTCCTCGCCAGCCTTGTCTATCATCACTATCGGCGGAACACCGGCTTTCTTAGCCACCAGTGCATCGTCGGCACCGAAGTTTGGTGCTATGTGCACAATTCCCGTACCGTCGTCGGTGGTTACGTAGTCACCGGGGATAACGCGGAAAGCGCCGTCGGTAAGCGGACTGATCATCGGCAGCAGCTGTTCGTAGCGCATGCCGACGAGGTCTGAACCCTTGTACTGTCCTACTATGCGGTAGGGCACAATCTTGTCGCCGGGCTTGTATTCGTCCATCGGGGCAAACTCACCCTCGGGCTTGAAGTATGCATCAACGCGGGCAGCAGCCATCACGGCACTTATCTTCTCGCCGGTATAGCTGTTGTATGTCTGCACGCAGACGTAGTCTATCTTCGGTCCCACGCAGAGTGCCGAGTTGGCAGCAAGAGTCCACGGGGTAGTTGTCCATGCCAGGAACACCGGTGTTCCCCACTCTTTCATTTCGGGACGTGCATCGAGCATGCGGAACTGCGCCGTACACGTAGTATCCTTTACGTCACGGTAGCATCCGGGCTGGTTTAGCTCGTGGCTCGACAATCCGGTTCCCGCAGCGGGAGAATACGGCTGAATGGTATAGCCCTTGTACAGCAGTCCTTTGCCGTACAGCTGCTTCAGCAGCCACCAAAGGGTTTCTATGTACTTGTTGTCGTATGTGATGTAGGGGTTGTCAAGGTCAACGAAGTATCCCATCTTCTCGGTCAGGTCGCGCCACTCCTGCGTGAACATCATGACGTTCTGGCGGCACTTCTTGTTATAGTCCTCAATAGAGATGTACTTCGGGCTCTCGAGGTTGTCGATATCTGCCTTGGTGATACCGAGTTCCTTCTCCACTCCGAGTTCTACGGGAAGTCCGTGGGTGTCCCATCCTGCCTTGCGGTGCACCTGATATCCCTTCATCGTCTTGTAACGGTTGAATGTATCCTTGATGGTTCGTGCCAGCACATGGTGAATACCGGGGTGTCCGTTTGCCGAGGGAGGACCCTCGAAGAATACGAACTGGGGACAGCCTTCGCGCTCGGTGATACTGCGGTGGAACACGTCCTCCTCGCCCCATTTGCGGAGCACTTCCTGATTGGTCTGTGTCAGGTTAAGACCGTTATGTTCTGCAAACTTCTTTGCCATTTTTCTTACCTTTATTTTTATGTTTCGTTATTTTCAAGGCACAAAGGTACAAAATAACTCGGCAAAACACAAATAATCTTCCGTTTTTTTGCCCCGCACATTCAACTTTATATACCTGCTGCCTTCACACAACTAATAAAAAAATCGGCTACCGCAATTCCATGCAGCAACCGCAATATATATCTACAAATATCAACTTTCTATCCTGTTACCTTCTACTAACCCATTGAAGTCGTTTATCCTGAACTTCTCTTTTTCCTTAGTTCTAATACTTTCTATCGATATAAAGCCTTATCATCTCTGATGATGCAAAGTTATCAACAAATCAGGTTACTTGTCAATATCCAGGCAATAAAAATGTCAGAACACGCTGATTTATTGATATATATCAATCGCGGGAAGCTGGACTTTACTCCTCGGGAGTCGTTTTCATCATTCTTCGCCACTTGAAGAATCCTGCAACGGCAATGAACACATAAAGGCAGTAGAGCGATGCCTTGAAGGGTATGCCCTTATAGAAATAGAGCACGCAGGTGACGATGTCGACGACAATCCATATTGCCCACTGCTCTAAGTACTTGTGCGCCAGCGCCCAAATTCCCACGATGCTAAGAGCCGTAGTGAAGCTGTCGGTCAGTGGAACGTTGGAGTTGGTGAAGGACAGCAGCAGCCAATAGATAGCCATCCACACCACACCGATAACCGCCAGCCAAGGAAGGATGAGGCGCTTGGGGAAATGACGTATCTCCAAAGGTTTGCCGTCTGCCGACGCACCTCCACGCACCCACCTCCAATAGCCGTATACGGTCATTGCCAGATAGTAGAACTCCATGCCGCAATCGGCATAGAGTCCTTTCTGGTAATATAGTACTAATCCCAGAGCCTGCATCAGGAAACCGGCAAGCCACATCCAAACACTCGCCTTGTATTCGAGAATGATATATGCCAGTCCGAGGACTGTTGTCAACATGTCGAGCCAGTGTGCCTGAAGAAACTCTGCCATATCGTATTGAACTTCTTAAAATTATTAAACTGCTTGAACTCTTTAGAAGTTTACCGACAGGTGAACCATCATGTTAAACGGTGCCGAGGGAGCGAAACCTGCCGCCTGACCCTTGGTGGAGTCGAGTCCGTCGCGCACATCCCATGTGTTCACGGCAATCACCTCGCCCGACGCTGTCTGCTGATACTGCGGAGCAGCCCATCCGTTGTTGTCGAACTTTGCACTGAAGATGTTGTACAGCGTAGCGCCGATAGTAGCATCCTGCAAGCCCAGCTTCTTCAGAGAGAAGTTGTACGACAGGTCGATATTCGTTGTGAAGTGGTGCTTCAGCAGCAGCGTTTCGTAGCAGTCGTTACCGTTCTCGTCTTTACATAGCATATCCTTGAAGCCTGTATTCGTAAGATACTGGTCGGAAACGTACTGGCTCTGGATTGCTCCGCGGAAGCCCTTGTATGTGAATGTGAAGATGTTGTTGAAGATGAAATCGGGCGAGAACGACAAGGGCTTGTCCTTCAGCGTAACCGTTGTGGTATAGTCGTCGAGGAGCACACGGATTTCCTTTACGCGGTTCTTCGACCACGTGCCGTTGACATCCCAGCGGAACCACTCCACGGGCTGCCAGGCTGCCTCGAGTTCAACACCCAGACGGTAACTCTTGTCCACATTCTGTGTCTTTCCCTCACCATTTTTATTCAACTCTCCCGTCAGCACGAACTGGTCTTTATAGTTCATCCAGTAGATGTTAGCTCCTGCTGAGAACTGCTCGTTCTGGTACTTGTAGCCCACCTCGAGGTCGTTGAGTCTCTCGGCACGAATCTCGTCAAGCGGCAGTTCCTCGAAGTTGTTGCGCACCGGCTCCTTGTGGGCTATGGCATACGATGCATACACGCGATGATTGGGTGTGATGTCGTAGTTGAGTCCGAACTTCGGGTTGAAGAATTCGTACTTCTTGTCGATGACATACTCTCCTGTGGCATTTGCTCCGTAGTAGTCACCGGGGTCTTGCATGCGCACGCCAACATGGCGGTATTGCAGGTCGGCAAAGGCATTCAGTCCGTCAACGATAGTGTAGTTTATTTTCCCATAGACGTTGAAATCGGTCTTCTTGGCGCGGTTGCGATAGTACTCGAAGTCGGCTGCCGGCATGCTGGTAACAGCTGCGTTGGGAGTTCCCGTCCACACCACGCGTCCGAAGTGGTCGCCGTCGTACTTGTTCCATCCTCCGCCAAACGAAGCCTCGATGTCGGTCTTGTTGTCGTAGACCAGCGATGCCACAGCTCCATAGAAATCATTGTCCATAAGTTTCTTCTGTATCAGGTCGCTCTTGATCGTCTCTGTGCTCAGTCCGTACTCATTCCACTTGCGTCCTCGTTTGTACTGCTCGTAGTAGCCTTGTCCCTTGGTATAGTGTAGAGCGGCATTAAGGTTCAGTTCGCGTGTAAGACGCTCGTTCCATATCAGCTGGTAGTTCTGCTGGTGATAGTTGTCGGTCTGGTTGGAGTAATAGCCTGTAGGATTACCGTTGTCGTCATAGCCCATAACGCCGCATGAGTTGAACGTTCTGCCAAACTTCGCCTGCTCGTACTTCGACGTGTAGTTCCATGCGTGATAGGTCTGCTCTTCACCGTTCCATGTGATAAACTTCACCACCGTATTCTCACCGAAGTAGCCTGCCTGCACGAGGTAGCTGTTGAGCTTGGTCGAAGCACGGTCTATGTAACCCTTTGAGCCGATATTTGAGAGTCGTCCCTGAATACCCCAGTGACCTCCGAGGAGTCCTGTGCCGAAGCGCAGCGTCTCCTTGTGGCTGTAGTATGAGCCGGCGCTCAGGTCTACGCCTACGAAGGGTTTGGCTCCGACATTCTCTGTCAGCATGTTCAATGTTGCTCCGAAAGCTCCCGCTCCGTTGGTCGACGTTCCTACTCCTCGCTGAATCTGCATCGACTTCACCGACGAAGCGAAGTCGCCCATGTTCACCCAGTAGAGTGAAGAACTCTCGGCATCGTTCATTGGAATGCCGTTGGCGGTGATGTTAATGCGCGAAGGATCTGTTCCGCGCACCCTCAGCGAGGTGTATCCTATGCCGTTACCGGCATCCGAAGTCATTGTCACCGACGGGGTGAGCGAAATAAGATAGGGAATGTCCTGTCCGTGGTTCACAGCTTTCAGGTCTTCCTGCCCCACATTAGTATATGCCATAGGGGTTTTCTTGGTTGCACGTGTCGAGACAACCTGCACTTCCTGTAGGTTCACCACCTTCGTAGTGTCCATCGGTTCTGCTCCCTGTGCACTAAGTGCAGAAATCAGGGAAGCCATCATTAAGAGTTTTTTCATACTTTTGTTTGTTACCTTTAAATAAATAATGTATTAGGGGTAACCTATTGATTGCGTACTATCCATCCCTACGCCGGCATTACCCGGATCAGGTTAGAGGGTATCATCTCAGCCCGAAATATCGGGCACCCCTTGATTGCGGCTGCAAAAATACAAAAAAAAAGTGAAGAATACAAAAGATTCTTCACTTTTTGTTCATTTCACGACTATCTGCAGTTTCTTTGTCAACTTGCGCTGCGGGTCTGTGACGGTAAGGGTTGCGGTACCCGGAACCTCGGAAGCACGGACAACAACGACGAGCTGACCCTTGAAAAGTTTCATCGTCGGGTCGGTGAATACCTCGAGCGATGTGGCATCGCCGTTGCAGGCTGCCTCATAGCGTGCAGCACCGCTGACAGAGAATGTCAACTGGTCGTCGGCATCGGGAATGAGGGTTCCTTTGCTGTCGGTAAGACTTACTGTGACAAATGCCATATCGTCGCCGTCGGCACGCAGTTCTATGCGATCTGCGTCGAGCTGCAGTTTCGAGGGCTTGCCGGCAGTACGGATAGTCTGCTCCCCTGCCTTCTGTCCGTTCTCATCGTATACAACAACCCTCAGCTCGCCTGGCTCATAGCGCACGTCGTTCCAGCGCAGGCGATAGCGGTCGAGCGAAACGTTGAGTGCAGAGATTTCTCCCACCTTGAGGTTTTCTTTTGCCGTAGTGTCCTTGGTGTGGCGCCCCTGACTCTTGCCGTTGACGAAGAGTTCGGCAGAAGGATAGTCGGTATAGCAATATACTGGGGTCACCTCTCCCTTGCGGTCTGTCCACGTCCAGTGGGGCAGCAGGTGGATGGTGTGCTCTGTCTCGTTCCACTTGGAGCGATAGAGCCAGAAGCGGTCCTTTGGCAGTCCGGCGAGATCGCAGATGCCGAAATAGCTCGAACGCGAAGGCCAGTACTCATCATAGGGCGTGGGTTCGCCAAGGTAGTCGAAACCTGTCCACACGAACTGACCGATTGTCCAGGGACGCTCGTCCTGGATGAAGAAGTCGTCATCGGGCAGGTTGCTCCACGAACAGAACTCGGTATCATAGCCTGAGCACTGTCCGTCGGGGTACATCACCTGTGACTTCACCTCTGCCGGGAACTTGTACACACCTCGGGAGCTTACCGTAGAGGCGGTCTCGGAACCCAGCACGAAACCCTGGGGAAGTATCGGGAACTTCTCGTCGTACTTCTTGACACGATAATTGAAGCCGGGGATGTCCATTGCCTGCATAAAACCGCTATTGGTAGCGTCGTCGGGACGGTCCATTCCCTGCGTTACGGGGCGTGTGGGGTCAAGCTGGTGGATAAGGTCCTGCATGTGTGTCGCCATCTGCACGCCTTCGGTCATCCACTGCTCGTAAATCTCATTGCCTATCGACCACATAACAATCGAAGGATGATTGCGATGGTTGAGCACAAGGTTCTCTATGTCCCTGTCGCCCCACTCTTTGAAGAAACGTGCATAGCCGTTTTTACACTTAGGATGCACCCACATATCGAACGACTCTGCCATAACCATCATGCCGAGCGAGTCGTATATCTCCATCTGCATTGTGGAAGGCATGTTGTGAGAGGTGCGGATGGCGTCGCAACCCATATCCTTGAGGATGCGCACCTGACGGATCAGTGCCGCACGGTTTACGGCTGCTCCAAGCGGTCCTAAGTCGTGGTGCAGACAGACTCCCTTTAGCTTGCGCGAAACACCGTTGAGCTGGAAACCCTTCTCCTTTGAAACAGCAACGGTGCGGATGCCGACACGCTGTGAAATCTCGTCAACCACCTGTCCGTCCTTATTATATAATAATGTACGAAGGGTGTATAGGTTCGGCTCTTCGGGCGACCACATACGCGGTTTCAGTATGCGGGCTGTGGCATGCACACCTCCGTCCTGCGACAGTGCGTTATTATATAGACACTGCTCGGTGCCGTCGTTATCTACAAGCACAACCTTAGCCCGCCAGTCGTTGCCTGCGGCTCCCTTTACTGTAGCATCGACAGCTACGGCAGCCTCCTCGCCGGTTGCTCTCAGAGTGCGGAAGAAGAGTCCCCATCGGTCGAGGCGCGCCTTGGGTGTTGTTACGAGTTTCACGGGACGATAGATACCACCGCCGGGGTACCATCGCGAGCTCTCCTCGATATTACTGAGATCGACACGTACTTCGTTGGCACCAGGATGTACAAACTTGGAGGTGTCAACACGGAAGGCATTGTATCCGTACTTCCACTCGCCTGCCTTCTTGCCGTTGATGCTAACCACCGGCTCACTCATGGCTCCGTCGAATACCAGTTCAACGAACCCAATGGGCTCTGCGATGTTGATGGTTGTCTTGTAGTGCCCCTCTCCTATCCAGGGCAGCGAACCCGAACGACCCGACTTCTCCGTGGCTTCGGTCTCTCCGTTCTGCTCAATTGCAACAGTCTGCAAGTCCCACTTCTTGTCGAACGGACCGCTGATAGCCCAGTCGTGAGGAACCCTCACCTGCTTCCACGACTCCCCGTCGCGAGAGAAGTCCCACGTACGAAGTTCTGTCTCACTCCGCTGTGCGAAACACAAAGCCGTTGAGACGCCCATAAATAATGCCAAAAATGCTCTTTTCATACTATTAAATTATTTGCTTTTATTTGTTTCTGGCTACAAAGTTAACCAATTTTTCCTTATCTACATACAAGAATTGCTAAAAAAGTGGCGAAAGTTAATCGTTTGCACAAATAAAAGTGTTAACGAAGTATAAAATTAACAGCTGTGCTCCCACACAACAATTTCAAAAGAAAATTAATTCGTAAAAGATTTGGAAGTTTCGTCAAAGTGCTTTACCTTTGCAAGTGTTATCCTGAAAACAATCTTTTTACCTTAAAAACTAATACCTATTGAAGATATGAAGCGATCAGCTGTGAAGCCTGTCGCTTTATTTTTTTCAATAAGTTTCGGAGCTCTCAGGCAAACCGCCCGGGGGCTCCGAAACTTTTACAATGCTACGATCACTCCTCATACGTCATCCAGCTCACCCTGTTCTTCCACCCCTCGAGGAATCCGCGCTGGGTGTAGTCCCGTCCGGCGAGGTTTTCGAGGAACCGGAGGCGTTCGTAGGTAAGTTTCAGGTGCAATACTCGCGCATCTCCGTAGTTTATCGCCGCAAGGGTCTTCGGTCCCAGGTTGCCGTCCTGCCGCGTGTTCACTATCCGCTGTATCGCCTTCACCGCGTTCGCTCCCGAGTGCCAGTAGAAGTCGAAGAGGGCGAGCGCCAAGGAGCGGCTCTTTATCCTCTCCCCCTGGATATCCGTAAAGAGGTGGAAGACAATCCTCGACCAGTCGTCGTAGGTCATCGTTAAGAACCCGTCCCAGTCCTCGGGCCATCCGTAGAGCCGCGCCATCCTCTTGTAAGTGTTGTAGGTAACACCAACCAGCGTACTGCCTCCCCTGTCGTTCCTGACGTTCTTAGCACCCTTCTCTGCTGCTCTCTTGTAGGTCTCGCGTATATGGCGACCTTCCAAGAACCTTGTTGAGGTCTCAAACTCTATGAGTTTCTTCTCGTATTCTTCTAAACTCTTCATTTCCAGCCCTCCCAGTCCTCTTCAACATTAATGTAGAACGACTCTCCAACGTGCACCGTGTCATTCTCTTTCTCCGCTATCGTCAGCTTGTCGGCACCGTTGTTCATCAGCTGTCTCACCAGTTTCTTGTACTCGTCTTCGTTTAGCGTCGACTCGTCCTTGTTAAGTATGTAGACGTCGTTGCCGAAGTTCTCCCACGTTATGGGCTTGTAGGGTATCAGTCCCAGTTGGGTGTTCAGAGTGGGTTTGAACACCAGTGCAATGAGATAGCCCGCCCTGGGCATGGGTTTTATCGGGAAGGTGCCGCGGGGCATTCGGTGGTCCCTGTTGCCTCCCTTCATCCTTACCGTCCTCCACAGACACTTCATCGTTCTTACCTTCTTACCTGCTTTCATTACCAACGCCGCCATCGATATGTCGTCGTACTCGTCAATGTTCTTTATTGTAATTTCTATTTTCATAATTCTTGGATTTAAATTTAATTTTACTTTCTTGCTTTTTCAAAAACCTTAATGTCCAAAGTTATAAGTTATAAGTTATAACTACCTAATCAACTCACTAACAACCTTCCGATATAAACCATATTTCACTTTTTGTATCACCTTGTCATTTAGCATACGTGTAATAGATTTAGAGGCTGCTGGTTGCGAACATCCGAACACCTCCATGAACTGCTGCGTCTTGAACTCCTCGGGAAGCTTGCGGAAGCAGTCGTCGTAGCGCGTGGTGCGTCTGCGCTGCACGAACTCCTTGTTCTGTTCGGCGAAGTAGTTGAATGCCATTTCCCCGAAGAAGAACTGCTGGCAACGGTACTGTATCTCCATAGCCAGACGGCAGAGCCGGCGGTCCCGTTCGTCCATCGTCAGCGTCTTCTTCTCCTGCCATTCGTCCCAGTGTCGCATCACTATGAATGGTACCGATATGCCTATGCCGTAATATGGTATGC
>JAFTFC010000062.1 GCA_017449725.1 Prevotella sp. | reverse complement strand
CGGCTATATCTTGCTCGACTACATGCTGTCTCACCGGAAGGACATCGACCTGCAACGTGTGGGGGTAATGGGCGGAAGCGGTGGCGGCACCCATACCGTACTGCTTTCACTGCTCGACGACCGCGTGACGGCTTCGGCTCCCGTGGTGCACCTGGCCTCTCACTTCGACGGCGGATGCCCCTGTGAGAGTGGCAGACCCGTACAACTCAGCGGCGGTGGGACATGCGAACCGGAGCTGGCGGCCGTCATGGCCCCCAAACCCATGCTCATTGTCAGCGATGGCGGCGACTGGACTTCCACGGTGCCCACGCTGGAGTTCCCCTATCTACAGCGCATCTACGGTTTCTACGATGCCAAGCAACAGGTCCGCAACGTCCACCTGCCCAGCGAGCGTCACGACTTCGGTCCCAACAAGCGTCAGGCAGTCTACAACTTCTTCATCGATGTCTTTGGGCTCGACCGCTCGATGCTCGACGAAAGTAAAATAGAGATTGAGTCAGACGATGCCCTCAAGTCGCTATACAAATAAGACGAAAAATCCTTATCCTGCTATTCTGACTATCTGGTTGATGCCAATGAAAAGAATAATCTGCCTCCTTATGGCTTGTTAAATCGTAAATACGCAACTACTTCAGAAAGTTGAATCAATTACTCAATGACTAATTCTGCTCAGTGGCCTCTTGGCGAAAATTACTCAATGACTGGTGCCGCTCAGTAGCCTCCTGGCATACCGAGGTGGACAAAACGGCATGATGACAAAATGACAAATTTCCACCTCTCACGCGCGCGCATAATTATTGCTGAAAGAAAAAGACATCCCGCCTATCCTACCTATCCGTCACCCCCGGCACATGCAGATAGGTAGGATAGGTAGGATAAATAACTCATTCACTATATATATTGTCTTTTGTACTTTTTTACCCGCACCACCTACACCTCCTGCACCAGAATTGGGTGCAGTGGGTGTAGGAGGTGTGGGGCAGTTAGTCCATTCGCTATTATATAGTATAAGGACAATGACTCCGCTCTGTCGGATTTAAAAATCCGACTGCTGCGAACAGCCGTGCCTTTCTTGACATAAATCAAAAATAAATCCCGAATCGTTTGCCGGTTCGGGATTTTTTGTGTACTTTTGCAACCGATTCTGCGGAAAGGATCCGCAGACCATTGCTCAATTCCGACTCGAACTACCACCTCGTCACGGAGTTTTTTAGAGCAAATTCAAATAGCATTGAAGTATGCACCATCGTGTGCAGGCTTCGAAGTATGCTATTTGAGGTTGTGGTAGACCTGAGTCGGAATACGGAGAGGTCTGCACACTTTCTTTGTGTCCGTACCTTTCTGTTTGACGGTTGACGAAACCGAATTACTAACAGTTATACTAATTCCAAACTAAAAACAAAAAAATATGAAAAGAAAACTACAATTTCTAACAAAGACGCTCCTCGTAGCAGCTGCGCTGTGCGTGGGGAGTATGAGTGCGTGGGCAGATGTGACTCCTTTCTCAGAGTCATACAGTTCGACAAGTAATACTAATGGATGGACAACAGGAACGGCTGGACGTTACACTCCTGCGATTTTGAATGATGGAGATAATTATTTTCTGTCCGTAGACCAATCATCGACCAGTCGCAATAATAATGGTGCAATAGTAACCGGTTCTGTTATTAGCGGAAAAGCTGTAGCAGGAGATGATTTTACGCTCACCTTTGACCTTCGTCTAGGTAACTGCGTATCCGACCAAACCCCTGTACAATTTGACATCATGGATGCCAGCAACTCTTCTGCAATTTTGTCGCTTAAAGCAACTGCAGTCAATGTGACAACATGGAGTGTAAACAATACAAGCACAACAGTATCATTGCCTAACTCTATTTCTGCGAAGAACTACTCCAGTGCTGATATTAACGGAATTACTTGGTGCTCCTATAAAATAACCCGTTCTGGTAGCTTTACTTATTTAACCATTACAAATAAAGCTACATCAGAAGAAATTTTAGCACGCACTCCGATTGGAAGTTCAAGCGCAACAGGCGGTCTTGGCAAAATTGTATTTACTTCTAAACGCTATAGTTCAAACTTTGCTATTGATAATATTGTTGTTCGTGCCGTTGATGCAGAAGCCGACTTACCTTCTGTTACCTATTATCTCGCATCCTTTACAGATAACACTTCTGGCAACGAAGTAACTTCTGGCACAACTATTTATACTGATACTGAGAGAACAACTCCTATTACAAACGGTACTCTTGTTGATGGCACGACCTATTATTATACGGCTACCCAGACTGCGTATGTTGACTACCAAGGTTCTTTCACCGTGGATGGCACTGACCCTGCTGTCAACTTTAGCATGACAGCTCAGCCAACGTATTCTTATACAGTGAAGGCTGTGGATGGATCTTCCAATGTTCTTACAGAACTTGCCTCAGGCTCAAGCTACAATACGGCTACTATCAACTATGCATATCCTGAATATTTTAATGTTAACGGAACACTCTATACGAAGGCTGCAACAAGTCAGATTTATGGCACTAGTTTCACACTGTCTTCTGACGCGCAGGTGGAAAATGCCACCTATACAGCATCTGCATATACCGATGTTATCTACTATGCTGAAGCAGAGAGCATCACTGGCATGACGGCCAGCAATAGTGGTCAGGGTGACGCTCGTTGTTCAAACCGGTTTGGCGCATACGCTGGAAGCGACGTAGAGTTTATTACACTTCCTGCAGGAACTTATAAAATACGTGCAGGCTTCTGTGGTGGTACGGGTACTACCTTTAACATCAATGCTGGAGAGAATGTCGTTTGGTCAGCTGCAACGACTGGTAGTCGTGGAGAAACTGACGGAGAGAACTTTACGCTTGACGGAAGCACAGCACTGACCATAAAGGCTGCCGGTAATAATACTGTACTCTTGGATAATATCATCATCCAAAAGGTATCCACTACCAATGAAGTTATTGGTACAGCTGACTACGCCACCACTTTCCTTGGTCAGAAGAAGTCAATGACCATCAACAAGGGGCAAACCATCAATGTGACGTTCAAGAACTATGGTGGAACTTCTCAGTGGTATAACTGGCTGGTACGCTTCTACACAACAGGTCTCGACAATACGCTGCGTGCAGATAATTTTGTCTTAGGAGACACTGAGGCGACATTAGGAACTCGTAGTGTGAAATTGGGTGATGCTGATGTCACTGATTGGGCAACCTTTGCAACTCAGATGAAAGACGCTACGGTTACCATGACCATTTCTTATACAGCCGCAGGAATGTTCTCTATCAGTGCAAACGCAGTAGGAAGTAGCAATACCTATGTACACAGTTACGCCTACAAATCCGCTCTCAATAATGCAATTAACCTTGAATTAGGTGTAGAGAAATCGTGGATGGAGATTACCAGCTATAGTGTTACGAATCCCGAATCCGTCTCCAAAACCATTAGCACTGCTGGCTGGTCAACCTATTGCAGCCCATACATCCTTGACTTCTCTTCGACAATTGCCAACCTTGACGCTGCCTATATCGTAACAGGCGGTGCTGCTGGCGTGCTGACTAAGACTCCGGTGACGGGTGCTGTGCCTGCCGGTACTGGTCTGTTGCTGATGGGTACAGCCAGTGCAGAAGTGGCAATTCCCGTGGCTGCTACTGCCGGATTTGACGTTACAGACAACAAGCTGGTGGGTGTTACTGCCAGCGAGACGCTTACTGCCAACAGCGGCTATGTGCTGATGACATCACCCAGCCTTGCCTTCTATAAGAACAATAAAGACTTCACGCTGAGTGCCAACTCTGCTTACCTGCCTGCAGACTTAGACGGAAGCAGTGCTCCTGTATTCTTACTCTTCAGCGGCAGCGAGACCACGGGCATCAATGCGGTTCAAGGTTCACAGTCCAAGGCGAATGGTGACTACTACAACCTCAACGGACAGCGCGTGGCTCAGCCTACTAAGGGCCTGTACATCGTGAATGGCAAAAAGGTCGTGGTGAAGTAAAGCCTACAATTTATGTACAATTCATGTACAATTCATGGTAATTCATGTTTAACAAAAAAACAAGTAAACAAAGATGAAAAAGACATATATTAATCCTGAAATGCAGGTTATGAAAATTGAAGTCTCCACCATGCTGGCGGCTTCTCCCGGATATGGTGGCAGCACCAATGCAACAGAAGGAAACGCTGCCCGCGAACTCATGGAATTCGAAGGCTTCTGACAACAGAAGCATTACATAATTTTTTATTAGAAGTTATAACAATTATTTGTGTTGGCGATATCCGCGAGGGACAGTAGCCAGCAGTTTAGAAATTAGTAATGTTAGACGGCCTGTTCGCGATGAACGGGCCGTCAATTCTATTTTGAAGCTCCGTCATTCGAGTTTTCACACAATGCTGACGACAAAAAACGCTGTCGTCAGTCTTTATTATATAAACAAATATCATCGATGAAAAGACTTTTCTGCCTTCTGACAAGCATCGTGGCGGTCATTGTGGCGACCGCCAGCGAGTACAAGCTATGGTACAACCAACCCGCACAGACGTGGACGCAGTCACTGCCCATCGGCAACGGTGTGATGGGCGGTATGGTGTTCGGCACGCCTGCCGTAGAGCATATCCAGTTG
>JAFTFC010000061.1 GCA_017449725.1 Prevotella sp. | reverse complement strand
GCCCCTTCCGTGGTTATTGTTTGTAGAAGCGGAGGTTATTCCAAGGTCCGAGTATGGTATAGGTTTGTCGGGAAATTCTCTAGAGAATTTGCTTCCGAGGTTATTCCATTGCCGGACCGTGGTATAAGCATCACGAAGAATTCTCTAGAGAATTTCCCGCCAAGGTTATGGTTTACTCAAACCGAGGTTACGGCTCACTGCCAGCGAGGTTACGGCTCACTGCCAGCGAGGTTACGGCTCACTGCCAGCGAGGTTACGGCTCGCTTCGGGAGAGGTTACGGCTCTCTTCGAAGCGCAAATCATTTCGTTACATGAAAATTTTCGCATCAAAGGGTGTTAGGGTGTTGTAGCCCTCTGTTTATCGGGCTTAGAAGTGCACACCCTAGGGTGCAAGGGTGTTGCGAGGGTGTACACCTTTAATTATGAATTATGCATTATGAATTATGAATTAACGTACACCCTTACCACACCCTTACACCCTTGGGTGTACGTCCGAAACGCCCTGTACGAAAGGGTTTTAACACCCTGACACCCTTTGGAGCGATTTTTTTAGTGTGTGCGCCTTATTTCTTAAAAAAACTCGGGCTGGTCAGTCGACCAGCCCGAGTTGCTTTATTTGCAAGGGATGAACCCGTAAATTCTTGCTGAATTGATGCAGTACTCATAGTAATACTCACTGCTAAGCCATTTCTTAATTAACTTTTTCATCTTTAAAACCCTTTCTTTCTTTAAAAGTTTTGTTATCCTGTAACCTTTTTACCTTGGTCACTAATACCTGTTTTATTTCTTTTTTATCTCTTTTGACGTTGCAAAGTTAAGGTGATTTTGAATACCGGCAATGAAAAAGGGTGCAAAAAGGACGAAAAAGGGGCAAAAAGTTGACCGAAATCAATTCCGTGTGGGCACACAATAAGGATTTTCGGGCTGCTAAGCCCTTTTTTCCCTTTTTTCCCTTTTTACCCTTTTACCTTTTTACTTTTTTACCTTTTTACCTTTTTACCCTTTTACCTTTTATGATGATGCTCTATCACCACATCGTGCATTTCCTTAAGCAAGTCGGAAGCGAATATGAAGTCCGTCAGGCGCTGGTTTGTTGACTCCATGACGTCGGCAGAAACACCCTGCCACTCCTTGTGTCCCTCGTAGATAAAGAGGA
Source organism: Prevotella sp. (assembly GCA_017449725.1). GTDB lineage: Bacteria > Bacteroidota > Bacteroidia > Bacteroidales > Bacteroidaceae > Prevotella. Next base: position 6,725 of record JAFTFC010000061.1, on the reverse strand, counting down.
TGTTCTCGCCAATGCCCATTACGGAGTTCATGTCGTGGGTATTGATAATGGTTGTCATGCCGAACTCCTTGGTCAGGCTGTGTAGCAGATCGTCGATAACGAGCGATGTCTTGGGGTCGAGACCGGAGTTCGGTTCGTCGCAGAAGAGATAGCGCGGATTGAGCACTATGGCGCGGGCTATTGCCACACGCTTCTGCATACCTCCCGATATCTCGCCCGGAAACTTCCCCTCGGCGCCGCTGAGGTTTACGCGGTCGAGACATTCCATTGCCCTGTGCTTTCTTTCGCGCAGAGTCATATTTGAGAACATATCCAGGGGGAACATGACGTTCTCCAGTACCGACATAGAGTCGAAGAGGGCGGCACTCTGGAAAATCATTCCCATTTCGCGGCGCAGCAGTACCTTCTCCTTCTTGGACATTGCCACGAAGTCGCGTCCGTCGTAGAGAATCTCTCCGCGTGTCGGCTCCAGCAGTCCTACGATATTCTTCATCAGCACCGTCTTTCCGCTGCCGCTCTGTCCAATGATGAGGTTTGTCTTGCCGTCCTCGAAGGTTATGTTAATGTCGTGGAGCACCTCCTTGTCCTCGAACGACTTATACAGGTTTTTCAGTTCAATCATGACAGTAGCTGTGTTAGGAAGACATCAGAGAAAAGAATAAGTATGCTGCTCGTAACCACAGCGCTGGTAGACGATTCGCCCACCTCCACCGAACCGCCCTCAACGGTGTAGCCGCAGTAGCTCGACACACTGCTGATGATGAAGGCAAAGACAAGACTCTTGATGATACTCATCCACAGGAACCAGGGAATGAAGTCGTGCGTCAGACCCAGTGTAAGGTCCTCGGGAGGCATAAGGTGTCCGACATAGGCGGTGGCGTAGGCTCCGATGATTCCCATGCCCGACGAGAATATTACGAGGAACGGCATCATCGTTACCATTCCCAGAATCTTGGGGAGTATGAGGTACTCGGCAGAGTTAACACCCATTATCTCGAGGGCGTCTATCTGCTGCGTCACCCTCATTGTTCCCAGCTCCGAGGCGATGTTCGAGCCCACCTTGCCGGCAAGGATAAGACACATGATACTCGAGGAGAACTCCAGTAGCATTATCTCGCGTGTAGTGTAGCCAGCCACCCAGCGTGGCATCCACGGACTCTCGATGTTCACCTTCATCTGGATGCATATCACGGCACCGATGAAGAAAGATATAAGTAGTACAATACCGATGGAGTCGACGCCCAGTGCAGACATCTCCTTGATGTATTGTTTAAAGAACATCCTCATGCGTTCGGGACGCGAGAAAGTGCGCCCCATAAGCAGCAGATAGCTGCCAAAGCGATGTAGCCATTTAAGAATTATCATACTAAAAAAGTTGAATATCGGTGCAAAAGTACAAAAAATCTTTTATTTTCCATCTTTTTTCCCTTTTTACTTCTTTCCCTTTTTACTTTTTTATTATCTTTGCAAGCAAACAACCGAAAAAAGAATGCTGAGAAGACTATACATCATTATAATAGTATTGTTGTGCCCGTTCTTTGTAGAGGCACAGAACTACAGCTCCTTGTGGAAGGAAGTAGAGCGGGCGGGAGAAAAGGACCTGCCAAAGACCCAGATGCAACTATTGGATAAGATTGCTGTCAAGGCGCAGAAGGAGCGTGCCTACGGACACATGCTGAAGGCGCAGATGATGCGTTCGAGACTACAGGTGGAGATAGCTCCCGACTCCTTGCAGGCAGAACTGCAGCGGCTGAGGGCGCTGGAGACCGACGAGGTGTCGGCAGTAATCTACGAGGCGGTGCTTTCGCGGGTAGACGACAAACCGTTCGAACTGAAGGGTAGGGAGGAACTTCTCGCTTCAAAGAAGGCGGAGACGTATTTCCCGTTCGTTGAGAAAGGCATCGACAGCGGTCTCTTCAACGGCGACCTGCTGCATGTCGTGGGAATGTACACTGAGAACTACGAGGCGATGTATCAGTACTACCTGAAACAGGGCAACCGCCGGGCGGCGATGATGAGTGCTGTACTTGCCAAACACGACCCCGACTCGCTGATTGCTGAGTACGGCGACCTCTTGGAATGCGGTGAGGTGGCGATAGCGAAGTACGAAGCCTTCGACTATAAGACTACTGAGAAACAGAAGATAGAATGGATTGACGAGGCTCTCGGTCGCTGGGGCAAGTGGAAGCGCATGGACTATCTGCGCAACGAACGCAAAATGCTCACGCAGCCCGGATATAACACTCTTATAGGGAGCGACATGATAAGGCCGGGAGAGACGATAAAGGTGTATGTAAAAGACGTAAGGAACCTGCCGAGTGTGACGCTGACAGTAAGAAATGCCAAGACCCGTAAGGTGGTTAAGACCGAGACGCTCTACTTCAGTGGCAAGAAGGACTACGAACTGTCGGAGGACAGTATCACCGTAGGACCGCTGCCGCTGGGCGAATACGTCGTGGATACCGCTCCGAGGCTTTCTGCTCATAACTCAAAGCTTTCAACTCTGAACTTCTCCGTCACCGACCTTATGGTACTTTGTGAGAGTCTACCGGGAAACAAGACTCGATATGCCGTGGTGAGTGCTACTACGGGACAGCCAATAGCCGGAGCCCGTCTGAGACTGGAGTTCCGTAATGCCGGCAAGACCACCGAGCTGACAATGGACGGCAAAGGAGAAGCCGTGTACAGCTATGGCAATCAGGCACCCAATAAGGTGTATGCATATACCGACACCGACAGGGCTTACGTCAGCGGTTCGATGTGGGGATATTACAACTTCCACGAACTGCGCAACGACCGCAATGTAGTGAAAATATACACCGACCGCAGCATCTACCGTCCGTCGCAGACAGTCCACGCCTCGGTGCTTGCATATAATGCTAAAAGAGACGAGACGGTGAGTGTTGTTGAGGGCAAGACCATGACACTCAGACTGCGCAATGCCAACGGAAAGGTGGTGGCGGAAAAGCAAGTTACCACCGACAGCTACGGAACGGCAGCATGCGACTTCAGCCTTCCCCAGTCGGGACTTACGGGCAGATACTCCCTGCAGACCGACTTCGGTAATGGGTACGTCGGTATACAGGTAGAGGAATACAAGCGTCCGACGTTCGAAGTAACCTTCGACGAAGTAAAAGAGAAATATGCCGCCGGCGATACGGTGACACTCCGCGGACATGCCCGCTCCTTCGCCGGTGTGCCAGTGCAGGGCGCAAAGGTTAACTACTCCTTGAAGCGTCTTCATTCCTTCTGGTGGTGGTTCCGTGGCAATGACGAGGTAATCGGAAGTGGAGAGATACAGACCGACGACAATGGTGAGTTTGTTATCTGCATGCCACTGACGATGCCCGAGGCGAACGGTGAGCGCCCGTCGCGCTTCTTCCGCTTCACCGCTGATGCCGATGTTACCGACCAGGGTGGTGAGACCCAGAGCGGGACGATTTCGCTCCCGTTAGGCACCAAACCCGCCGTCCTTTCCTCCGACCTCCCCGCAATGGCGCTGCGTGACAGTATGAAAACCGCGACATTCTCACTGCTGAATGCCGCCGGAGAGAAGGTGGAAGGAAAGGTGCTCGTTACTATCGACGGCAACGCACCGATAGAAGTCGATGCAAACACCCCGTATTTTATTAATCCCGAAAACATTACTCGCACCCCCGAGCCCCCGTACCTCCGTACCCTCGGCACCCTCGGCAAGCACATCGTTGAGGCTACGGCTATGGGTGACACCCTGCGTCACGAGATTATCGTCTTCTCCTTAGAAGACAAGACGCCCGTTGTCGAGACCCACGACTGGTTCTATGCCTCCGCAGACGAGTTCTCCGACAAGCCCGTGGTAGTACAGGTGGGAGCGTCGGATAAGGATACGCATATCTTCTATGGCTTCTTTGCGGGTGAAAAGATAATAGAGAGCGGAACCGTGGATGTTAGCAACCGACTCTTCGTGCGCGAGTTTACATATAAGGAGGAATATGGCGACGGACTGCTGCTTACCTATGCGTGGGTGAAGGAAGGCAAGTGCTATACCCACTCGGCAAAGATAAGCAAACCGCAGCCCGACAAGCGCCTCGTGGTGAAGTGGACCACCTTCCGCGATCGTCTGAAAGCGGGACAGAAGGAGGAATGGACACTGCGCATTACACGTCCCGACGGCACTCCGGCAAAGGCTACGCTGCTGTCTACCCTATACGACAGCAGTCTCGACCAGCTGATGCCAAACAAGTGGGGACTGGACCTTGGATTCGGACGCTATCTGCCTAACACCCAATGGAGATACACGTCGAAAATAGGACACAGTTATAGTGACTACGAGGACCTGCTGTTGAAAGACGTTTCCTCTCTGACCTACTCTCACTTTGCCGAGGACGCCCTGATTCGTCCTTGGTATGGACATAGGATAATGGTAAGGGGCGGACGTGCCCTGGGTTCGGTGGACGCAATGCCGATGATGATGAAGGCAACGGCTGTTGCGGCAAACGATGTCGCAGGTATTGAGGAGGTGGCAATGGCAGAGTCAGCAATGGTGTACGATACAGCAGATGAGGGTACATCAGAAACCCATTCGGCGAAAAAAACCGAAGTGAGGGAGAACTTTGCCGAGACCGCATTCTTCTATCCGTCGCTGCTCACGGACAGTAAGGGTAATGTGTCGATAAAATTCACCCTCCCCGAGAGTGTCACCACCTGGCGCTTCTTGGGAATGGCGCACGATAAGGACATGAACTACGCCTTCACCGACACTACGGCGGTAGCTAAGAAAGACCTTATGGTGCAGCCCAATATGCCCCGCTTCGTGCGCAAGGGTGACAAGGCAACTATCTCTGCTAAGATTATCAATACCGCGGAGAAGAACCTAAGTGGTAAGGTCACGATGACTCTGCTTGATGCTGAGACCGAAGAGGTCGTGGCAACAGAACAGCTGGCATTCAGTGTGGATAAGGACAAAACCACCTCCGTCACCTTCGGCATTAACCCCGAAGACATATCTCGTACCCCCGTACTTTCGTACCCCCGTACCCCCGTATTAATCTGCCGTGTTGTGGCAGAGGCAGACGGGTTCAGTGACGGAGAGCAGCACTACCTGCCGGTATTGTCGGACGAAGAGATGGTGATAAGCACCCAGACCTTTACATTCACCGAACCAGGGAAGAAAATCATATCTCGTACCCCCGTACCATCGTACCCCCGTACCCCCGATAACATCACCCTCGAACTGACCAACAATCCCGCCTGGTTAGTAGTGCAGGCACTGCCCTACATGGCTCAGGCGAATGAGCGCAACGCCATCTCGCTTGCAGCCTCCTATTATGTCAACAGTCTCGGGCGCTATCTTGTGAGTCAGTCACCGGATATAGAAAAGGTGTTCGAACGCTGGAAGCAGGAACAGGGAAACGAGACGTCGCTGATGAGTCAGTTGGAGAAGAACCAGGAACTTAAGACCTTGGTACTTGAAGAGACTCCATGGGTGGCAAGTGCCGAGAGAGAGGCAGACAGGAAGCAGGCATTAGCGAACTTCTTTGATGAAAACACCCTGAACAACCGGTTGGAAACGGCACTCGAAGGACTCCGCAAGCTACAGAACAGTGACGGTTCGTTCTCGTGGTGGGAAGGAATGGAAGGTTCACCGGTAATGACTGCCCAAGTGGTGGAGTTCCTTACCCGTCTTAACCTCCTCGCAGGAAAAGAGTCGGCAACCGAGCAGATTCTCTCAAAGGCTCACAAATACCTCGGCAATGTCGTCGTTGAGGAAGTGGAGAAAATCCGTGAGGCTGAAGCCAAGAAGCAACCTTATTACATCAGCAGTTACTACGCCCTGCAGTGGGTTTATGTCTGCGCTGTTTCCGACCGTAAACTGTCGGCACGTGAGAAGAGTGCCGCCGATTATCTCATCGCTTACCTCGAAAAGCAGAAACTGACGCAGAGTATGTATGCCAAGGCACTGATGGCGGTGGTATGGCAGAAGAACGGACAGCAGCAGAAAGCCCGCGAATATGCGCAGAGTCTGAAGGAATACACCGTATACCGTGAGGATATGGGCAGATATTACGATACTCCTCGGGCTTCTTATTCGTGGTGCAGCTATAACATCCCTACTCAGGTGGCAGCTATAGAAGCGATAAAGATGGTGAGTCCTGCGGACAAGACAACGGTAGAAGAGATGCAGCGCTGGCTGTTGCAGCAGAAGCGTACCCAGACATGGGACACTCCGATAAACAGTGTTAATGCCGTATACGCGGTGCTTGACGGCAACACCTCACTGCTGGCATCCCAGCCTATGATGAAGGTGGCGGTAGACGGCAAGAATGTTTCACTGCCCAAAGAGACAGCGGGCACAGGGTACGTAAAGACAAGACTGCCAGAAGGCAACAAGGTTACGATAGAGAAGACCTCACTGGGCACGAGCTGGGGAACGGTATATACACAGTCGGTACAGCCACTAAAGGACATTGACGAGGCGTCGACGGGAATCAGTGTGAAACGAGAGATAATATCCACCGAACCCATAACCGTGGGCAGCAGGGTAAAGGTGCGCATCACCATTACGGCAGACCGTAACTACGACTATGTTCAGGTAGTTGACAAGCGTGCCGCCTGTCTGGAACCCGTAGGACAGATAAGCGGATACCGGTGGGGATACTATATCGCACCTAAGGATCAGACTACGAACTATTATTTCAGTATGCTCGCTAAGGGCATACACACGATTGAGACGGAATACTATGTAG
>JAFTFC010000060.1 GCA_017449725.1 Prevotella sp. | reverse complement strand
GACCGCGTGACACATATCGACGGCGGCAACCAACTTGACCTCTTCGAGAGGCTATGATTTCAGTTATCAAGATTATAGAAGACACAACAGTGGATGGTCCGGGATTCCGGACCTCCATTTATTGTGCCGGTTGCCAACATGAGTGCAAGGGCTGCCACAACCCTCAGTCGTGGGACATAGCGGCAGGCACCATGATGGAGACAGAGGATATAATGCGTGTTATCGAGGCAGACCCTTACGCCGACGTCACTTTCTCGGGCGGCGACCCCATGTATCAGGCGGAGGGCTTTGCCGAACTGGCACGCGCCATCCGAAGCCGCACCACCAAGAACATATGGTGCTATACGGGCTTCACCTTCGAAGCGCTACTGAAAATGCCCGCCCAACGCGAACTTCTCGAACTCGTAGATGTTCTCGTGGACGGACCATTCATAGAATCAAAGAAAGACCCCGACCTGCTGTTCCGAGGAAGCAGCAACCAGCGCCTCATCGACGTTAAGGCATCGCTAAAGGCTGGTGAGGTGGTGCTTTGGAAGCAATAGAACTTTTTCGAAAGGAGGTTATTCTCCCAGACGCAATGTTTGGTCGCAATAGTCGACGACGGCAGGACGATGGGTGATAAAAATGACGGTCTTGTCGTTGTTCTCAAGAATATTACGCAACAAACGGCGCTCGGTATCGGGATCGAGAGCACTGGTAGCCTCATCGAGCAGCATCACACTGCCGCCGCGAAGAAGGGCACGGGCGATGGCAATACGTTGTGCCTGCCCCTCGGAAAGTCCGCCGCCCTGCTCGGAGCATTGGGTATCTAGACCTTCGGGAAGCGAGAAAACAAAGTCAGCGCAAGCCCTTCGAAGTGCATCTTCCATTTCTTCTTCTGTAGCAGTAATACTACCAAGCCGCAGATTCTCGCGGATAGTTCCGCTCAGAAGGGTGTTTCCCTGTGGCACATAGACGAAATTGCAGCGCAGGCGCGGCGACAGGGATTTCTGTTCCTTACTATTATATATGTACGCGCGACCCTCCTGCGGACGGATGAGTGCCAGCAAGAGTCGTATGAGTGTGGTCTTTCCCGAACCGGTCTCACCGAGAATGGCGGTACAAGATCCAGGGCGGAAATCGAAGGTGAGGTGACTTAATATCTGTCGCGAAGAAGAATTGGGGCGATGGTCCTGATAGGTAAAGGATACACCATCAAGACGAATGCCCAACGGAGTTTCCATCTCAATAGAGTCTCCCTGCTCCTCGAGCGGGTTTTCCTCGAGTTCCATTAGTCGTTCGGCAGCAGTAAAGACACTGACGAAGGCGGGCACCATCTTGGTGAGGTTGCGCGCCGGTCCCTGAATACGGTTGACGAGCTGAAGGAAGGCGGTCATACCACCGAATGTCAGCGTACCTGCCGACATACGGAGGGCACTCCAGAGGAATGCCACAAGATAGCCGAGAGCAAAACCGAAGTTCAGAATGAGGTTGCTGATTACCGAAAAAGCGGTACGACGCACCACACGGTGGCGCAGTTCGCTCTGGGTATCCTCGAGTTTATCCACCATAGCAGAATCGCTCTCCATTGTTTTTATCAGCGTGCGGTTCTGTATCGTCTCTTGCAAAACACTCTGCACCCGTGAGTCGCTGTCGCGCACCTGACGAGTGAGTTGACGCATCTTTCCGACATACAGTTTACTGACAAGGATGAACAGAGGCAGCATAGCGATGATTATCAGCGCCAGCCAGCCGTCCATAGTAAAGAGGTAGAAGAAGGCTCCGAGGAACATGGCAAGCACCGAAATGGTATTGGGGATAGTCTCGGTGAGGAAGTTCACTACGTTGGTTACGTCCTTCTCCAGGCGGTTAATAACGTCGCCGCTATGCAGTTGTTCCCTACCCTGCCACTCCGAACGCAGAATGCGGTCGAGCATATTCTGCTGCATGCGGTTCTGGGCACGGATGCCGAGGATGTTCTTCACCCATACGGCACTGATATTTATGGCGAAGTCACATAGGATAAGTATTCCGATGATACCAACAGCCCAGTAGATGTCGCCCTCAAGGGTATGGGAAGCCACATCGATGGCATGCTGCACCGCCCATACCTGCGCCAGGCTCACCACTACTCCCAGCAGTCCGAGCGTAGCATTGAGTATCGCCTGCAACCGGTTGCCGCGCCAAGCCTGCCATAACCAGCGGAAAATACTGCCGGCAGAGTACTTGTATTTTGGTATATTCAGAAACCTCACCTCTTACTTTTTTACTTTTTTACCTTTTTACCTTTTATCTACCTCGCATCCATCCCCCATCCCATTTTCTCGCGAAGGGTAGTGAAGTACTCCGTACCGATGCGTTTGATAATGTTAACCGTATAAGGAGCCTTACGGATAATCAGCCGTGTTCCCTGTTCACACTTCTCCGACCGTCCGTCCACGGCTATGAGAAAGTTGTGCGAACGACTCTCAACCGTGAGTGCTATCTCCACATCATCGCCAAGAACAATAGGACGGATGTTAAGAGAATGGGGAGCGACAGGAGTCAGGCAGAGGATGCCCGAACGGGGTGCGATTATAGGTCCGCCGTTGGAAAGGGAATAGGCGGTAGAACCGGTCGGGGTGCTTACGATAAGACCGTCGGCTTGATAGGTCACCAACTGTTCGCCATTAACCTCGGCACGGATAGTAATCATCGAGGCGGTATCGCGCTTCAGAACGGCTATGTCATTGAGAGCATTAGGACAAGTCTCAAATTCATGTCCCTGAGCCTCAACACGTATCACCGTATGCTCCTCCATCTGGTAGCGCCCTTCCACGAGTTCAACCACTGCATCGTCAATATCATCGGAATTAACTCCCGCAAGAAATCCCAACCGTCCGATATTAACACCGGCGATAGGAATCTGCTTGCTGCCCACGTAGTGCGCCGCCTTAAGTAGGGTACCATCACCGCCCATGGATATTACCATGTCGGCATCGAAATCTACTCCGGCAAATGAGGGAATGTCGGACAGATTTTGAGCACCTGACTCGATGCCATTGGCACTTCTGCCGACAAGGAACTCGTAGAACTCCTTCTCAATAATCACCTCAGCCCCATAAGCACGTAAGAGTTCAAGCACTCGGAATACTTTCGCCGATTTCTTCTCTTGATGGGTGTTACCAAATATTGCTATGCGCTTCGCTTTCATGCTGCAAAGATAACTAATCCTTAATTCCGCAACACTATAGTTTAACATTATTTATAAGTGCCTGAGCAACAAAAAGTTGCCCAGGATTTTGCCATGTCAGAATTTTCACTTACCTTAGTGTTGCGAAAAGAAGACAAGCAAAACTCTAATATGACATGGCAAAGATACAAATAAAATCTGAGAAACTCACTCCTTTTGGAGGAATTTTTTCTATTATGGAGCAATTTGATGCTCTTTTAGCTCAAACCATAGATTCCACCTTGGGATTGAGATGCACTATGTTTG
>JAFTFC010000059.1 GCA_017449725.1 Prevotella sp. | reverse complement strand
TGAAGATTGAAGATTGAAAATTGAAAATTGAAGATTGAAAATTGAAAGATTCTTGCTTAGGCAAGCGTACTAAAGAAACGATTAGAAAGATTGAACGGTGAAGAGGGAAAGAACTGACTTGGTGGCTTCGGCAATGAGGCATAAGAACATCACGCTGCTGTTAGTAGTGATGATGATGTTGGCTGGTGTGTTCTCACTGGTCAAGATACCCAAGAACGAATTTCCGCAGTTCAATGTTCCCGTGGGACTGATTGTGGGAGTATATCCCGGTGCGTCGGAACAGGAGGTGGAGCACCAGTTGGCAGGACCGATGGAGGAGTTCCTGTGGACTTTCAAGGAAGTAAACAAGCAGCGGACGAAGACTATCTGCGTGAACAACGCCTGTGTGGCGATGGTCTATCTGGACCGGTCGGTAGAGGACCAGACCGTGTTCTGGAGCAAGATGAAAGGACGGTTGCCGCTGCTGAAGGCTAAACTGCCCAATGGTGTTGTTGACTTGGTGGTGAATGACGAGTTCGGCGAGTCGTCGTCGATGCTGGTGACGCTGGAGAGCGAGGGTAAGAGTTACCGCGAGATGGGAGAATACGTGGACGGGCTGAGCGACAGGCTTAGGACGGTGCCGGGACTGGCGAACATCGTGAGGATGGGCGGTCAGAAGGAGCAGTTGTCCATATACCTTGACCGTGACCGTCTGTCGCTCTACGGCATCAACACGGCGATGCTTATGAGCAAGGTGTCGGGGCTGAACGGTACGTTCTACTCGGGCAGTCTTGACGACGGGCAGTTGAGCAGGGCAATACACATACAGCCGTCGCTCAACACCGAGAACGACCTGGCGCAGGCAATTATCAGCAGCGACCCTACAGGGAGTGTGGTGCGACTGGGCGACATTGCCACCATTGAGCGCGAATATCCCGACCCCCGACAGTATATCAGGAACAACGGACAGAAGTGTATACTGTTGTCGCTTCAGATGACGCGCGGCAAGAACATCATTGAGTTCGGTACGAAGGTGAAGGAGATTATCAGCGACTACCAGTCAACGCTGCCCGACGATGTACATCTCAATATTATCAGCGACCAGAGCCAGGTGGTGGGTCACTCCATTGAGGACTTCATGTGGGAGATGCTAATAGCCATCGTGTCGGTGGTAATCGTGGTGATGCTGATGTTGCCCCTCAGGGTAGCCGGTGTGGCAGTAGCCACCATTCCCATCACCATATTCTCGTCGTTAGCACTATTTATGATTTTCGGGCTTGAGATAAACAGTGTGACACTGGCGGCGCTGATTGTTTCGCTTGGAATGATTGTGGACGACAGCGTGGTTGTAGTCGACTGCTATCTGGACAAGCTCGATGCGGGAGTCAGTCGTTGGCAGGCAGCCATTGAGTCGTCGCGCGAATTCGTTAAGAGTATCATCACTGCCACGCTGGTAATCAGCATCACCTTTTTCCCGCTGATATTCACCACCGACCAAGTGATTCACGACTTCCTGCAGTGGTTCCCCTACTCTATCTCGATTGTGCTCACCGTATCGCTATTAGTGGCTATCTTCTTCGTTCCCATTCTGCAGTACAAGTTTATACGGCGAGGGCTGCATCGGGAAGACGATACATCTCGTACCTCCGACAAAACCTCCATGCTTGACAGGATGCAGAAGGTCTACGACAGGATGATTGAGGCATGTTTCCGTCACAAGAAGACGACGATGGCGGTGGGTCTGGCAAGCATCATTGTGGGAGCATTTCTTATGACGCTGATACCCCAGAAGCTGATGCCTCGTGCAGAGCGGAACCAGTTTGCCGTGGACGTGACACTTCCCAGCGGCACCGACCTGCACCATACTGCAGCGGTGGCGGACAGTCTGGCGAACATACTGCGGAAAGACCATCGAGTGGAGAACCTTACGGTGTTCTACGGCAGCGGTGCTCCTCGTTTCCATGCCACATTTATTCCGAGTCTGGGCGGCTCTAACTTCGCACAGTTTATCGTCAACACCCACAGCGACGCTGAGACCCAGGGTATGCTGAACGACTACGCCGAGAAGTACGCCTACTACTTTGCCGACGCCCAGGTGATGTTCCGGCAGATAGAGTATTCAGACCGTGCGTACCCCATTGAAGTGAAGGTGACGGGTGAGAATCTGGACAGTCTTCACGCTGCCGTTGACAGCATAAGATACCGATTGGCGAAGAACAATGAGATAGCGGTGCTCACCACCAGTTTCGGCACCAACTACAGTTCGCTGGAAGTGATAATGAACCCCGAAGAAGCCAATCACTTCGGGCTGAGCAAGTCGTTGCTATCGCTGAACTTCGCCCTTCGCTACGGCGGCGGTATTCCCGTGACATCGTTATGGGAGGGCGACCACGAGGTGAATGTCGTCATCAAGGACGCGTACGCCAACAATCAGACCGTTGAGGACTTCAAGAACCTCAGAGTGACGGGCATTGTGCCCACGCTGACCACGGCATCGCTGTCTCAGGTAGCAGACGTGAAGCCCGGTTGGGGTGACGGCACCATCACCCGTACCGGCGGTCAGCGCACGGCATCAGTCTCCGGCATGTTAGGAAGAGGAGCTGTGGTAGGCAAGGTGACAAAAGAAATCTACAAGGACCTTGAGACCCTGCGGCTTCCCCAAGGCATCACACTCCAGAAAGGCGGTCAGGCGGAGATGGAGGCGACCTACCGTCCGCAGCTCTATTTAGGTTTGGAGATTGCCGTTCTGCTCATTTTCTTCATCATTGTGTTCCACCTTAAGAGCATCCCTCTGACCCTGCTAATCATGTACTCATTGGGATTCTCGATGCTTGGCGGCGCCATGGGAATGCTGGTGTTCGGGCAGGAGTTCGGAGCCACGGGCATACTGGGTTTCATAGCCCTGATGGGTATTATCACCCGCTGCGGCATCATTATGATAGACTATGCCGAGGAGTTGCGTCAGAAGGAAGGTCTCGACGTAGGGGGAGCAGCATTAGAGTCGGCGAAGCGTCGTTTCCGTCCCGTCTTTTTGACTTCGATGGCCGCCTCGATGGGTGTCATTCCGATGGTTATCAAGAACACCCCGCTTTGGGGTCCGATGGGAGTAGTGATCAGTCTGGGAGCGTTGGTGTCGATGCTTTTCATCATCACGATGATTCCCGTAGGCTACTGTATGGTAAGGAATAAGTTTAACACAGCAAAGCGTCCTGCGGATGATTGCGAAGCAAGAAATGACGACCATGAAGCATAAAAGTATTTTTGCCTTTTTACTGTTTTGCCTTTTCACCATTACGCCGGTATGCGCCCAGCGCGTCATGACTTTGGAGGAGTGTATTGATGCCGCGCGCAGGGGTAACACGTCGGTGAAAGATGCGAAGAACGACATTCTGATGGCGAAGGAGCAGCGTAAGTTTGCCCGTTCGAAGTATTTCCCGTCCCTGTCAGCCTCCGCCTTCCACTTCAGGAGCAGTGACTATCTGGCGAAATACGAAGTGCTGAGTCAGGAAGACGTTGACTACCTGAACGAGGAGTTGGGCGGTGGTTTCTCGATTGAGGATTTCACGATAGGGATAGTGAAGAAGGGCACGAGCGGTGGTCTGACCCTCATAGAGCCTCTATATACCGGTGGTCGCATATCGAACTACAACCGTCTTGCCGACCTCCAGGTAGAAGGGAGGCAGTTGCAGTTGGACGTGGCAGAGGACCAGACAGTGATGCAGACGGAGTTTCTGTACTATAAGATACTGGAGTTACACGAGACCGACAAGACCCTTGATGCCATAGAGAAAGAGTTGTCGAACATACATCAGGACGCCCAGAACGCTTGGGAGAACGGTATTGTGAACAAGAACGACGTGCTGAGTGTGGAGTTGGCTCAAGACCAGTTGTCGGCGCTGCGCATCAAGGCGAGCAACGGCAGGAACCTGCTGCGCAGGGCATTGGCGAAGCACATCGGCATGGCAGACGAAGACATCGACGTGGACACCACCCTGAGCACGGACATTATAGCCCCCGAGGAGTTGGCAGTGAGCACTCAGAGTGCCGTGGAGAGCCGCAGCGAGACCCGTCTGTTGGACATGCTGGTAGAGAAATCCGTTTTGGAGCGCAAGATAGCCACCGCCAACATGCTGCCGATATTAGCCGTCGGAGCCACCGCCAGTTACAGCAAGTTCACCACCCAGAAATGGAATTCGCGGCTTATGACCTTCATCAGTGTACAGATGCCCCTGAGCACATTCTGGAGTGAGCGCCACGAATACAAGCGCAAGAAGATAGAAGAGCAGAAAGCCCTTGACTTCCGCCGTGACAAGCGCGAGTTGATAAGTTTGCAGATACAAGACGCCTACGACAACCTTGTGAGCACCTATCGGCAGACGCAGGTAGCTCAGAAGAGCATTGCCAGGGCAGAAGAGAACATGCGCATCACCCGAGAGCACTACCGCGAAGGGCTGACGACGATGACCGTGCTGCTGGACGCCCAGCGTCAGCAGCAGCAGGCACTGAGCCAGAAGACGGCGGCAGTGAGCGAGTACCTTCAAGCCAAGACCCGCTATCTGATACTTACCGGAAGACGGTGAAGATTGAAAGATTGAAGACGTTGAAGATTGAAAATTGAAAATTGAAGGTTGAAAGATTGAAAATTGAAGACGTTGAAGATTGAAGATTGAAGATTGAAAGATGAAACGATATCTCATCATAATTATAGCCGTTCTACTGTTAGGACAGACCTCGGCAGGGGGCGGTCTACCCAAGCTGTTGAAGAAGGTAGGTACGATGCTCGACTCGATGTCGGTCAGGGGATTGGACCGCCGTTACATTGACGCCCCCGAGCGTCCCTGGCAAGTTATTGTGAGGGGTAATGTGAACCAAAGCATCCTGAGCATGAAGACGACCGGAACGATTGCCGACATAGAGTATGACGCTAAGCCGCATCTGAAGACGAAGCCCTCTCGCTACGTCGGAGTGTGGGCAGGTTACCGAGGCTACGGTGTGGGCTATACGGTAAACGTTGGCGGTGACAGGGGCAGTTACTTCACTCTCGGAGCTACCGGTGGTGCCTACGGTGTCAATGTGCGAATCCATTCGTTTGAGAACAGTTCTCCGAACTTCGACTTGAACAGTGACGTTATTCCCGAGGAAGACAAGGACGAGTGGTACGAGGTGGAGCTTGCCAATCCCATTAAGGTTCACACGGTGATTGCCGACGGTTACTACCTGTTCAACGGCAAGCATTTCTCGTACGCCGCCGCCTACGACCAGTCCGTTATTCAGAAGCGGTCGGCCGGTTCGCTGATGGCAGGTGCGATGTATTACTACGGTTCGATAGACTATTCCTCTCGCACGAATGGCGACCTGATATACCTGATGCAGGGTTTGGGTAAGGTGAAGTTGTGGCAGGGCAGTGTAGGCGTAGGCTACGCCTACAACTGGGTTCCGGCTCGCGGTCTGTTAGTTAATGCGATGGCTATGCCGATGCTCACCTTTGTGAACAAGATAAAGGCGTACGGTTATGGTACCAATATGGAGGAGTTGATGGTCGATCCTCGGTTTATGGGCGAAGGCATGAGCGACGACGAGTGGGACGAGTGGTTCTACGGCAACCTGCGTATATCGCCCATGGGTGACAAGACGTTTAACAGTGGTATGACTGTGAACATAGATGCCCGTTTGTCGTTGACCTACAATTTCGGTCGTTACTTCATCAACGCCTATGGTCAGTTCAACAACATGCGTTACAGCCACGACGGAACCCACGGTCATTTGAACGACTGGTTTGTGAACACTTCTATTGGGATAAGGCTGTGAAGATTGAAAATTCTTGCTTAGGCAAGCGTACTAAAGAAACGATTAGAAAGATTGAGAGATGAAAGATATAACGATAATATTATTGCTGCTGTTTGGGCTGTGCACGGTGGCAGGAGGACAGGAGATTTTTGAGTATGAAGATGCTGAGAAGACGATAATCAGCGGTCTTACCGAGTCAGGTCGGTCATCATCTACTACGACGCTAATCATTCCGTCTGGAGTAAGAGCTGTGAGGGCAAATGCTTTGTCTGGAGCTTGTGCTACGGCATTGGTAGTGAAAGCCAGCAGTATAAGTTTTGGGGAGCAGTCGGGCAGCGGAGTTTCAGAAGGTCAGTTTGTTCAGATAAATTTCAGCAATGCCACTGATGGCGTCAGTATGGCGAGTGTTATCTCGGGGTTAGGTTCATTATTCAGTGAAGAAGGAATCATAGAGATAGAAGGTTTAGGCGGTTGCGGCGGCAGCATCAATCTGTCATCAGTGCTAAGGGGTAAAGGGGGAGTTCGTGTCATCATGCCCGCGTCGTTGGTTCGTGATTATAACGAAGAAGATTTCAATTTCGGCGAGTATAGCGGTGAAGAATTAGATTACGACTGTGCCCAGGTATATGGTAGATTTGTCTTGAGCACCGATGTTGGTACATTTTGCGGCAGTGCCAAGTTCCGCGACAGCGATGACGGTTCGAACTTTCTGTTTTATGTTCCGACGGGAGTGACGAGTGCAGGCGGTGACAAGCAGGTACATGTTCAGCGTGTTTCCCATATAGAGACGGGCCAGGGTGTTATCATCCACAACGAGCTAAACACGGCGGGCGAAGCCGATCTTCCCCGTTATAACGGAGAATTGTCATACGAAGACCTGTCGCGCTATGGTTCGAGCATGCTGGTAGGTACGCTCGCCCCCACTCCACTATCGGAGACAGACGGTGACAAGACCAACATGATACTGTATAACGGTCTGTTTTATAAGACCTCCGGAGGCACATTAGGTGCCAACAAGGCATATTTACAGATACCCACGGTAGATTTGCCCGCATCCGGCAAGATGTCAATGTATGTTGAAGAGGAAAGCGAGTCGACTTTAGTGGCTCATCCGTATTCAGGTGTCGGTTCGGTTTTTTCAGGGGCGTACACCCTATCTGGTTTGAGAGTTGCTGGAGATTATAGAGGTATAGTGATAAAGGACAATAAAAAGATTAAGCGATGAAAGAAGGGAATCGACGTAGTTACATAGAGCCATCATGTATTATTGTGCCCATCAGTCTAATGCTAAATGCGGGATGGGGTGACAATCAGGGGGATATAGGTTTTGGCACCGGTTCTCTGCCAGCCGACATGGGTCAGGGCAAGGGGTCCCAGATTACGGAGTCAGACGATGTTTCCCTTTGGGATGACGATTTTGCAATAGAAGAAGAATAATAAAATAAACAATACACTACCATTATGAAACAACGAAGAATGTTCAGCACCTACCGAGCATTGCCAAAGCCGTGGGCTTGGCTGCTGGTGATGATTTTTTCAATGCATGTAGCTAATATGCAGGCCAGCGACTGGATGCATAGAGCTGACAAGTTCTACATGAGCAACCACAACGACCACGTGACGTTCAACGTGTTCCTCTGCGACCTGGACCGCAGTGATACCTATGCCAAGAGCGGAGGTATCTATGCTAAGTGCGGCAATGAGACCGTATGGCTGATGGACCTCTACTACAAGAATGAAGGTGATAACAGTAATCCCTACGGTAAGGTGTATGCCCGCTACTGTGTGGGTGAGTCGCGTGCGTGGTTTACCAATGCCTACGGAGTCGCAGAGCAGAAGATAGAGTTCAGCGGCAAGGACTTCCTCATTCAGAAGTGGGGCGGCGACAACCATTATTGTACGCCCAACATCG
>JAFTFC010000004.1 GCA_017449725.1 Prevotella sp. | reverse complement strand
CACACCACCATCGTCAAGGGCGACGCCAAGTACCTCTCAATAGCCGCCGCCAGCATCCTCGCCAAGACCTACCGCGACGACTACATGGACCAACTCGCCCAGGAATACCCCCAGTACGACTTGCTTTCCAACAAGGGCTACCCCACCAAGAAGCACCGCGACGCCATCCGCCAGTACGGCATCACCCCCTACCACCGCCGCACCTTCAACCTCCTCGGCGACGGACAATTGGAACTCCAGTTCGAGGAATAACCAATTTAGGACTCCCGAACTTTTGGTTTTTGGAAAAACATTCCACATTCCACCATCGCCCTATTCATCGCAGGTAGCAACGTAGTAGTCGTTGCTGGCTTTACACCTATGGCGACGGTATCCTGCCTTCCGCAGGATAAGTCCCAGGCGTATTGCTGAGCTGTGGTTCACCTTTATCTGGGAGTTGCGGCGATGCAGTGCCTGTAGTATCTGGACTACGGACATGCGTATGGACTTCTCGCCGTCCTCGGGTTTGCGGAAGCCTTCGGCAAGTGTCTCCTCCAGCAGGTCGAGCCGCTGATAGGGCTGGTTGCTGCGCTGTATGCGCTGCTCCATGCGGCGGTCGAAGAAAGTAGGCTTGCCTTCGCGAATCTCAGCCACCGCCTGAGCGTATAGCTGGGCGTAGTTGATGGGGCGCTTGAAGTCTATGCTGCCGGTGGTCTCGATGCAGAGGAAGCGACGCGAGCCCGAGGGGTCGGTAAGCGGCTGCGGGTCGTTGGTAGTGGCTACGAACGAGGCGTAGCGCTCGTGGCGCTCCATTACCGACGAATAGCTGCGGCGCGTCTTGAAGTCTGCCTTCTGCAGGATGTGCTTCAGGAAGGCGTTCTGGTTACTGCTGATGCTGTCGTACTCATCGATGTTTATCAGTGCAAAGCGGCGCAGCGAGAGCACCGCCTCGTTGCGGTTGGCGAAGTCTATGCGGTCGACATAGTACGTGCGCAACTCTGGCGGCAGAAGCAGGCGACAGAAGGTGCTCTTGCCGTCTCCCTGGCTGCCAATGAGCAGCGGCGTGAGCGTGTTGCCGTGCTCGGGATTCACCTGCATCCACTGAGCCACCATGCAGCGGAACCACAGGTGGAAGTCCTGCTCCCAATAGGCATTTCGCGTCGGTACGCGGCGTGCCAGCGGTCCTATGCGGTCGCGGCGGTCCCACGGCGGCAGCTGTTCGAGATAAGCCTCAAGAGGGTTGTAGAATCCCACCTCCATCGACTCCACGTAGCGCCTTACGTCCTTGTCCCATGCCTCAATGCCGGCGAGCAGGGCACGCAGCGTAATGCTGTTCTGGTCGTACTTGCGAAGCGGCTTCCATCCACGGTCGTTCTGCCGGTCTATGTACTCCACTTCGCCACTGAAAATGTTGCGACGGAACATGTAGTTCTCGTCAAGAAACCTCATCAGAGCCTCGGTCTGAAGGGTGTGATAGGGTACTTCTAATTCTTTCATAATGTCTTTAATTTACTGTTAAACGATACTTTTTCTACTCTCGTTAGTCTCTTTTCGGTCGAAAACGGTAACAAATCCTTACAAAATAGGGTCCGTCTGAGTGTCCTTATACCTCGGTCCGACCGTGGAATAACCTTGGTCTGACCAAGGTTATGGGTCGGCTGGACCAAGGTTATGGGTCGGTCGGACCAAACCATAACTACGTTCGTAAAAAACCTTTACACATCGGGGTGGAATGTGGAATGTTTTTTCGAAAACCAGAATTCAGGGAATCCTAAAAATGAAAGGTTCGCTGCCGCTGTCAAAGAACTCGGTGACAATTCTGTGCAAGCCGAGAGCAGAGCCAAGCTTGCTTGGGCTATGCCGAGGCGCTGCCAGAATCGCGCTGTATTTAAACAGCGGCAAAGATACAACCAAAACGAACTTTTGTCAAGGGCTTAACCGTGTTTCAGGGAACCTAAATTCACGCAACCCCGATAAACACAGACATTTCAGGAGATTTATATGCGCGCGTGCGCGAGTACATGGTAATGCGTGATAATAATACATACCCCCCCACATTTCCCCCCAAAATGTTTGGCACATACCCAATAATTTACTATCTTTGCCGCAGAAATCTAAAATAATGCGTTTATGAGTACCCAGAAAGCAATTCGGAAAACTATAGCAGATTATTTCAAGACTCAGCCTGTCTTGAAAGCATGGCTCTTTGGATCATTTGCCAGAGGTGAAGAAACTCCATTAAGCGATGTGGATATCATAGTACTACTTGACGATTCTCAACCCGTAGGATTAAAATTTTTCGGAATGTGGAATGATCTTGAGCAACTGCTCGACCGCACTGTAGATTTAGTAACAGAAGGATCATTGGCAGACTTTGCCCGTGAAAGTGTAGACCGTGACAAAATCTTGATTTATGAGAGAGCAGCCTAAAGACCGCAATCGCCTTCAACATATTATTGAAGCCATAGATACTATTCTTGGGCGGTGTAAAGGAATGACAATAGAAGAGCTGACATCTGACAAAGTGCTTTTTGGCGGAATAGTATATCATACCATGATTATTGGAGAGGCTGCATATAATCTTACGAAAGCCTTCTGTAAAGCACACCCAGAAACACCTTGGATGCT
>JAFTFC010000058.1 GCA_017449725.1 Prevotella sp. | reverse complement strand
TTTCATGTAGGGAAGTAATTCGAGCTTCGAAGTTAGCCGTAACCTCGCTGGCAGTGAGCCGTAACCTCGCTGGCAGTGAGCCGTAACCTCGCTGGCAGTGAGCCGTAACCTCGGTTTAAGTGAGGAATAACCTCGGTTTTAGTAAACCATAACCTTGGTGGGAAATTCTCTAGAGAATTCCCTGTGATGATTATACCTCGGTTCAACTATGGAATAACCTCGGAAGCAAATTCTCTAGAGAATTTCCCGCCAAACCTATACCATACTCAGACCGGGGAATAACCACGCCCGAGCCGTGCCTATACCACGATTCCGCTTATCCATAACCAAGTACCCAGCGATACTACTATGTACTATTTTCATTCTTTCTTCAGTCCGAACTCGGGGTCGATGCGGATGAAAGCGGTGACGAGGAAGGTGACGGCGCAGCAGAGCATTACGATAATGAAGAATGCCTGGTAGCCGACTGCCTCCTGGAGGGCTCCGGCGAAGAGTCCGGGAATCATCATCGAGAGTGCCATGAAGGCGGTGCAGAGGGCGTAATGGCTGGTCTTGAACTCGCCGCGGCTATAATATATAAGGTATAGCATGTAGGCGGTGAAGCCGAAGCCGTAGCCGAACTGCTCGAGGAAGACGCAGACGTTGATAACGAACAGGCTCTCGGGCATGGCGTAGCTCATGTAGACATAGACGATGTCGGGCAGTGTGATGGCGCAGACCATGGGCCACAGCCAGCGTTTCAAACCGTGGCGACCGGCAAGGATGCCGCCGAGAATGCCACCGAGGGTCAGACCGACAACTCCCACGGTGCCCTGAACGAAGCCGTATTCCTGAGGCGACAGACCCAGTCCGCCGTTGTGGATGGAGTCGACGAGGAAGAGTGCCGACACCTTAGCCAAGAGTCCCTCGGGCATGCGATAGAGCAGCATGAAGAGGATGCCGATGACTACCTCGCGGGTGGGGAACTTGGTGACGAAGGAGCGAAGGAGGGAAGAGATTGAGGATTGGAAATTGAAAACTGAAGAGTGAAGAGGGGTTCTCGTTTTTTCTTTCTCCGTTTTCTCTGCTTTCGGCAGCACGTAGCCGTGCCACAGCCAGAGGGCGATGAAGAGTCCTGCGACACCATAGAACATAAGGCTCCAGGAGAAGGGGATGCTGTTGCGCCAGATGACCTGCAGGTTGCCGGCAATCATCACGAGCACGCCCTGTCCGAAGATGGTGGCGAGACGGTAGAACGTGGAGCGGATGCCCACGAAGTTAGCCTGGTTGTGCTCGTCGAGTCCCAGCATGTAGAACCCGTCGGCAGCGATGTCGTGGGTGGCGCTGGCGAATGCCATCACCCAGAAGAAGAAGAGTGTGCCCTGTAGCCACCACGATGTGGGGATGGTGAAGGCGATGCCTCCGAAGGCGGCTCCGATGAGCAGTTGCATCGTGAGAATCCACCATCGCTTGGTCTTCACGAGGTCGACAAAGGGGCTCCACAGCGGTTTTATGACCCACGGCAGGTAGAGCCACGAGGTGTAGAACGTTATCTCGGCATTGCTGAGTCCGAGTTGTTTATAGAGGATGAGTGAGATGGTCATCACCGCCACGTAGGGCAGTCCTTCGGCAAAGTAGAGGGTAGGCACCCAACTCCATGGATTATTTTTCATTGAATATTGAAAGATTGAAAATTGTAATTTAACTATTTATAAATCGTCTTTATCACCGCACCTTTATAATAATGCAGCAGTATCTGGTCGTACGAGAAGCCTCGCTCGCCCATTACGGCGGCTCCTATCTGGCAGAGCCCGACTCCGTGTCCCCAGCCTCGTCCATGGAGGTAGAACTTGCCGCCGCGCTTCTCCACCTCGAAGTCGCTCGAATAGAGGTGGCTTTCGCTCAGTGCCCGGCGTATCTCGAGCTCCTTACCGATAGTGAACGAGCGTTCGGAGCCGACAATCTTGAGTTTCCAGATGCGTCCGCTCTTGCCGCGCTCCAGCGGCACGAGGTCTTGGATTTCTCCCAGTTGCACCTTCAGTTTCTTCTCGATGAGTGCCCTCAGTTCCTCGGGCGTGTATGACACTTCCCAGGTGTAGAAGTCCTGCGTCTCCTGGTCGTAGTCGTTGAGCACCTGCGAGATGATGAGTTTGTCGCGGGTGTTGCAGAATGGGTCGTCGACGCTGACGAGATAAGGTTTCGGAGTGT
>JAFTFC010000057.1 GCA_017449725.1 Prevotella sp. | reverse complement strand
ATAAAAGTGGAGTTAATCAAAAACTACAGGACAGAGTGTTATATAAATGCCTAACAAATTTGTATAACAAATTGAGCGAAGAGTATATCGCTTTTGAATCTCCTTGCAAGGAAGCTTTTATTTATCGTTTCTCAGGCTTTAACATGCCTGATGATTTGAAAATTAAATGGATTGGAAAGAATGCTTTTCTGGGAAAGCTAATAAGATGCCTTTATGAAGATAAGAATAGGGGTGTTGTACCTTCTTATAAGAAAATAGCGACCTTTATGGGAGTAAAAGCGAACATCGCTGGTGCTGGTCAAATACAGAAGGGGGCAAAGGAGACTGAGGATATAGTAAAACTGCTAACTGATTGTGGCTTTACTGATGTAGATGTTTTTGAAGACCCCTATGCAAAATAGTGGAGATTTTGTCTCTTGAACGTGGAATTTTGGCAAAAACACTAAGATTGCCCGTTAAAAAAACATAAAAGCAAAACGGAACCTAAAACGGAACCTCTAAAGAAGAAAAACAAGAAACCCGCTGATTTTCAGCGGGTTTTTAATTTAATCGAGCGGAGAGAGAGGGATTCGAACCCCCGGTGCCTCTCAGCACGACGGTTTTCAAGACCGTTGTAATCGACCACTCTACCATCTCTCCTTGCTTTCGAAGTAGAGGCGCCACGTGGTCTGTGACGTCTCTACTCGTTAAAAGCGGGTGCAAATGTACGGAGTTTTTTCGACACTTGCAAATGTTTCGCCAACTTTTTTTATTTCATTGCGACTTTTACAGTCTCGTTGACACCGTTTCCTTCTACCTTCAGAATAAGCATTCCGTTGTTTCCGGGGAGATAGAGGCTTGTGTTAGTTCCGTTGAACTGATGCTCGCCGAGGAACTGACCTGCCTGGTTGTAAGCCTTAACGGTGTACAGCTCGGCAGCCTTACCGCCTTCGAGGCTCAGGATTACCATTCCGTTGAATGCCTGAACGAGACGAACCTGACGACCGTTGCTCTCGGTAGACTTGATGAAACCGATGCCGGCAGCGGGATCCTGGTTGCCGAACTTAACAACCTTCTCTGCCATTCCTACTTCGTAAGCGCCGAGGTCGGGCTTGCTGCCTGTGTAGGCAATGGCGGGAACCTTAACTCCAGTAGAAGCGTAGCGGGTGTTCTCGGGAATATCGGTACCTGCGTCGATGAGAGATTTACCGGTAGTTTCGTTGATGTGTGCGAAGGTGCCTACGGGCAGTGAGCCGTCAGCTTGGCGCTCAGCCTCAATCTCGGTGTACTTCAGCAGGTCGTTGAAGTATGCGGGATCAGCCTTAAGATTAGAGGTAGTCAGCGAAGCATAGGTCTCGTCAACGCGGATGCCGCCCCAGTCGCTCTTGCCCTTCTTGGCGTCAACACCGTTCATGTCCTTGCCGTTCTCGTAGTTGTCATTGATAGCTACGCAGTTGTTCAGCTGGCAAACGCTACCAGAAGCCAGTGCCTCGTAGATCTTGTAGGAGTAAGAGTACTTGACGCTCTTGCCTGAAACCTCGTTGGTGCGGGTCATACCGGTACAGTTGTTCATGATGATGTCACCGGTGTTGTGGTTCTGGTCGAAGCCCTTAGAGCCGTTGCAGGCTGCAATACAGCGGTTGAGTACCACGTTCATGCGTCCCTGGTCAGAACCCATCTTGAATCCGTTGGCATTACCCTGAGACGAAGAGCCGTCGGCCATCTTACCGTTGCGCGAAGCGATACAGTTCTCGAAGACGATGGTCTTGTTGTCGGTGAAGTCGCCTTCCTTCTTGAAGAATACGTCGTAACCGTCGTCAGAATTCAGGTATGCGCGGCATCCGTAGAAGTAGTTACCGTCGCCGACAGAAATTTTTGGAGCGAAGCCGTCAGCGTCGCCGTTGTCCTCGTCACAGTTCAGGTAAGAGTCGCAGTTGAGCACGTAGTTGAACTCAGCCATGTTCTTCATCTGCAGACCAGTGTCACCGTTCTTGTAGAAGTGGCAGAACTCGATGATGTTGTCGTGACCGTCCTGAGTGCGTGCTATGATGTCCTTAGCGCTACCGCCAGTGGGCTTATTGCGCTCGATGAGCAGACCGTTATCCGAAGCGTTGCAGATATCAATCTTGTAGAAGTGCCAGTAAGAACTGGTCAGACGGATACCCTGCTGCGGGTTGTTAGAGTGAGCATGATAGGGCATTTTAGAGAAGTCGAGCACGGCACGTCCATCGGGACACATCACGGTGATGTACTTGTCGTGGGTACCGTTGCGGTCGTTGATGTTGATACGTGCGTCATACAGGTATGTACCAGCCTTCATATAGATGGTTGTACCGGGCAACGCCTTGTCTACAGCATACTGGAGGTTGTAGAAGGGGTTAGCCTCAGAACCGTCGCCGGTATCTTTGCCGTCGGGAGAGCACCACAGTACCTGCTCCGTTCCTGCCGGAGGAGTAGCGATAGACTCTGCGTCGGTGTAGATCAGACCGCGAGCTGTGTCAGTGGGGTTGTCGGGATTGCCCTCTCCTGTACCGCCGGTGCTGCCAGCGTCGATTTCGTCCTCGGTACCCACCTCGATGCCGTAGATGTACATACCATCGGTAACACCGATAGTCACGTCACCGTTAGCCACGACCTTTGCCGTTGCTGTTACGTGGGTTTTGCCCGACGAAGCGGGAAGTTCGGTCTCGAGATTAGTAGCAGTAAACTTACGTGAAGCAGAACTCTTAGAAGTCATGTACTCAATCTTCACCAGATTGCCAGCCTCACAGTTGGGGATAACGAATGTGCTGGTGCCAAGCCACATCGAAGCAGTCTCACCACCGAAGCGGAGATTTCCATCGCTGTTTGCTGCAACGGTGAACTTCAAACCTTCAACGATTGTCAGTTCCACGCCGTTTGCCTTTGCAACCTCGTTGCTCATCGCCGGTGTGTAACAGTAGCGACTCT
>JAFTFC010000056.1 GCA_017449725.1 Prevotella sp. | reverse complement strand
TTCGGCATGAAGCCGTACTCCATATCAAGCAGAAGACCTTGCGAACCTTCAAAGATGAAAGTTGTGCAATCATCAAAGTCATAATCAAGTTTTACTGTTGCGAAGTCGCGTAGCCACTGACAGCAAGCGATAAACTTTTCTTCCCATTCGTTCATGGTCTCGCATCCGTAGTAAGCCCTGACTTGGTCGAGATAGTTTTTCGGGTCATAGAAAGCGTCAAGGATAATGACGTTATACAGTCTCTCGAACGGGTCTTTCTTATCATCGTCTTCGCAACGTTTGAAAGTGTGGAAGATACCCATTCCGCAACTACCGTGACCCAGGACTCTCTCGTCTTTCACGTTTGCATTCACATCGTAAGGGGTTGTTACACGGCATTGAGGATGAATATAGACAATGGGCGTAACGCCTTTCGCCACCAACTGCTGATACTCTTCGTACATACAGATTGGATCAACAATAACATTGCGGTCAAGATACGTTGGAACACCAAGTAGTACACCGCTACCAAACAAACTGCACACATGTTCTATGCCGTTACAGATGATACGATGTCCTGCTTGTTGACCGCCAGAGAATCGGATAACAATAGGCTTTTCCCCACGGTCAATGGCTTCTTTACAAAGCCACTGAACCGTAGAGCCTTTACCTTCGTCTCCGAAGAATGTTCCAAGAACAATTTGAGTCTTCATCATAGAGTAATCTTTTGTTCATTCATTGGTGTTGCCGTTGTCTCGGATGGTACTTCCGCTATAGCGTTGGAACTGCCGTTGTAAACGTTCATAATGATGGACGAAATGACGGGAACGAGGTTGTAGTTCTTACGAGGAAGTACAACAACGCGGTCTTTCCCAAGCAATCCACGCCATCTGCTGATAATTGAATTGTACATCAGATGGTCTCCCATGTGAATGTGATAGAGTTCCCATTGCTCACTTGCTTCTTCTATGAGGGTGGAAGACAGGATGCCAGACTGTGCTCCGTCGCCAAACAACCCTGTTATGTTGCTCTGAGGAATCTCTGCAAGACATGGCTCGTCGCCAATCGTAATCAGTACACCTTTTTTGTGGCGTTTCTCCCAGGAGTCTGTCACTGTATGTCTGCTTGCAAAATACCATGCAAGGTTGTAACTCTCACCCGGATTGTTGCCGCCGCCACCTTCCAGATATACTTTCTGAAACCATTTCTCCATGAGTTCGTCACTACTTTCAAACTGACCGCACTGCACGGGCGCATCATCGAAATAGCAGTCACCGACACCAACGAAACAGACTTGTGGATCTGGAATACCAGCGTCAATTATGGACTTCATTATCTCGGGGAATGATCCTTTGATCAAGTCCATCGGTATGTGCCCCATGCTGCCCGTAGTGTCAAGTGCAATGATGATCGGAAACGAATTAGGGTGTTCCTGTGAGTCACGGCTCTCTCGCACCTTGCCATTGATCACCATTTCCGGGTCAATGTGCTTTTGGGTGAAAGCATGCTCCATAGCCTCAGAAACGGACAGATGCGAATAAGCTCTTGACCGCTCTGTGCTACGAGTATGAGCAGATAAATAAGAATAACTACCGCCGCCCATGAGTTAGTCCTCCTTCTTTTCTTTTATATTTGACTTCCATTCAGGAGTGAGGTAAGGTTTTACCTTGCTCATGTCGGGATACTCACCGAAAAGGGTCTCGTAATCATTGACAAGAATACCAAGCCGGATAGACTGCTCACGGCGAGTAATGAGCGTACTGATACGATTGTTCATTAACTTGTCTGCATCGAATGCGCTTGGTGAAATGCCCTGTCCTGCATTGGTAGGCAAGATGTCGAGAATGGCATCTTCCAGGTCGCGGTCGCACTGACGAACTTTTGCGCAAACGTCTTCAATCTGACGGCGATACTTTAGTTCTGAATCTTCGAGCATTGCGTCAATGCGCGAGTCCTTGATCTGCTTAAAGGTCTGTTTGAGGGTAGAACCTAAGATACCCGTTGTTTTCTTTTCTTCCATGATTTTATTTTTGATTAAGTGAAA
Source organism: Prevotella sp. (assembly GCA_017449725.1). Taxonomy (GTDB): domain Bacteria; phylum Bacteroidota; class Bacteroidia; order Bacteroidales; family Bacteroidaceae; genus Prevotella. Next base: position 3,760 of record JAFTFC010000056.1, on the reverse strand, counting down.
AAATAATGTTAAGCATCGTCATCGCCATCGTCTTCCTCGGACTCCAGCATCTTCTCCAACTCCTTGATAGACTTCTTCTCAAGAGCCTCGTCCTGTTTGCGGGCGATAAGTTCAAGAAGTTTCTTGTTGTTTGCCTTAACTTCGGCTTTCTTCTGTGCCTTTTCCTCGGCAGACTTCTTCGTAAGATAGATGTCTTTGAGGATTTCAAAGCGCAGTTCATCGTCCGATGCCTTTGTTTTGGCAGGAGCATCGAGGAACGAGAGTTCGCTGTCATTGACCTCTCCGGAAGATTTCTTTGCTGCTTCACGGGCTTTGATTACTAACTGTCTGATCTCGTCTTTCGACAAATCCCAGAGTTGTTCAACTGAAAGAACACCGCGATTGGTGGAGAAACGTAGTTTCTTTTTGCTTGCTTTCTTGAAAATTTCCATAATTCTGAAAGTTTAATTGTTAATACTGTTAATCCTTTTCAAATTTTATCTCTACACTTGACTTCCAACGATAAGGGTTATCAATAGTAGATGCCAATGCACCTATCAATGCGTCAGCAATCTGTTGAGAACCTTTGTCGCTTTGGATATGATTTCTAACAAGTTGTTTGATGGTAGAACGTCTATCTTCAACTTCCTCATGCAAGATTTCAACCACGACTTTTTTAATTTCATCAATCAGAAGCCACTCAAAGAATGGTTTGCCGCCACTGTAAGTCGTTGGCTTACCTTGGTCGTCAACTTTCGTTTTTAGAACGCCATTGATAACCTTATCTATGATGGCATCTTTGCCGCCCATAACTTCGGTCATTAGAAGTTTGACCTGTTGTTCTATCACTGGAGTCAGCATTGATTTGTCAATACTAAGACTCATCATATTATTGTCTGCCATAATTCTTAAATTAAAATAAAAACTAACACTTTGATAAACCTAAATATCTGAAAAAAGACACCCCAAGAACTTCTTTCTTTTCAAATTCGTAACATCTTTCCGTCCACTCAGAAGATACCTGAATACCGAAAACGCTATTCTGTTTGTCTTCCAGTCCGTCGAGAGTCTGTCTTATTGAGTCATAATTCGTGTATGAATCAGGAAACATTGCTTCGTACACCGAAATGTCCTGAATCAGATCCTCAATGTTGTCTATTAATGCCATAATTTTTAGTCTGCATTATCGTTATCAGAGTTACGTTTCCTTATTTCGTCACAGATTTTCAAATCCTAATGCGCGAATAGTATTTTTCTGTATCTGCAGGAATCTTGAGATCGAGACAAGTTCTGGAATATCTTTGAACTCTTCCGTTTCTCCATTTGCCAAAGCCTGACGGACATGAAATGTGTTGTACTGCCAGTTGTCTGGATTGTCGAAAAACTTACACTCCGATGTGAGAGTTGTAAACATGAAATCCTTATAAATCTCATCCATAGCCTTGAAGCCGCGCTCCTTTAGTTCAATTTCATCTTTACTTCCAGAGTTACTTACAAGAGTCCAAATGAGTTTACGAGCCACTTTTGCGCTTATTTCGTCGATGCGCTGTGAAAGCAATGTCTCATATTCCTCTTTCGTTATGTCAACCCATTTATGGCTGTCTTCCTCATGCTGATAGATCCCAACGTCAACTTTTTCGCCGGACGGTGTGATAACATAGAGTATGCCCCTGGTGTCGAAGTCGCCTTTGTTTTTGTCTGTAAGGAACGACTGTGCATAAATCTTATACTTACCTATCTCTGGCATATAAGGCATAGTGATAGGAAACATATCGTCGATGAATCCCGTCCATGTCATATAGGTGTCAGATGGATCTTCAATATTGATGTAGTAAGCCCTGTCTATATCGTGGTACGAAACATTACCGTCCAAAGTCTCTTCACGGAACAGACTTGACATACGAGGACATTGTATAGAGGACTTCAGTTGTCGTCTTTTTAGCCACTCATCTTCCGGGTCGTATTCTACTTTTGGAAAGTCATTGTCCGTTATAGGTGTCAGCGGTTGACCATCCATCAGCCGAATGAGAATATCTTTTGTGAAGCTGAAACTTGCTCCACTATGATTATCTTCGCACAGACTTTTGTATGCCTTCAATGCGGATTTATAACAGCAACAGCCATAATCAAACTCATTACTGTCGAAGTCATAGTCCGGATTCTCTTTCTTGCAGGCAATTCTACATTCTTGCTCTGCCCAATCTGTTATTTTCATTTTCTCTTATCTAAGTGTTCCATAACTTTGTCTACTATCTCACGAATAACGTCTAAGTTTTCTTCCTTCGTCCACTCTATAGCGACTTGATAGGTAAGATTATACTCTTTCCGAAGTTCCAAGACAGAAACGTCGTGGTGCGAAAGTCTTCCTTCAGTCGGTTTTGGGCCGCTTTCGTGCAAGTCACACTTTCCGTCGTGGAAGAATACGCATTCACCATCATCCCCATTGCCCTTATACTTAATCTGAACCATATCTATTGGTCTCGTAATATGTCCAAAGAACATTCCTGCTGCCCATTCGGTATAGCAGACCTTATCAATATAACCGGCATTGATGATAGCCAGGATGTCTTGCGGTGTTCCCAAACATGGAGTGCGTTGGCACATTTCTCTGCATTTCCTGCAGTTGCATGAGATCGGCTGTTTGCCGACCTGCTTAGCAATGCGATTGAATACTTCTTCCCTTGTCATATCGTAAATAAAATAAATGGTGGTGGTGAGATTGGTTACTCACACGATAGGAGTTTCCCTGTTGCTTAATTCTAAGGAGTTTACAGGTAGTTTTACATTTGCTCCTTGCCTACATTTTACGATGTGGTTATTTTAGCACATCAACCTATCTTGAACGGCATATATCCTTTAGTGTCTAATTCCACAACACCACCATTGTTATGCTACTTGTTAGTATTTACCGCAAACCTTATCATAGATTGCATGGCACAGTTCTATGTCGTAGGAGGCATCGTGCAGTTTCTCAGCCTCAATTACGACACCTAACTCTTCCACTACGGTTGCTTGTTTGAAGTCACTCATCCTGTGCCGCTTTTCCGCTAACACGGGTGTAGCAAGTACCATGCAATCGAAGCTGTTACTCCAGAAGTAAGAGCCGAAATATTTGTTGCCGTTGTCAGCGAACCACTGACGGAAGAACTGATTGTCGAAGTGCGCATTGTTGTAGCCGACAAGAAAGAACTTGTCAAATTTGTCATATTTGCTGACGTACTTATTCAGCATGGCAATGACCTTCGCATACACTTCTCGCATGGCAGGGTATGCTAACAACTGATCTTTCGTAACCTTGCCAACCTCCAGTGCTTTCTCTTCGTAAACGGCACCTTCTTTCGGGCGCACCTTGAAGTCGAAAGTTTCTTTGACTTCACCATTGATAATGATCTTACCACTGATTTGGTGTATGCCGTTCTTGACGGCATCAGTTCCAGTAGTCTCTAAATCAAATAAGAATAGTTTCATATAACTGTAAAATATTTAGATTTGAACCTTAATAACTCGTTTATGAGAGCCTTGCAGACGCAGTATGACCTCATCGCGGACGGTGGAATTGAAACCGAGTCCAGAGAGCTGTTTGTCAGTTGACTCAACCTTCAGGGTCGCACCAAGGACTTCCATCACCTTACGATGCTCAAGAAGTTCGGGAATCAGGAACTCGTTGTGGAAACCCCGGATTGCCTCCGGTGCCTTTGCACCTTCGAGCATGAAGAAGTAGTGCTTGTTACCGAAAGCACCATCCCAATGGTTCGGCGACAGACAAACGAGATTGACCTTA
>JAFTFC010000055.1 GCA_017449725.1 Prevotella sp. | reverse complement strand
TTCCGTACGTTTGTGATGTGAGTAATGACCAGCAGGGGAGTGCCGGCCAGCACCTCTGTGTGCCCTCTGCTAAGAAAGATTTTAATCATTTATAAACATTTATTATTCACATTATTAACAAAAACATTTCAATTATGAGAAGAAATTTTCTTATTTTGATGTTGCTGTCTCTCTTGCCGCTGGCAGGATGGGCCACTACCTATGATGTAACGGTAACGCCCCAGCCTAAGTCTAGCGTCTATGGCGCGGCATTTGCCATTGATGAGACTTGGTTTACCATCAATGTGGGAGACCCAGGTACCCTTAAGAGTGGCATTAAAGAATTAATTCAAGTTAACGGAGTAGAGCCTACTGCTACTGTTGGTGGACATGCTTACACTTTTGCTTTTAACAGTGCAACTACTTCTGTTGGGATTGGTGCGGATACCTACAATCTCTTCCTCTCGGAGGCTACCGCAACGCTGACCATTACTCAGGCAGACAACAACAATTTTACCACTGGAGTTGCCATGACAGGTTGGACCTACGGTAATGCTGCTAACGATCCCACCTCTAGTCCTAAGTGGGGAACAGCGACTTATCAGTATAAGGTAAGCACTGCTGGTGATGAAACTTACACAGAAATCAAGCCTTCAAATGCCGGTACTTATACCGTTAAGGCTACTGTTGCTGCTACCAACGAATGGAGCAATGTCGCTACTTCTACCGCAAACTTCACGATTGCAAAAGGCGACAATGCTTGGACAACAGAGGTTGCCATGGATGGTTGGACTTACGGTGAAACTGCAGCCAATCCTACCTCTACTCCTAAGTGGGGAACAGCGACTTATCAGTATAAGGTAAGCACTGCTGGTGATGATACTTACACAGATTCCAAGCCTTCAGATGCCGGTACTTATACCGTTAAGGCTACTGTTGCTGTTTCAGGCAACTGGAACGCAGCCATCACTTCTACAGCAAACTTTACGATTGCAAAGGCTGCTGCCGGCTTGGTTGCTGATAACATCCAGATTAATGGTGCTGCTGTTGCTGCGTCATACGAGTATTCTGATGCTCTGGCTCTCGCTGTTTCTTATAATGGCACTCCTGCTACGACTGCTGTTCCGTACTTCCGTTTCTCAAGCGATGGTGGTACTAACTGGGTTGAAAATCCTGTATTAGCAAAAGGTGACAATTGGCTCGTTGGATGTGGTGCTATGCCAACCACTAACTACAATGCAGCTTGGGTAAATAAAAGTTTCACCATTACTGCTGGTGATCAGGTTTGGGCAACTCCACTGAGCGCTAATGATGTTACTTTTGGCAATGCTCTGGATGTTACCGCAGCAGTAGCCAAGTATGAAAATGCTATTGTAACTCACTATTATAAACTGACATCCGCTGACGATGAGACTTATACAACAACTGCTCCAACAAATGTCGGTAACTATACAGTTAAGGCTGTTGCTGCCTCAACTACAAACTATGCCGAATTGTCTGCTACTGCAACTTTCAATATAAATTCTGCTGACGCTACTGTTGCTACTGCACCTACTGCTAAGACCGGTCTGACCTATGACGGCACAGCCCAGCCTCTCGTAAATGCTGGTACTGCTACCAACGGTACGATGCAGTATAAGATTGGTGATGGTGAGTGGAGCGATGTCGTTCCCACTGCTACGGATGCTGGCTCTTATACCATTTCTTATCAGGTAAAGGGCAATGCAAACTATAACGACGATGCAAACGACGCTTATCAGGTAAATGTCACTATCGAGAAGATCAGTCTGAACTATGCTTTGGGCAACCAGACTTCTGAGTACACTGGTGAGGAGATTCTGCCTAACGGCAACTATGCTAAGATGGCTGGCAACTTCGCTGCCGGCGAGAATCTGAGCACTGTGGCTACATTCAGCTTCGGTGACGAGCCTACTGACGTTGCAGACTCAAAGACCTACAACGCACTGGAGGTGAACTGGCTGAATAATTCGGACAAGAACTACAACATCACGTTCACTGGTTCTTCTATCCTGACCATCACTCCGAAGGCATTCGACGAGGCTATGATCTCTAGCTTTGCTGCTTCTACGACTTGGGACAACAGCGTGAAGACTCCTGGCTATACCGTTGCTGACGGCGATCCCAGCGCTCTGGATGCTGACGACTATGACGTGGTTATCACCAAGGCTGGTGCCGAGGTGGCTGCTTCTGAGGTGAAGGCTGCCGGTGAATACACCTATACCTTCACTCCGAAGAACAACTACGCTGGCGACGCTATTGCAAAGGTGTTCACCATCAATGGCAAGGCTCTGCTTGAAAGCATGCTGAAGACTCCTGCTACATGGAGTGCTACTGCTAACTACAACGGTACTGACCGCAAGCCCGCTACTATCGTGCTGAAGGATGGTACGACCACTCTGACAGGTTCTGACTATGAGATGGTTATCACCAACACGAAGGACGAGAATGAGGACGGTAAGAATGATGTCGTTACAGCGGCTATCAATGCTGACACCTACACCTTCACCTTCACTGGTAAGGGTAACTACACTGGCAACTTCACCAAGACGCTGACCGTCAACAAGGCTGCCGCCACTGTTACTGCTCCTACGGCTGTCGCCGGTCTGAAGTACACAAGCGATGCCCAGACTCTGATCAATGCTGGTTCGGCTAATGGCGGTACCATCAAGTACTGCCTGGCTGAGGCTGGTGAGTATACCACTGCTCTGCCCGAGGGCACTGATGCAGGTGATTACACTGTATGGTATAAGGTTGAGGCTGACGACAACCACAGCGATGTGGCTCCTGCAAGCATCGACGTCACCATCGATCCCGCTCTCGTTCTGGTTAGCGTGAAGGAGAACATCTCCAAGGACTACGATGGTACTACCGCATTCGGCACTCAGAAGCCTTCACTGGAATTCAGCGGTCTGAAGGGTGCTGACACCAAGGATGTCATCACATTCGATGATACCGAGGTTGCTGCTATCAGCGCTAAGGACGTAGAGGCTGCTCCTGGCGAATATGACCTGGAGGTCGACCTCGACCAACTGCATGCTACCAACTACACCTTCGCTGCAAATGCTGAGATTACCCGTACCTTCACCATCAATGCAACTGGTCTGGTTATTATATTCAATAACAATACTGTTGATGAAGAGATTACCGCTCCTTACAAGAAGGTCTATGGCACAGACGATGCATTCAACACGGCCGCTTGGAAGACCGCTAACCTTGCTGTAGGCGGTGCTATCAGCGACGACGATGCTGATGCCATCATCGCCGGTGTGAACGTGACCCGCGTTGAGGGTGAGGACGTAGGCACCTATCAGATGTCTATCGAGGTGACCGATGCAGACGTGTTCAGCAACTATGCTGCCAATCCTTCAACTGGCAACGCTACCTTCGAGATCACCAAGGCTACTCTGCAGGTGGCTCTGAAGAACGACCTGGGCAAAGCATACGACAATGCTGCTCCTGCTGCAACATTCCAGCCTGAGGCTGCCGCTCTGGCTATCTCTGGTTACAAGAATGGCGATGCCATCAGTGCCATCACCACTCTGCCCACTGCTACCATCGTTGGTGCAAGCAAGAATCAGGGTACCTACACCATCACTCTCGACGGTGCTGTGGCTGCCAACTACGACTTCGAGTACACCGATGCTCGCTACGTCATCACTCCTATTGCTCTGACCGCAGTTACTGTTGCCGAGCAGTCTGTGAACATTGGTGCTGACGATGAAGACCTCAACACGACCGAAGGTGTTGCTTACACCATCGAGGGTGTTCTGGAAGGTGAGACTGACGACCTGGGCGTTGCTCTGGCTATCAACGGTTCTACTGCTGCTGCCGCAACACTGAATGACGGTATTGCTCTGACCATCAGCAACACGAACTACACGCTGCCCGAGAATGCTGCCGCTATCTATGGCGTGCTGAAAGTAGTCAATGAGGCTGCTACCATCGTGCTGACTCCGTACAACAAGGCTGCTTACCAGGCTGACAACACTATCGGTAATGCCCAGGAGGCTGCTCTGGAGGCTGCCGACGGCGAGGTTCGCACCATTACTTTCGGTGACTTCACGATGACTGCCGGTCACTGGTACACAATGGTTCTGCCCTTCGAGACATCTGTCATGGAACTGTCTCAGAAGTTTGGCTACGCCGTTGTCGAGACCATGCAGAATGCTACTGCAGGTTCTGTCAAGTTCGGTATCGTGGGTGGAACTATTAATCCTAACGTGCCGTTCCTCATCCAGATCTTCGGTGGCAACAAGAACCTGAACACTGTTTCGTTCGAAAAGACTATCGAGTACTCTGCAAATCCTGTTGCTACTGACAACAACGGCAGCCGTCTGGTTGGTACCTATAAGGGTAGCCTGGGCTATGACGCTCCGTTCGTGAAGAACCAGCAGTGGTACATGGCTATCAGTGATGGTGTATGGTACAGTTCAGAAACTGGTTACACCCGTCCTACCGGTGCTTACCTTGACATCAAGACTGCCGGTTCTCAGGCTCCTGTCATCTACATCGAAGATCCTCAGAATGGTACAACTGGTATCATGACCATCGGTGCTGACGATGCTTCTGCAAATGCTGAGGGCTGGTACAACGTGAACGGTATGAAGCGCAACAACGCTCCTGCCCAGAAGGGTGTCTACATCAAGAACGGCAAGAAGGTCATTCTGAAGTAATCATCTCTTTAACTAAGCCTGCCCGCGGCTCCAAGCGTGCGGGTGGGCTTAGTCTTTAATAAAAAGGATAATTCAAAAAAGACTAAGAAGAAAATGGAAAAGAAAGAATATCTGGCTCCCGAGATGGAGGTTGTCAAGATGCAAATCCAGAGTGCCTTGCTTATCAACAGCGGTGATCCTCAGCCCGACTTCGGCGAGGGTGATGGTCCTGGTGAGTAAGTAAAAAACCTTGATTAAAGAATAAATTAATCTACTGGGGCGCAGGCAAAAGCGCCTTGCGCCCCAGTATTCATAGCAACGCAAAGCCATCATAGGATGATGCACGGATGAGCGAAACATCGCCTTGTGGCAAAAGATTAGCAAAATGAATAGGATGAAAAAACTGATTAAAAGACCCGTTATGACCTCTAAGGCTGATATATCTAAAGCATTAGGGATTTCTTTAGTACACATTATATAGTACAAAATGCTAAAAAGTCGAAAGAATATACTGGCAGTGCTATAGAGTATTGGGAAAAACAATTAGGTATAAAAATTAAGAAATGGCAATGTCCTCATTGTAGCAAATATTTTAATCGTGAAGATTTGGATGGGGCGTATGTGGTATTATTTGGCCACCAAGAAAGCCAACAATGGATTACTCCTGTATGCAAGAACTTCAACGAGAAGAAAGACTTTCAAACACCTTTTCTTGTCATGAAGGATTATCTTGTAGTAGCACCTTAGGTGTTAAAAACCAAGCAATCAGGCAGGGCCTTGATCCTGTATTTATGGGCAGGCATTTATTTCCATATCAGGAGTGAGGTCTTGCCTGATTTAAAAGTAAAAGAGTAAAAAGGTAAAAAAGTAAAAAACGCAAGTAGCCCAAGGCGTTGGGGCAGGAGAATCGGATTCTCGCTTGTCGACACTTGTCCCCCGATTGAGGGGAAAGTAAATGTTTTAAATTGTTAATAAAATGACACATTCGGCCCGCCGGCTCGTGAGAGTAGGTAGGCCCGCAAAAACCGAAGTCGCCGGCCCGTGAGGGTCGGCGATCTTCATGGTACGCCCAGCATGTGCGTATGGCTATAGCCTCTCGATATCTTCCACTGTGAGGCCAGTGATATCTGCGATATCTTCTACAGCAAAGCCTTTCTTCTTCATCTTGCGGGCATTCTCTCTGCGCTCTTCCTCGCGGCCTTCAGCCCTGCCCTTGGCTTCGCCTTCTGCCAGACCTTCAGCCCTGCCTTCAGCCCGACCTTTGTCTGTCGCCGTCTTCATCACGCTGTAGTTGTCCCAGAACACCTTCTTGCTCTCCTCGTACTGGCGGCGCTCCAAGTCAGAATACTTGGCTATCTCTGCCTGATCGAACACTTTCTTGAAAATGCGGTCCTGCAGGGCCTTGGGGCGATCCAGCAGACGGGCGAGGTTGTGCAGCACGAACATCCACTTGTCGAGCATCGTCACCAGTTCATCCTCAGCCTTGGTGAACTTGGGCATCTCCAGGTAGAAAAACGTGAGTTTGTCGTAAAAGACGTGGTTGTCCTCTACATCCTTTAACTTGATGACATGGAAATAACTGTCAGGCGGATACTCACCATGCGGGAATTCGAAATTCAGGATTCCGACAGTGTAGACATTGTCCAGATGGTAGTCCCACTGACCCTTCTTGGCCTGCTGGCGGATGGGTGTGGTGGCATAGTAGACGCTGCGGTCCTTGAAGTTGGCCTGATCGGCCTTCTGCATCTCCACGATGAAGCGGCTGCCGTCCGTTGCCTTGCAGTAAACATCGAAAACCGAGCGTCGGTCGCCGTAGCCCTCGCCCAGGTTCTCCCCGTTCAGGTATTCTATGTCCTCAATATCCCTCCTCGTGTCGTTGAACAGGGCATTGAGGAAACTGATGAGCAAGTCCTTGTTCATCTCGGTGCCGAAGAGTTTCTTGAACCCGAAGTCGGTGTACGGGTTGATGTATCGCTCCTGTGAAGAGAGCAGCCCGTCGGTCAGTGTCTTCTTGTCTTCCATA
>JAFTFC010000054.1 GCA_017449725.1 Prevotella sp. | reverse complement strand
GGGTTATTATTCCAAGCCTTCACTTCCCTCGCCCATGCGCCCGACTCAAGAAACTGCTGCGCATAGGCATCTACTAGACCATTAAAGTGCTCACATGAAAGCACATTGGAGCGAAGTTCGTTCCACCTCTCTGTCAGTTTGTCGTCGAATCTGTCCATATTATACACAATAAGACGATTAAAGGGAGCCACTTGGTCATAACGATGGACATCTACAAGATAATTATGATATTTGCCACTCCAATGCCCACCCACTGACATGTCCATATCCCAAGGAGTTATGAGATAGCGGTGCGAATCCGTAATATCAACCGTTGACAGGAAAGTGTTCTTGTAAAGGTTGTCGCCTACATTCAATGCGAAGGTGAACAAAGCATAATCAACAAGGTTTTCTGAATAGAAGAAATCCTTGTATTCATTGAGAAACGCATCATTGCTAGTTTTGTTAGAACAGAAGTCTATCAAGTCCATCAGCGGCTGCCAGGTTTCTTTTGAAGGGTAATCATCAGGATACTGCAGTTCCCACGCATTCCATGTATCCTTGCTGACATCCACGTCCTCGTAGGACAACAAGTTGTGGCCACTTAACCAGCTCTGACCCTTATACAATAGCCCCCTTATATCAGCCTCATTACCAGCCCCAACCCTCACTTTCTTAAGTCCCAGTAACTTACGGTTAATTTTGTCGCTCATACAATAGAGTCCGTGATAATTGCCATTTATGAAAACTTCCACGAACACCCCTACTGTTCCGTTTCTCCTCTGATATTTCGTATCGTATGGTGTCTGGCTTATTTCATTCCATATATCAAAACACACACGGTTTCTCATCCTTATTCTGTCTATTGACATAGCATCGAGAATCCAATTGTTATCTGATCGAATACCAAAGATACTGACATCCAGATCATTGCCCAATGCATCCAAAAGTTTAACAGCGAAAGACTTCTTTTTATATATAAGTGCACTCGCTCCCCTATATCTCACCTTACAACGATATCGAGTCACTATCGCTGAAGACTCAGTGCGACGCCAATAGTCTGCAATCTGTATTTCACCATTTACATAAGTAGTATTTGACACCTTTGACGTATCAACAACAAGATTTACTAAAGGAATGGAATTCTCATTCAGTTTCTTTTTTATCGCTTCGTAGCTGCTTCCTTGTGCGAGAAGTAATTTCCATAAAACAACGAAACAGCATAATACAATTATCCTTTTCACTATTTACAATTACCAATATATAAAAAAGCGTGTAGCTCTAGCAAATAGAACTACACGCCATAAAGTATTACTAAAACTTATTTGGTATATATAATCACGTGCTCCTGAGGTTCTGTAGAGTAATAACTCTGTACACTATACTTCAAGTAGAGCTTAGAACCAACAGTCTCTGTAGAGTACTGCTTGCGGATCTTTGAAGAGCTGTAGTCTTCCTCGTTGTACTTCTCAACTACGAACAGACGTCCAGTACCTGTTGCGATGTAGTAGCAGGTCTTGTAGTTTCTGTCATCAACATCCTCTGCATTCTGATATGCATAGAAGAGATTGTTGCTACTGAACTCTATCTGATACAGATTGCTTGCATATGGGTCGTTATTGTCAATGATAGCACCAGTACTTGTATAGTTCTCAGTAATTTCCTTATCAAGCTTCCAACGACCTGTCAACTGTGAACTTCCGTCTGCTACCTTGGTAAATCTGCCATAGACATTTGAGCGATAGATTCCGAGAAATGCATTACGGCTGCTTATGTTGGCAAGAATATATCTGTAAACGGGATAGAACTTACCACGCTGATAGTAGCTCTTGTCCACCTTGATATTATAGTCCAGAAGAGTGTAAGGACCGATAAGGCTATCGTTAACTGCAAAAGTAGAATTGTTATCGTCATATACTGACTTCTTAATATATATAAGGTTGTTATTAGAACTTGCCAACATCACATTCTCCTCGTTCTCATCAACCCAGATTCCCTTAACATTTGTTGAAATGTCTGCCGCCGAAGCATTTGAATAGATGTCTACTTCATCCTCGTTGTTAATACTTACATTATAGCCATTAGCAGCATTCTTCTTATAGCGAACGAGTCCGACTGTAACTTCCTCTTCTGTCGAATTTGTCTCGTCCTTCAACTTGAACGCGATGATGTCACCGGTAACAACATATGAAGTAAACGGAATAACGTTTCCGCTAAAATTAGAATAATCACTTGTCTCGGTATTCTGAGTATATCTGTAACTGTTCAAATAACCAGTATTATCAGACTCTATTCTCAAAAAGGCATTATACGTATTCTTGAGATAGTCACTAAACTGCTGCTGTTCAGAGAAACTTCCTTCCCATAGACCATCAATATCTACAGAATTAGTAAGGCTGTTTGTCTGAGTGAAAATTGTCTTGTTGATATTGCGAAGTCCTTCGAACTCAACTTTTCCCGTTTCTGTCACTATGAAGGTACCATAATCTGTTGCAGAAGAACCAATGTAACTGATTTCTACACTTCCTGATGCCTTAACACCCGAAACAGTAGCAACAGAACTTGCTGTACCGATTAGTTCAGCTGTGGTAAACTTAAAATCTACCTTATTAAAGGTGGTAAAATTAATTTGTTTAGTTCCTTCAGAAATGTAGTAGCCTGTTCCGTCTGGGTTGAAGCATACAATGTAGTTCATGTCGTCATCAACAGAATTGATCCATGTTCCGAGAATAGCAGACTTGTTTTCCGGATTTTCCAACGTTGGGTCTACAACACCGCCGCCATCGTCACCATCGCTTCCGCACGCTACGAAACTAACACTCGCTGAACCTACCATCAGCAGGGTCAGAGCTCTCAAAAGATACTTTTTCATTTTCATTTTACTTATTATTTTGAATGGTTGGTAAAAAAATGCAAAAGTATAGGTACAAAGAACGGCGTGGACCATCCTTATGCACTTACCCGAGGGGCAGACCTGAGAAATTGGAACCCCCACCTAACATATAAGAATGTGACCACGCCTTTATGCGTGGAGCACAGCTTCCGTTAGGTAGGTAGAACCGCTTTCCTTGCGGGTTCTCCCTCTGCTCTTAAATCGTACTATTCCAAAACAGGTTTCTCAGGTCTTTTCGGTAAGTGCGAAATAATAAGCTAATGCATCGATATACGGGATTTCTCCCCCGTACTCGGTGAAAAGATACAAATTGTTTTTGAATTATAAAAGAATTATTTCAAAAAAATTACGACCCTGTAAACAAATTACTCTGCACCTCCTGCACCTCCTGCACCAGAGCATTTGTAACAGGCAGTAAACCAAGAAGTTCACGCCTTCGAGAATTTTGCGTTACCCTTCCCAAGGTGAAGGAGGTGAAGGAGGTGCAGTTATCTTTGTAGCGTGATTCCCATCAGACCGACCACAACATCGTTGGAAAGAGTGCGCACGGTAAGACTCTTCAGTTGTTTTTTGCCGTCGAGAGGCATGTCGAGGATGATGCCTGCACCACCCTTGAAGTCGCGCTGCTGGTAGCCATAGCGTTCGCCCATAGGCATGTGGTTGCGACTCACCTTAACGGTAGTGAAGTCGATGCGGTACGGACGGGGCTGGGCGGCATGGAACTGCAAACCGTCCTCGTAGTAGTCCTGCTCGATGGGACACCAGTTATGAGGATTCTGAAGTGGAAGTACGGTGGTCGTGCCATCGGTGTATTCGACCACTACCTGTCCATTGTCAATACGGCTCTGCATATGGTTGGTAGAACCAGCCATCATCAGATAGGCATGCGAGGCACTGCCAGACAGGGGAATGGTGACAGCATCGGGATAATTGTCCCACAGTGAGGTGTAGGCGATATTCCATCCCTTGGCCGGTGTGCGGAAAGGAATACCCAATTCTGTCTGCAAAATGCCATCCTTCACCTGCCGGCGCATGGGTGTATCATTAATATCGGACATAAATTCGGGATGACACCACTCACCTATCCCGTGGGCGGGAATCATAAGAGTTGTCCGCTGCGGACGCGGCGACAGGTAGAAGTTCTTGAAGATATCAGAGACGTTGCTGTTGAGACTGGCATCCATATTAACAGTTTCCAGACGGTCGGTCTTAACGTCATCGAAGTTGTTGCCCCACGCACGACCATCGATGCGCTCGGCGGTTACGAGTGGACGGGGTGCAGCCTGATGCTTTGCACGTGTAACGATGATGGTCTGCTTCTTCTCGGAGGTGCCGATGGTCTCCACGTATCCGTTACCGGTATTCTGGCGCAGCACTATCTGCAGCGGCTGTGCGAAGTTCTGCTCTATCTCGTAGATTTCCTGATTGCCCTTGCGTTTGAAACTATACTTCATATAAGGAGTTTCGATAGAGGCATTTTCCCACTCAGCAGGGAATCCCGGACGAATGACGCAACGACCGTTTAGTGCATCGGGAACTATGCCATAGAGTCCCTGAATAAAGGCGCGGGCAGAGATTCCGGCATTGTCAGAGAAGTCGCGGTAGAGTTCGCCGCGGGCACGATCGTAATAGCTTATTTGTCCGATGTTGCCAGGACTGCCACCGAGGAAACTGTTGTCCAGGGTGTTTGCCTTGACAAGCGAGAAACCTTCGTCGGCACGCCCTGCCTGGAAGTATGCCAGTGCCATGTGCATTACCTCGTTGCCTGCCACATTGTTAATGCTCCAGTCATAAGGCAGCCAGTCGGTCGTGGAGATAGTGTATAGCGGTTTTTCTTTCTTAGTACGCTTCACGCCCTCGATAACCACCGGAATATGGGGTATGCAAGAATCTACATACTGAGTAGCCCGGATTGCCTGCTCCTCGGTAGCCATACCGCAGTCGATGGGTGTGTAGATGCTCCACAGGGCTGCATGCTCGTGTTTGCGTTTCAGTCCCATCAGGTCTTCGTACTCCGCCCAGTGCCCGCGCTTCGAGAGCCACAGGCGCTCGTTCATTGCCCTGAGGGTCTTGTCTGCCTCCTTTTTATAATAGGTGGGGTCTTCGCCCAATATCTCCGCAATACGTGCTGCCATACGGAAAGTGCGGTAATTATATGCAGTGGAATGACTTACCGCACCACCATTGTAATAGAGAGCATCGGATGCCCAAATACAGCAATAGGCATCGTATAGTCCGTCATCATCGGGATCGAAGTTACGTTTCTCCCATTCAAGATGTAACTTGATGACGGGCCACATCTTCTGTAGATATTCCTTGTCGGCATCATACTGGAAATGCATCAGCAGCTCGTCGATGTAATTGAGGTTCATGTCGTAGTGGTGCATGATGTCCTTACGATTGGGATAGCGACAGATATATCCATTGGAGTACATCTGAGTGCCCCACGTCTTAGTTTCGCGGGTGAGCAGTTTCTCTGGGTCGGGAGTAGGATTGGGAATCCTTGGTTCGATGTCGGTTATCTGACTGTTGGCATAGGCAGAGAAGTGTGACTTGGCACGTTCGGGCATACCTAACACATCAGACAGGAAACCGGCTCGCCAGCCGTTAAGCTGCATTCGCCATACGATAGCTCCATGCAGCCATACCTCACCGTCCCAAGCTCCATCGGCTGCAGCCATCAATGTGCCGCCCATAGTATTAATGTAGGGGTCTGGCGTATTGAATACTATATTCCCAGCAAGCCACTCATGGTGCCTCATTGCCTTGTCGAACAGCTGCTGCGCCTCTGTGCCGGTAGGTGTAGATAGTTCATAGGTACTTGCACCACTGTCGAGCACGGTATAAGTTGCCTGGGGATTGGAGTTGCGATAGGCTCCACCATGACAGTCGAGCACGGCATAGGTAACCTCAGAGCCCAACACCCATTGGATAGTCTGCTTGTTCGGTTCGCCGTCGGCAGGTTCAAAGCTATCGGCAGGGTCGCTGTTCATGTCGCCGCTGCGGTTGAACTTAGGACGTTTTATGTCGCACACCACCATCTCCAACTTTGCATCCTTAGGCATATCCTTCGGCTCGAAGCGCCAGATGGCAGACTCACTGTCTACCTGTGCCAGAACGGTTATCGTCAGCGAGCCCTTGCCCCACGACGTGTCAGTAAGTTTGTAAACGCGCTTACCGGCATTGTAGCGAGCCTCGGCGTGGGTTGTCTGCTCCAATGGCAACGTCTTACCGCCAGCAGTAAGACGGAAGCGGATATTCTTGTGCGCCTTGCTGCGATAGGTTGCAAAGATAGGGCGATCACTTGTTTCAAGACGAAACTCTGTATAGCCTCCATATAGTGCACGGTTATAGCGATGATTACCATCCTGACAGACAATATCGCGCCCGTCGGGATAATATTGGAACGCACGACCCTTAAGAGGAGCCGCCGGCTGAGCCCACAGCATGGTGCAAACCATGCACAAAAGGACTGACGAAAAGGATTTCTTAATGTTCATAAACATGTCTTTTTAACGTTTCTGCCGCAAAGATAATGTAAAATATCGCTACTTATGGCATAAAATATCGCTATTTAATAGGATTTTGTCGATATTCTTTGTTTTTTTGAAATTTTGTACTTATCTTTGTACTATGTTAAAGACCGCCGACATCTCGCTAACGTTGCTAAACGTAGGTTTGGCACGGCATAATGGTGACTGGAACTGGCAGAACGTAAGAAGTCCTTTTGCCCGCATCTACTATGTCACAGAGGGTGAAGCCCAAGTAGTATTGCCTCATACTTCACTTATGCTTCGCCCAGACCGACTATATCTTATACCGCCCTATATGACACACCGCTATGTCAATACCGGACTGTTTACGCATTACTATATTCATCTATATGAACAGCACGACCCGTCGCAACTTGGAATTTTCGACGAACTTGATATCCCTTTTGAGGCAGAGGCACGCCCCTACGACTGCTTAATGTGTGCGCAATTGTGCCAACTAATGCCGCACCTGGCATTGGAGGCTTCAAATCCTGAAACCTATGACAACCACGAGAACCTGATGAAAAGTCTGCGTGAAAGCAAGCAGCGACCTTTAGGCATCCGTATGGAGGCGAAAGGCATCATGCAACAACTCCTGTCACGTTTTGTCTGCCAGGCAGCGCCGCGTCTTGCGGAACAAGACGACCGCATCAACAAAGCTATTAAGTACATCAGCCAGCACCTTGACAGCAAGATAAGCCTTGAGCAAGTGGCAACGGAAGCCGGACTATCTAAAGACCACTTCATTCGTCTCTTCAGACAGACTAACGATGAAACCCCAGGGCACTATATCATACGAAAGAAACTTGAACAGGCAGAACTGCTATTGGCTACGACAAACAACCCAGTCAAGCAAATTGCTGCTCAACTGGGTTTTGAAGATGTTTCGTATTTCGTCCGTTTGTTCCGCCAACATGTCGGGATGCCACCAAAACAATATCGGGAAGTTTAATTTTTCCTTTTTAACCTTTTACCTTTT
>JAFTFC010000053.1 GCA_017449725.1 Prevotella sp. | reverse complement strand
TGTCGTAGAGCAAGCCCCAATCCAAGCCTTTCATTTCCTTGCGATACTTGATGAACGTGGAGCGTACCCAAGTCACGATAGCCGAGAAGTAAGCCCAAAGTTGGTTGGCATTTGTGTCATCCTTATGCTTCGACATATATTCGCTAACCTCTTTGATGCCTTCACGCCTTGCAGCCCAGTATAGCACAGTGGCCAGATAATCTTGGTTGCGAGCAACACCCGAAAGCAAGTTCTCTGCAAGTTTGAATGCAGGGCATTTGTCTTTTGAGAAATAGCGCCTTGCATCAGTCACGAAATGACCGACATATATGGCGTTCAGTAACTCTTGGTCAAGCAGTCGCTCACCCGCAATGTTGATGACACGGAACCACTCCAGTTTCTCCTTAGTTGTTCCCTTGCAGAAATAGACAGTCAACTCATAGTTAAGAAAAGATTCTTTTTCTTCTGGCGTGAGCGAGCCAAAGTACAGCGTCTTACCATTCTCGTCTTTTATATTAAAGTCGTGCTGGTAGTATTCGCAAATGGAAATTGTACGCTGTTGTCCGTCTATCATCTCATACTCGCCATTACCCAAGTCGCTCCAATACATAATATTAAGTGGGTAGTGCTTCAGTATGGTTTTTATAACGTCCTGCTTTTGCTTATCGTTATAACGAAACTCACGCTGATAAGGAGGCCTGATGTCTAATCGTCCTCCATAACCACGCACACCCTTGTCAGGATCGTTTTCATAACCTGCAATGAGGTCGCGCACGGGTATCTTCTTTTCTTCAATTTGCATCATAGCCGTATCATTTTTAGTTATTGCTTCTTGCGGATGAAGAGCCGCTTGTATTCTGAATGAACCATCTCGCCATTAGGTCCTAAGTAGTAGGTCTTCTTGGTGCCTTTGCCCTTAAGCACAGCATTCTCGTTAGTCTTACCTCCTCCAGAGCCTGTCGGTTCATCTGTACTCCTAAGCATCTCTTTGTAATCGTTGTATTTCTTTGTGTCGGGTACTGCGTCATGACAGCCAATCTGAGTGAGTCCTAAAATCTCAAACTGATCTGGATTGTATTTGTCGAGGAATGTAATTGGCACGCCCATCACTCCGTCATAGTCACAAGGAATATCATCTGTTTTGCCAACATTTATAGCATCAAAGTTATCAAAAGTAGGATAGTCTTCTGGTGTATAGTTTTTATAAAGAATGATGTCATCGTGGCGTTCTTTGAAATCGAGGTTTGTGAACCATCTAACCCCCTTTACACGTATGAACTTTTTCCCATTCACGTCTATTCCGCAGCCTGCTGCATTTAACTCATAATCATCCGGAACTAAAAACTTGCGGTCTCCGCTATGGATGCTCTGCCCTAACCACATTTTGTTCTGCATGACAAGTGGGAAGATTTCTTTTGTGGAAATGGCATTTACGTTACCAATTATAAGGAACTTCTTGTCGTACTCAATCAACTGTGCCACATATTCACGGAACAGCGAGAATGGTGGATTGGTCACAACGATATCTGCCTGCTTCAACAACTCGATACACTCCTTTGAACGGAAGTCTCCGTCGCCTTTCAGTGGATGAATGCCAATTTCTTCGGGATCGGGGATGCGATTGCCGTTCTTGTCGCCCTCGTATATCAGATAGACAGCCTTTTCCGACTGATGCTGGCTGAACAGGTCTGCATCCTGATTCTTGTAGCAGGTAGTGATAAGCCGCTTCAAGCCTAAGAACTCAAAGTTATAAGCAAAGTAAGTGAAGAAGTTCGACACACGCGGGTCGTCACAGTTACACAGCACGGTCTTACCTCGGAAGTGTTCCCGATAGTGACGCAATTCATTATTGATGTCCTCTAACTGTGTGTAGAATTCATCTTTCTTTGCCTCTTTTGCAGCATTCAAATTCTTGTTAGCCATACACGATTGATAGTTTCAAGTCAGTAAGCAACAACTATCAATCACGCCATGGCGCATAAAAAGAGCGCGATATAATAGTGATGCGTCATCAGTCCGGATTTCTCCCCGAACATGCTGCAAAGTTACAAATTATATTTGTATTAACGAGTCTTGGAAGTAAAAAATCTGCGGAAAACTTGCAAATATCAGAATTAGTGTATTACTATATCGTTGCTGATATCAACTTATTGCCTATATCATGAATCGTATCCAAGATACGTTGCATCTGAGGCAGGCTTGCTGACTTTTTCCCATTAGCATATTGCGAGAGCAGACTCTGGCTTATTCCCGAAGCGCGACTTATTGCTGCGAGTGATACATAAGGCGTATAGGCATTCAACAATGATTGCACATCCGTAAATTTGTGTTCATGGTTTTCGGGGCAGTAGCCGTCAGTTGTTTTTTTACGACGAGTTATTAGACGTTCAGCCCACAACCTTCTTTCTACATTTTCTGCAAACTCAACCAAGGATAGATTCAGTGCATCGCAGTAATCAATCAAATCAACAACATCAAGCCGCTTCTGACTCGACTCTATTCTTGAGATAAACTCTTGGCGGGCTGCCACTATCTGAGCCATTTCTCTCTGCTTGCATCGCAACGCCCATTTGCGTTGCAACTTTAGCACATCACCGACGCATTTCCGCCTTTTATAATATAGTTTGTTTCTCATATCGACAGCAAAGGTAATAAATTTATTACCAAATATGCAGTATTAGGCATAAATTTTTTGGTGGAAACCCAAAACAGCATTTCGTATGGCAGGTAGACCGAAGACTTCGGTTCGCAGGGTTTAACCCTGGATTAATTAACCCATAAATTTAGATTATGGATAAATTAAATTTAACTGTTGCAATGCCAACAGATCCACAAGCTACCGAGAACGTTCAGCCACAGGATGCAGGACAAGTGATTAATCCGGACCAGAATGCCAACACTGTGCAGAATCCTCCACGGATACCATTGCCGAGTGTAGAGGAAGCCGTGAAGACAAAACGCGAGGAAATCCTTAAACGACTGGAACCTCTCCGCATCACTTCAAAAACAGAAGTGGAGGAAGACAAGCCAATTGTCTGGAAGGTTGAGAGTGAAGACGAGCGAGTTCCGCTTTTCCCAATCAGGTATGTCCACATGATTACGGCTAAGCCCAAGAGGGGTAAGAGTACGATTGTCAGGCTGATAATCGGTCTGGTATTGCTGGTCAAACGTCTTTTCTGTTTTGAAAGCGATAGCAGCAAACCCGAGAAAGTAGTGCTGATAGACACAGAGCACAGCAAGTACGACACGAAGAAGATTATTGAGAAGATCGCCAAACAGACCGGTGTGCCCTATGATTTGATAGACGAGTATGTATATATCCATCATGCTCAGTCTCAATCAAGGGAAGAGTTGAAGCAATCACTTGAGGAGTTGCTTTTCGCATGGAAACCGAAGCTGGTAATTCTTGACGGTTGTGCACAGTTCGTCAGTTCGTTTAACGACGAGGTGGAGTGCGATGAGTTTTGGCGACACCTGCGTGAACTGAGCGAGCAGTATGATGCATCGGTCATCACGGTGCTTCATACTACAAAGAGTCCCGATAACGATCTGCCAAAAGGCCACCTTGGAAGTCTTGGAGCCCAGTACTGTTGTACGGTCGTATTATTAGAGAAGCCAAAGGGAAGCAATGTGTTTTACCTCAAAGACTACGGCTCACGTCATGCACCATTCTCTGATTTCTCCTTCTATATAGACAAGGGTGGGCTGATATGTGATGCATCCGAGATAATTGCCAACTTGGAGAAAGAGGAAAAGGCGAGAAAGCAACGTGAGAAAGAAGAGGCTCTTCGAAAGATGCTTGAGGCACTTAAAGCCTGGGCAAACGAGACTTTAACCAATGCAGGCGGAACGATGCCGAAGAAGGCCTTCCTGGATGCATTGGCCGCAAAACTCGGTAAAGGGGTGAGGAACTGTTACACGGAATACAACGCTCTTGTGGCCGATAAGGTCATCTTTGAGACACCGCAAAAGACGGTTATGTTATCTTCAAGCGCGCTATAAGGTGTTTATTTTTCTTCTTTTCTGCGGGCTACTCTATGAGTTGCCCGCAGAAAAGAAGAAAAGAGAAAACCAGCCTACATGCTATTCTTTCACACCGTAATCGGCGAGTAAACCCCAGACCGCAATGCGCCCGATATATAGAGACGCATCAAGGAAGGGAGCGAGGTTACGGCTCACTTAAAGCGAGGTTACGGCTCGCTGGCGGTGAGGTTACGGCTCACTTAAAGCGAGGTTACGGCTCACTTTCGAAGATGCATAAACTGAGTATTAACCCTTTAAAACTTTTACTATCATGGCAAAATTTTTGTATCAGTTGAGAAAGAACAAGAGTTCAAACCCAAAGGTTGCAGGGCTTTATTTCGCTTATGCTAAGTCAGTGGAAACGCTCAACAACCGCAAAATGGCTAATCACATCGCAGAGCACGGTTCGGTGTACACTCCCGACGTAATCTACGGAGTACTGGAGAAGTACAAGTCGTGCATCATCGAGATGCTCCTTAACTCCAAGAAGGTGAAGATAGACGGTCTTGGCACGTTCTTCACCACCATCGAGGGCACGGGTGCTGAGTCGGTTGCGAAGTTCGACGTTAAGAAGAACATCAAGGCTGTGCACATCCGTTTCCTTCCTGAGCAGGAGCACGAGATTAGCCTCGCCTCCACGGAGTTTATTAAGCGCATAGAGTTCACCAATTCGAGAAAGCTCGCTGCGGGCAGTACCGAGGAGGAAGAGGATAGCACCACCGGAGGTGAGTAGACCGAAAAAGCAGGCCGTAACACTGCGAATAATAATAAAAGCCCCGAGAAATCGGGGCTTTTTGTTATTTGAAGAATATCTTCTTCCCGTTAAGGATGTATATACCCTTAGTCGGACGGGTAATCCTCTGTCCGGCGAGGTTATAGTAATGGTCGGTGGTTAATGGTTCATGGTTAATGGTTGTGATGCCCGTAGTTTTAAGCTCCTCGTAGAGGAAGGGCAGGTAGCGGTCGGTTCCCTGATAGTTCCACAGTCCGAACTCTCCGGCACCCTCGTAGATGGTGGCTTGGATGAAGTAGTCGTTCGTGGTGTTCTGGATTTTGAACGTGCCGTCTGCCTCGGGCGTTATGGTGAAGGTATGGGCTGCGCCGACATCGGGTGTCATGCTGAATGTGCTGTAGTAAGTGCCGTTGTCGCGCTTGTCGGAGTAGATGTAGCGTCCGTTGCAGTCCTTGATGTAGAACAGTCCGTTTCCGGCATCTGCAAACTCAAAGAGCATCGACGAAGGAACAGTCTCGATGACTCCAGCCTCCTCGGTTACTGTCTGGGTCTTGAGGTAGCCGTAGGTGTAGTTGGCTGCCAGTGCCAGTGCTGCCTCGAGCCCGCCGTTCAGGGTGCCCACCATGGCGTACTTGTTGCCTGCCGTCACGGTCTTTGCCCGTACA
The DNA here is from genome assembly GCA_017449725.1 of Prevotella sp. Classification (GTDB taxonomy): domain Bacteria; phylum Bacteroidota; class Bacteroidia; order Bacteroidales; family Bacteroidaceae; genus Prevotella. The sequence continues at coordinate 6,275 of JAFTFC010000053.1, read as the reverse complement.
TATTGCGGAGCCGTATGTCCGTTGTTGCCGAGACTGAGGGTCACCATATAGGGATTGTGGTCGGAGTATGCCTTGCTGTAGTCGGTCACCGAGCAGGGATTGGCTATAGGCATCACCGTGGCGGTGGTTATCTGTTTAGCCATAGTGCCGTTGGCAAAGGCGTGGTCGATAATCTCGCCGCCGTCCCAGCAGTGGGTGTAGGCGTATGGTCCGGCATACTTGATTATCTGCTCGTCGTAGCCTGCATTGACGATAAGGTCGAGACAAGCCTCGCCCATCTCGCTGTTAAGGTCGCCCATGATAAGGATGTCGGGGTCGAGGGCACCGCTGAGGTTTGTCAGCAGGCTCTGTGCATTATCTATGCGTGCCTCTCCGTTCTCAGCGACATCACCCGACTTGAAATGGTTCATGCTGAGGGTGAAGCGCTCGCCTGAAGCCTTGCTCTCGAATGCCTGCATACGCATGAAGCGGGTGTAGAAGTACCCGTTGCCCGTGCCGACGTTAGACCCGTAGGGCTTGATGGTGGCGGTGTTGTAGATGAATCCAGCCTTCAGTACTCCGTCGGGGTAGCTGCTCTTGTTGTAACTGAGTCCGTCCTTCACGGCGGCGTAGTTCTTGCCCGTTGCGGCACTCATGCTCTCTGCCAGCAGGGTCATCACCTCCTCGCAGCACTCCACTTCGTTGAAGGTGTAGATATCAGCCTCGTAGGGAGCCAGTGCCGAGATAATGGCATTGAGCTTCGCCGTTCGTCCCTCCACGGTGTTGTAGTTGCTCACGGGTATGTTGTTGTCGGTAGTGCGGTTGCGGTCGAGCGAGTAGAAGAAGTTCTGCACGTTCTGACCGCACACCTTTATAATGTCGTCAGCCATTGCCGACATAGCGGCAATGGTGACACATATTAGTATCAGCGACAGTCTTTTCATGGTGTTAGGTTTTAAGGTTTTAGGTTCAATGTTCAATGTTCAATGACTCCTACTCGTCGTCGTCAGCCTCTTTGTCCAGAATGTCAACGATGGGCAGTTGGCGGTCGAATGCCGAGCCGAAGGCGATGATGGTCTCGCTGCGTGCGAGTCCGAGTGGCTGCAGCTTGTCGTGGATGATTGTCAGCAGGTGGTGGTTGTTCTGCGCATAGAGTTTTATGAAGAGGTCGTAGTCGCCTGTAGTATAGTGGCACTCCACCACCTCAGGGATGTCGCGCAGAGCATCGACAGCCTTGTCGAATGTCTCGGGATTGCGCAGGTTCAGTCCGATATAGGCACAGGTTTCGTAGCCTATCTTCTCGGGGTCGATAAGGAAATGCGAGCCTTTCAGAACGCCCAACTTATTGAGTTTCTGCATGCGCTGGTGGATAGCAGCGCCGCTCACTTCGCAGGCACGAGCCACTTCCAGGAAGGGGATGCGTGCATCTTCGGCTATCATGCGAAGAATTTTCTTGTCTAATGAATCAAGGTTTTTTGCCATAGTATATATCCTTTTTATTGTTTATCGTTTATTGCTGAATAGTTCACTCTGAGGGCTTCCGCCTTGCGCAGTTGTTGCTTGATGGCAGAGATTATGCCCATTTCGGTGTTTTTGTCGGCTTTGATGCTTACGGTCATGTTCTCCGAGTCCTCGCCGAGCATTGTCGCCTGCTCCTTACGCACGTAGGGTGCCACGTCGGCTACGTCTGCAATCTTGTCGTTGAGTTGTATTTTGGTGGCATCTTGTCCGAACGGTTTTCCAACATATATATATGTCACTGCCGACTTGTGTACCAGTCGGGTCAGTTCGGTTCCCTCAGGCACCTGATAGCGTACCTTCAAAGGAACGCTGCGCATGTGGGTGACTATCATGAAGAAGAAGAGCACCGTGAATATGAGGTCGGGCAGGGCTGCTGTGTTCAGTCCTGGAATCCCCTTTGACTTATGATCGTTCCTGAATGAAATCATGATGCCTTAATCTTCAATCTTCAATTTTCAATCTTCAATTTTCAATCTTCAACATTCTCCGCAATCCTCAGCGGAAACGGTTCTTTTGCTTTCTCGTTCAACTCCCGGTATGCCGCCACTATTTCGTTCTGCATGGTGAAGTATCGCTGATACGAAGCCTTGGGTGACGTGGTGATGGAGATAAGGTGTTTCTCGCGGTCGGCTCCGCTGACGAAGGTCTTCACCCTCTGGCGCAGCTCTTTCGCCATTATCTTCTCGCCGTCTACCTCCACCGTTCCGTCGTCCATGAGTTCTATGCTCAGTATGTTGCTGCGTTCAATGTCGCGCAGTTCCTGCTTCTCCTTGTCGTCCATCGGAGGCAGCAGTCGGGTTATTCCCTTGTCAACATCCATTGAGGTGGTGACAAGGAAGAATATCAACAGCATGAACGAGATGTCTGCCGTCGATGTGGTGTTCAACGAAGGAACCGTGTGTGAACTGCGCTTGAACATACTGCTATTATTGCCAACAACAACATCACGAGGATGGTGTCTACGAACATCGCTACTATAGAGCCGCTAATGAGCCACGAAACCAGAAGTACTGCGGGGAGCACAAGGAATGCCAGCAGGGTGGGACTGAGTCGGCGCAGACCGCTGCTCGCCCTGTAGCTGCGCCACACCGAGAAGAGAGCCAGACACAGTGTCAGTCCCGTCATCAGGTATATCACCCACAGCAGTCCGTCTATCATCAGTTCGTCATTCATACACTCTTTACCTTAAGTATAATGTCCATCAGGCTGATAGCGCTCTCTTCCATCTGGCTCTTCAGGTGTTCTATCTTCGAAAGGATGAAGTTGTAGAAGAGTTGCAGGATGAGTGCCACCACGATACCGAAGATGGTGGTGATGAGAGCCACCTTCATTCCGGCAGCCACGATTGTAGGACTGATGTCGCCCGCCTCTTCAATCTGGTCGAATGCCATAACCATTCCTATCACCGTTCCGAGGAAGCCAAGCGACGGTGCGATGGCGATGAAGAGTGTGATCCACGAGCACCCTTTCTCGAGTTTTGCTATCTGCACACCGCCGTAGGACATTATGGAGCGTTCTATGTCGTCCATCTTCTCGTTGATGCGCAGCAGTCCCTGATAGCATATCGATGCCACCGGTCCGCGGGTGTTGCGGCATAGTGTCTTGGCGCCCTCGATGTCGCCCGCTTCAACCTTTGTTTCCACGTCGGCGAGCAACTTCTTGGCGTTAATCTCGCTCAGCGAGAGGTAGAGTATGCGCTCAATACAGAACGCCAGTCCCAGTATCAGGGCTATAGCCACCAGCGACATGAATCCCACGCTTCCCTCAACGAACATGTCCTTGAGCAGCTGGTGCATTCCTTCTTGTTGTAGTATTATCATAGAGTATGATGTTATTCTTTGGGGTGCAAAGATAACACTTTTATTCGAAAAACAACCAAGAAACGGTGAAAATGTTAGTTAAATGCGTCCCATGTCGTGGTAACTGTAATAACTTCCGTCGGTGACAATGACGTGGTCGAGCAGGTAGAGCCGCATGGTCTTGCATGCTTCGTCGAGCCTGGTCGTCAGTCTGTCATCCTCCTTGCTGGGATTGATGCTCCCCGAAGGGTGGTTGTGGCAGAGAGCCACGACGGTGGCGTTGCACAACAGTGCCTCCTTTATAATAATGCGTATGTCCACCAGCGTCTCGGTGATACCGCCATGCGAAATGCGCACAGCCTTTATCAGCCTGTAGTTCTGGTTCATCAGCATCACCCACGACTCTTCGGTGTCGAGGTCTTGCATCTTGGGGTGCATGTAATTGTAGATGTCTGCCGATGTCTTTATCTTCTTCCTTTCCTCAGCCTTTTCCATCTGCCGGCGCTTGCCCAGTTCGCATGCCGCCAGTATGGTTATTGCCTTTGCTTCGCCCACTCCGTTGTATTTGCAGAGTTCCTCAATCGACATCTTTCCCAGCGAGTTCAGGTTGTTGCCGCAGTCGCTAAGCACCCTCTTCATCAGTTCCACGGCGGTCTCCCGGGTTGAGCCCGACCCGATGAGTATTGCCAAAAGCTCGGCATCGCTGAGCACATCGGCACCCAGTCGCATGAGTTTCTCTCGCGGGCGGTCTTCTTCGGACCACTGGTTGATGTTGAGTTTCATTTATAGAAAGTCTTTTCGAAGGCGGTGAATTCGTCCTGCTTCCTTACGCAGCGCTTCCACCAGGCAGCGAGGAATCCCGTGCCGTAGCCCATCAGCTGTATGAAGGCGGCGGGGATGGAGAGCAGTCCTACCCACAGACTGCGGTTCTGGCGGGTGGAGTCGACGAGGATAAGGAGGGCATAGAGGAGGATGGGGAGGAGAGGGATAATTGAATATTGAATATTGAATATTGAAAGGAGAGAGAGCAGGGCGAGGATTACGGACAGGAGGCAGCAGCCGATAACCCCTACGGTGAATGCTGCGGGCAGCATGTGCACCAGTTTCATCGTTCCCTGATGGCGCTTCTCGAGGTTGATGCGGGCGATGCCGCTGTTGTACACCTGGCGGAAGAACTTGCGGAAGTCGGTGCGCCGCTTGTGCCATACCCATGCCTCGGGGAAGAGGCGCGGACGGTAGCCTGCCTCGCAGATGCGGTAGGAGAAGTCGATGTCCTCGCCGAAGCGCATCTTGGAAAATCCGCCGAGCTGCATATACACGTCCTTGCGGATACCCATGTTGAACGAGCGGGGATAGAACTTGTCGAGTTTCGCCTTGCCGCCGCGGATGCCGCCGGTGGTTAAAAAGGAGGTCATGGAGTAGGAGATGGCTTTCTGGGTCGGGGTGAACGATGGGTGAGCAGTGTCGGGTCCGCCAAAGGCAACCAATGGATAATTGAGAGTTGAGAGTTGAGAATTATGATTACCTGGCATGCCATCGGTGGACTCTGATTTTACATCTTGAGACATATCATAATTCCTAATTTTCAATTCTAAATTCTCCATATATCCTTGTGGGAGTACGACGTCGGAGTCAAGGATTATCAGCCATTCTCCCTCTGCCCGTTCGGCTCCGTAGTTGCGGCTCTGCCCGGGTCCCGAGTTCTCCTTCTCGTAATAACGCAGTGTAAGGATGTCTGCGTACTTGTCGCAAACATCCTTACACGTAATCTTTGAACCGTCCTCCACGATTATTACCTCAAAGTCCATAAACGACTGCAAGGTAAGGCTCTCTAACAACTCGTCCACCTCATTGGGACGGTTGTATACGGGGACGATAATCGAGAATTTCATTACTCCTTCATTCTCTGCAGATAGCTGCCGTCGCGGGTGTCTACCTGGATGTAGTCGCCCTCGTTGACGAACAGAGGCACGCGAACCTCAACACCTGTCTCCAGGGTTGCAGGCTTGGTGGCATTGGTAGCGGTGTCGCCCTTGATGCCCGGCTCAGAGTGTGTAATCTGGAGCACTGTCTTAACGGGCATTTCAGCATACAGAATAGTATTGGTGTCTGCGTCGCTGACAACGTCAACAACGTCGCTCTCCTTCATGAAGTCTACACCCGTAATCAGGTCCTTGGCGATAGGAATCTGGTCGTATGTCTCCTGGTTCATGAAGATGTAGTCAGCTCCGTCGAGATAGAGGTACTGATAGGGACGGCGCTCTACGCGAACGTCCTCGAGAGCCTCACCGATGTTGAAGCGCTTCTCCAGTACGCGACCGCTTACAACGTCCTTCAGTGTTGTACGCATGATAGTGTTACCCTTTCCTGGCTTAACGTGCAGGAAGTCAATACAGAAGTACAACTTGCCGTCCATACGGATGCATGTGCCCTTCTTGATGTCTTGTGATTTAATCATAATTATTTTACCTTTGTTTGTAATTTCGGGTGCAAAGGTACAAAATAATTCATAATTCATAATGCATAATTCATAATTTTTTCGCAAAAAGTTTGCAGGGTTCGAAATAAATGTGTAATTTTGCAGCCCGAAATCGTCGAATAATAACAAAATAAACAATATACAACAATGAAAAGAACATTTCAGCCGCACAACAGACGCCGCGTGAACAAGCACGGCTTCCGTGAGAGAATGGCAACAAAGAATGGTCGTCGCGTACTGGCTTCACGCCGCGCTAAAGGTCGCAAGAAGCTCACCGTTTCTGACGAGAACCACGGCAAGTAATTCTTGCACTTACGACAACAAGACATGAGGGATCAAAGAAGTAATTCTTTGTTCCTTTTTGTTTTTATATGTTCTGCTTTTCTTGCCTCGCGCGCACTAAAAAACGAGGTTGAAGGGTGTTAGGGTGTCAAACCCTTTCGTGCAGGGCGTTTCGGGCGTACACCCCAGGGTGTAAGGGTGTGGTAAGGGTGTAC
>JAFTFC010000052.1 GCA_017449725.1 Prevotella sp. | reverse complement strand
GAGAAGTGCGGGACTCGGGCTTATGTCGCAGGCTGTAAGCAAGGAGGATAATGTAGGCAATGGCGAAACGCAGCGTGAAAATCTGCGCTGGCGATAGCCCCTCGTCGAGCAGCATCTTCGTAAACACGAAGGTACTTCCCCATATCGCCACCGTAACGAAGGCAGCCAAGTGATATATCGCCCTGTTTGCAAACATGGGGGCAAAGGTAATAAAAAGTCCAGAGTAGAACAAATGATTATCCATAAAAACGACCTCAAAGGGTGTAATGGTGTTAAACAAGACAGAGGTTACGGCTCACCCTAAGCGAGGTTACGGCTCACCCTAAGCGAGGTTACGGCTCACCCTAAGCGAGGTTACGGCTCTCTGCCAGTGAGGTTACGGCTCGCTTCGACTGTGGCTATTACCCAACAATTCTTAGAATTATTTTTGGAGTTTCGGAAATAATGATTATTTTTGCAGTCGAAACTTAAATCTATTATGTTATAACTATGTTACTGATGATTATTCAACTGTGCATCGTGCTGTTGGCGCTCTACGTTGGTTCGCGCTACGGCAGTCTGGCACTCGGAGCAATTTCTGGAATCGGACTTGCTCTCTTGGTATTTGGTTTCGGCCTTAAGCCAGGATCTCCTCCTACCGATGTTATCTACATCATTATCGCAGCCGTTACCTGTGCTGGTATGCTTCAGGCTTCGGGCGGTATGGACTGGATGATTCAGATTGCGGAGAAGATGCTGCGCAAGCACCCCGACCGCATCACTTTCCTGGCTCCCCTTACCACCTTCTTCCTTACGGTGCTGGTAGGAACGGGTCACGTGGTTTATACGCTGATGCCTATTATCTGTGACATCGCACTGAAGAAGGGTATCCGCCCGGAGCGTCCTTGTGGAGTGGCGTCGATAGCATCTCAGGTGGGTATCACTTGTTCGCCTATTGCTGCGGCTGTGGTTGCCTTTGCCGCTATTTCGGGCAGCAACGGTTTCCATGTTAACAATCTTCAGATTATCATGATAACCATCCCCGCATGTCTCTGCGGACTAATGGCGGCGGCAGCCTGCTCGTACAAGCGCGGACTTGACCTCGACAAGGATCCGCAGTTCCAGGCCCGGCTGAAGGACCCCGAGCAGTATAAGTATATCTACGGCAACAGCGCCACGACCCTCGACAAGGTTATCTCGCCGTCGGCTAAACGCGCCGTTTATGTATTCCTTGCAGCACTGGGTGTTATCGTTCTGTTTTCGCTCGTCCAGATGTTCGGCGGCAACCTGTTGCCGAGTTACGACACTATACAGGCGGTGAAAGGCGGACCGGCAGAGATAACGATTGCCGCTGGAGGGAATGTTACGCAGACCGCCAAGCAACTGGCAACGGCCGGTGTTGTTGTTGAAGGTGTGACAGAAGTTGTGAAGAAGCCATTGGCGATGAACCTGGTTATCCAGATAGTGATGATTTCTGCTGCCGCCCTGATGATTATTTTCTGCAAGGCTCAGCCCAAGAAGGCCGTTGCCGGTGCAGTATGGCAGAGCGGTATGGTGGCTGTTGTGGCTATCTATGGTATCGCATGGCTTGCCGACACCTACTTCGGTAACTACATGAAGGAGATGCAGATGATGTTGGTGGACATCGTTAAGGAGTACCCGTGGAGTATCGCGCTTGTGTTCTTCTTTGTCTCGGTGCTCATCAACTCTCAGGGAGCAGTTGTCGTGGCAATGTTGCCGCTGGCTTACTCACTGGGAATCTCGGGCGTAGTGCTGTTGGGTGTGCTGCCGAGCGTCTACGGATATTTCTTCATTCCGAACTATCCCAGTGATATCGCTACTGTGAACTTCGACCGCACGGGTACCACCGTCATCGGCAAATACCTGCTGAACCACTCGTTTATGATGCCTGGACTGGTATGTGTCACGGTGTCTACCATCGTGTCATACATTCTGGCACATATCATCTTTTAAATAGAGTGTATTAGCAAGATAAATAGCATGAGCCACCGAGACTGTTCCTCGGTGGCTCATGCTATTTCGTGTGGTTTGCTTTAACTTAGGAATCCAAGTAATGCACCAGCGGCAACTGCCGACCCGATAACTCCGGCAACGTTGGGACCCATGGCGTGCATGAGCAGGAAGTTGTGGCGGTCGTACTCCAGACCCAAGTTATTGGAGATGCGTGCAGACATCGGTACCGCGCTGACTCCGGCATTTCCGATGAGAGGGTTAATCTTCTTGTCCTTGGGAAGGAAGAGGTTCATCAGTTTTACAAAGCATATACCGCTGGCAGAAGCCACGATGAATGCGCATGCTCCGAGGAAGAAAATGAAGATGGTCTTCATCGTAAGGAACTCGGATGCCTGTGTGGAACAGCCTACGGTAAGACCCAGCAGCATCACGACTATGTCGTTCAGAGCAGAACCGGCTGTCTTTGCCAGACGGGTTGTCTTGCCCGATTCTTTCAGCAGGTTGCCGAAGAAGAGCATTCCTAACAATGGCAAGCCCGAGGGTACGATGAATGTGGTGAGCAACAGTCCGATGATAGGGAAGAGGATGCGCTCTGTCTGGCTTACGCTGCGTGGAGCTTTCATCTTGATGACGCGCTCCTTCTTGGTGGTGAGCAGACGCATGAGTGGCGGCTGAATGACAGGTACCAGTGCCATGTACGAATAAGCGCAGACGGCAATGGCTCCCATGAGGTTTGGTGCCAACTTCGAAGAGAGGAAGATAGCGGTAGGACCGTCGGCGCCACCGATGATGGCGATACCCGCTGCCTGGTTGGGTTCGAACCCGATGGCGAGAGCCGTCATGTAGGCTCCGAAGATACCAAACTGTGCCGCAGCACCGATAAGAATGAGCTTTGGGTTGGCTATGAGTGCCGAGAAGTCGGTCATGGCACCAATGCCGAGGAATACCAGTGGTGGATACCATCCCTGGCGCACTCCCTGGTAGAAGATGTTCAGCACGGAGTTGTCTTCGTAGAGACCAATCTCAAGTCCGGCATCAGCACGGAAGGGGATGTTGCCCAGTATGATACCCAGTCCGATGGGTACAAGGAGCAGCGGTTCGAAATCCTTCTTGATGGCAAGCCAGATGAAGAAAATACCCACTGCTATCATGATGAGGTTGCCTGACGTGGCGTTGGCAAAGCCAGTGTACGTAAGGAACTCATTGAAATTCGAAACGATTAGTTCAGTGAAACTCATTTTTTTCTGTTGTTTTTTCGAGATTTCGTAATTACGTGATAACGCTATTTCGCTATTACGTTTATTTATCCGATTGTTACGAGTACGGAACCCTCCATGACGGTATCGCCCTGTTTTACGAGAACTGCCGTGATAGTTCCTGTTGTCTCTGCCTCGATGTTGTTCTGCATCTTCATGGCTTCGAGTACAATGACGGTCTCGCCCTCCTTAACCTGTTGACCTACAGCAACCTTTACCTCGGTAATGGTTCCGGGTAGTGGGGCTGTTACCTTGGTGCCGCTTGTTGGAGCCTGGGCTGCCGGTTGAGCAGCCGGAGTTGGCTGAGGTGCTGCAACCACTGCGGGTTTGGGTGCAGCCACCTTCACTTTGGTAGCCTTAGGAGCCGCCTTTATGGGCTGTTTTGTTTCTACCTCGAAAGGAATGCCGTTAACTGTAACTTTCGCAACGTTGCCTTCAACATCTTGTATCTCAACGTCGTAGTCGACGCCCTGAACTGTATATTGGTATTTCATTTTTTTATCTCTAAACTATAAACTTTAAACTCTCAACTAAATATCGTGGTTCCATGCCGTGTGGTGTGGACGGATGGTGATGATGCCGCTCTCGGTGTCGTGAGCATTGTCCTGATACTCCCTGAGGGCCATGGCTATTACAGCCATGTACACCTCGCGGTCGATACCCTGTGAGTGCAGACCATCCTTGAGGATTACCTTAGTCTTGTGTGCTCCCTCGTGGATAAGTTCGCCTGTTGCTACAGCAGCCTTGATAGGCTGAATGTCCTTTGCCTTCTTGAGTGTGCGCTGGTGCACAATAATCATTCCCAGAATGCTGAAGAAAGCGTAGAGCAGAGCCAGACAGAAGAATACGATGCCCATAGACAGAAGGGTAATAACAATGCCGTGGGGGTCGTCGCGTTTCAGTCGGGCTATCTTGCTTTCGTTAATCTGGATATAGTTAGCTATACCCGGAGTGACTGCTTCCTCGCCCTTTGTAACCCAGTTGAGCGAACCGTCCTTGTCGCGTGCGTACGAGAGATCCTCTGCAAGTGCGGGAATACTGACAGAGTCGATGATATCTACTCCATTAGCATCATATAGCGCCACCCATGTGGGGGTGCCTTCGCTAACGGGAGTGTCAAGGTGGAGCGCCCCTCGTGAAGGAATGGAGTTAAGGAAAATCACTACGTGCTCCTGCCCCGACAGTTCGGAGCGAGAGTCTCCGTTGGGGATAATGCTCATGCGGGCAATACGCTCAGGCGCGGTCAACTGTTTGTCAAGCACGCTGCGGTCGGTAGTGATAAACATGCCGCGGATGTTATATGTAGAGAACGACGTGTTGGTCAGTTCTATCCACGGCAAGTGGTTTCCGTACTCATCCTGAATACTGGAACTGTTGTTAGTCATCACCTCGTTGATTTTGATGTTCTTGGCTCCTTGTGCGAACATCGAGGTGGCGATGGTAATCAGTACCAGTGACAGAAATAGTTTTTTCATTTATTTATAATTGTTGTTTTGTTTTTAGCCACAGAAGAATAGCACTATTATTTGCGCTGTAAAGATTCTCAGGAACATAGCCATCGGGTACACCGTGGAGTAACCCAATGCAGGTGCTTCCTTAGAGCAGATACTATTGGCGTATGCCAATGCTGGCGGATCAGTATATGTGCCGGCAATCATACCCGCCAAAGTGAAGTAGTTGAATTTGTAACGGTAGCGGGCAATGGGTCCAACGATGAGAATTGGAATAACCGTGATAAGGAAACCCGTGAGCACGTAGAGCAGACCGTTGCCGCTGACAACCGTGTCGAAGAATCCTGCACCAGCTTTTATTCCAACGCTGGCGAGGAAGAGCACCAGTCCGATCTCGCGCAGCATCATGTTGGCACTCGTCGTGGTATAGGTGACGAGGCGTATCTTGTAGCCGTAACGACCTATGAGAATTGCGATAATCAGCGGACCACCGGCAATACCCAGTTTTACAGGAACCGGCATGCCGGGGATGGCAAAGGGTAGTGAGCCGAAGATAATACCCATGATTATTCCCACAAAGATGGTGGCTATGTTGGGCGCATTAAGGCGTCTGACACTATTGCCCATCTTAGATGCAACACGGTCGACAGCATCCTCAGGACCGACAACCATAATCTTGTCACCAACCTGAAGCGGCAGTCCTGCCGAGGCAAAGAGGTCGATGCCATGACGGGTCAGTCGGGTGACATTCACACCATGAACACTCGAGAAGTGCATAGAGGCAAGCGTCTTACCATTGATAGCAGGGTTTGTGATGAGGATTCGTTTCGAAACCAGCGGCTGATCTTGTTGCTCGAAGTCAATATTAAGTTTCGGACCTATGAATGCCATGATGGCTTCTTGGTCGGCTTCGGCACAAACCACAAGCATCTGGTCGCCAAGATGGAAAACCGTATTGCGGTTAGGTATCGACAATTCACCGTTGTGTACCATGCGCGAAATGACGAAGTCTCTGTTCAGGAAATCGTGAACTTGCAGCAGCGTCTTGCCTTCAAGGTATTTGTTGGTCACTTCAAGATGCATCTTGTAAGGCTTCTTGTTGGCAGCCGTTTCTTCCATTGCTTGCAGCCGCTTCTCTTCTTTGTCAAGTCGCACCTTGCAAATATACCTGATAAGGATAGTGGCACCGATAATTCCCAGTACACCAAGGGGATAAGCGCATGCATAAGCCGATGCTATCTGAGGTGCATCCTGCCCGAAGACAGAGCCTAAGGCTTCGTTGGCAGCACCAAGACCGGGGGTGTTAGTGACTGCTCCGTAGAGTGTACCAACCATCATGGGCAGCGCAGTCTTGTCGGATGTGTCGAAAAAAATGAAATAGCAGGCAAACATCACAAGGATATTTAGGAGTATTCCAGATATAGCCATGAGGTTGAGTTTAATGCCCTGTGTACCAAAACTCTCAAAAAAGCCCGGACCCACCTGTAAACCTATCATAAAAACAAAGAGGATAAGTCCGAAGTCCTGAACGAAGTTAAGAATCGGGGTAGGTGCCGTGAACCCGAGATGTCCCGCCAGAATTCCGGCGAATAGAACGAATGTGACACCCAGCGATACTCCGCCAACTTTTATTTTGCCCAGATACACACCGATGGCTATCACCACGGCATAAAGTAGCGCTATGTGCGCCACCGATTCAGTGTTGTAGAATAAGTCTGCCAACCAATCCATTTTACCTATTTAATAAATATGCTTTCTCAAATTTGCCTGCAAAGTTACAAAGAAATTGCGCAACTCAATCATTT
>JAFTFC010000051.1 GCA_017449725.1 Prevotella sp. | reverse complement strand
GTAGTATGACTGCCAATAAAGCCCGTACCACCAGTTACCAATATTGTTTGTTTCATAATGTATTAATATTTAAATTTTTGGCAAAGGTACAAAAAATATGATTAAGTGAGCAGAAAATAAAGAAAAATTTTTCTTGCATATCTCAAAATATCTGCGTACTTTTGCGACGAAAATATAAAAAGCAAAAAGGTAAAAGGGTAAAAAAGCAAAAACTTCAGTATATGAAATACTACAGTACAAACAAGAAAGCCCCCATTGCTACACTCGAGAAAGCAGTGGTTAAGGGACTGGCAGAAGACCGCGGACTATACATGCCCGAGACTATTCGTCCGCTTAGTAATGACTTCTTCGAACGAATGCCCGAGATGTCGTTTCAGGAGATTGCCTACGAAGTGGCGACAGCATTCTTCGGTGACGACGTTGAGCCCGAATCTCTCCGCCATATTGTATACGACACCCTGAAGTTCGACTGCCCCATCGTCAAGGTCACCGACAGCATTTACTCACTGGAACTCTTCCACGGTCCCACCCTCGCCTTCAAGGATGTCGGTGCACGCTTCATGGCGCGCCTTTTGCAATATTTCATTAAGGACTCTAAGGATAAACAAGAAGTCAACGTCCTTGTTGCCACCTCGGGCGATACCGGTTCAGCTGTTGCTAACGGATTCCTCGGAGTCGATGGAATCCATGTTTACGTGCTCTATCCAAAGGGAAAAGTGAGCCGCATTCAGGAAAGCCAGTTCACCACCCTTGGGCAAAATATCACCGCAATCGAGGTTGACGGAGTGTTCGATGACTGTCAGTCACTGGTTAAGAGCGCCTTCATGGACGAAGAACTCAATGCCCACATGCGTCTCACCTCTGCCAACTCCATCAATGTGGCACGTTTCCTGCCTCAGGCTTTCTACTACTTCTATGCCGTAGCGCAGCTGATGAAGCAGGAGAGCCTCGTACCCCCGCACCCACGTACCCCCGCACCCACGCCAGTAATCTGCGTCCCAAGCGGCAATTTCGGCAACATATGCGCCGCCCTCTTCGGAGCAGAGATGGGCATGCCCGTAAAACGCTTTATCGCTGCCAACAACGCCAACGATATTGTCTACAAGTACCTCCAGACCGGTAAATATGAACCGAAGCCGTCAGTTCAGACCCTCGCCAACGCTATGGATGTTGGCGACCCGTCGAACTTCGCACGCATCTACGACCTCTATAAGGGAGACTACGATACCATCCGCAGCCACATCAGTGGAGCAACATACAGCGACGAACAGATTCGCGAAATTATGCGCCAGTGCTATCAGGAAACAGGCTATATCCTTGACCCTCATGGTGCTTGCGGCTATCAGGCTTTGAAGGAGCAACTGCAACCAGGCGAAATAGGCATCTTCTGTGAGACAGCCCACCCTGCAAAGTTCAAGGAGAAAGTAGACGAAATACTCGGCATCGACGTAGAGATACCCGAGCGTCTTGCCGCTTTCATGCGCGGAGAGAAGCAGAGCATCCCAATGTCCCGCGATTTCGCCGAATTCAAGTCCTTCTTGTTAAAGCAATAAACAAATCAGTCTCGATTAAACCATAGTTATACGTCGGATGAACCAAGGCATTGGGTTCATCCGACTGTGGTAATGGGTCGCTCTTATCATGCTATAACTTTTGCAGGAAATTCTCTAGAGAATTTGCGACCGAGGTTATTCCATTGCCGGACCGTGGTATAAGCATCACGAAGAATTCTCTAGAGAATTTCCCGCCAAGGTTATGGTTTACTCAAACCGAGGTTATTCCTCAGTCGAAGCGAGGTTACGGCTCACTGCCAGCGAGGTTACGGCTCGCTGCCAGCGAGGTTACGGCTCGCTTTCGGAGATGTTACTTCTCTCTTCGGGGCGCTAATCACTTCGTTACATGAAATTTTTCGCATCAAAGGGTGTTAGGGTGTTGTAGCCCTCTGTTTGTCGGGCCTGCAGCTGCACACCCTAGGGTGCAAGGGTGTTGCGAGGGTGTGGTACAACACCCTTACCACACCCTTACACCCCAGGGTGTACGCCCGAAACGCCCTGCATGAAAGGGTTTGACACCCTTACACCCTCAAACCTAATTTTTATATAGTGCCCTCTTCAGATCTTCCGTCCAGTCCTCACCGTTAACCGGCATCAGTGTGTGAAGCCCAAGTTGTGATGCAGTACGGATGTTAGTATCGTTGTCGTCCACGAAGATGGCGGTCTGCGGGTCAAGATTTTCTTGGCGCAGCACCTCACGAAAGATTTCGGGGTCAGGCTTTGCCAATCCCATTTGATAACTGAGGTAGCAGTGGTCAAAGTAGTCACTGAGGGCACCTCCCCTGCCATCGAACTCTTCTGACATTGCCCAAGCCATCATATACTGGTTGGTGTTCGAAAGCAATAGTAGCCGGTAACCCTCCTGCCGTAATTGGCGCAGCAGCCTCAGGTTGCGCTCAGGCACCTCTTTGGCATATCCTGTTATCACCCACTTCAGATCTTCGAATGTCAGTTCTTTTCCTATCTTCTCACTCAGCGCACGGCGGAATTCCTCCTCGCCTATCTTTCCCTCTTCCAGGGCACCGATAAGTCCCGTCTGAGCATAGTTGTCAAGCGTCATAACCTCCGGTCCAACACCAATTTCGGCAAGCCGTCTCATTGCCTCTTTCTGGCACGATGTTATTATTACTCCACCGAAATCCAGAATCACTGTCTTTATCTTTCTCTCCATGTTATCACATTTTGCGATGCAAAGGTAAGATTAAGTGAGCGGAATGCAAAATAAAATCCATTTTTAATTTTTAATAGAAGAAAAAAATATGGGAAACAGATATAATAATATGCGGGGAGGGTGCGTTATATAGATGTAATTAAAATCCATTTTTGCCTATGACATATTATACACCCGAAGAAATCAATCCGTCAGAACAAATTCTTAACAACATCCGCCAAGTGGCTTATGCCTATCAGGACTTCAAGCAGAGCGGAACTACAGCAGAACTGTGGATGAACTAAAAATCAAGAAAGGAAAAAGTCTATGAGTACATTAGTTTCTCCCTCATTGCTTTCTGCCGACTTTCTGCATCTTGAGAGAGACATTGAGATGCTGAACAACAGCGAGGCAGACTGGCTGCATCTGGACATTATGGACGGTGTTTTCGTGCCGAATATTTCATTCGGATTCCCTGTGATTGAGGCTATTGCCAAAGCAAGCAGGAAACCACTTGACGTGCACTTCATGATAGTGAAACCGGAGCGCTACATAGAGCGGACAGCACGACTGGGGGCTATGCTGATGAATGTGCATTACGAAGCGTGCACTCACCTGCACCGCACAGTCCAGGAGATTCATCAGGCGGGCATGAAGGCTGGCGTTACCATCAATCCATCTACACCCGTAAGTGTACTGGAAGACATCGTGGGCGATGTGGAACTGGTACTGCTGATGGGTGTGAACCCAGGATTCGGCGGACAGAAGTTCATAGAGAATACTGTGAAGAAAGTGGCTCAATTGCGCAAGCTTATTGACAACAGTGGTAGTAAGGCACTGATAGAAGTTGACGGCGGAGTACAGGCAGAAACAGCCCCGCGCCTTGTAGAGGCGGGAGCTGACGTATTGGTTAGCGGCAGCTACATCTTCGGTGCCGCAAATCCTGCTGAAGTAATAAAATCGCTGAAAATTTAGTCCATCATCTGGAGTGACAGCTGATTGTCGCGTGCCATCCTGCGCATGTTTAGCAGGGCGTAACGCATACGACCCAGTGAGGTATTGATGCTCACTCCCGTCACTTCGGCTATCTCCTTGAATGACATTTCCTGATAATAGCGCATGAACACCACCTCGCGCTGTGGCGCTGGCAGCAGGTTCATCATCTTCTTGACATCACTGAGTATCTGGGTATTGACATACTGGCTCTCGATGTTAGAGTCGAGGAGGCTGTCGGACGATATGTTAGACAAGTCGTTGTCGCCGGCAACATCAACGGTACCCTTATATCGCTGCTCACGATAGCTGTCCATGATGACGTTGTGGGCTATGCGCATAATCCACGCGAGGAACTTTCCCGATGTGGTGTACTTTCCTTGATGTAGTTTAGCTATGGCTTTAACGAATGTCTCCTGGAAGACATCGTCTGCCTTATCGCGGTCATGTACCACGAAAAGGATATAAGAGAACAATTTCGACTGAGTGCGTGAAAGCAGCAAATCGAAAGCCTTGTTATTGCCATTTACATAAGATAATGCCAACTCTTCGTCGGTCATCACTTGCAATTTGTCCATTTTTACTTCTTATTTGGTTATAGGAGTAATAATGTTTCGATAGGCTTTCGTTTTTGGTTTTGAATTACATTTTTTTTTATTTCGGCGACAAAGGTAGACAAAAAATCGAAATCTGCAAAATTTTTCTTAACTTTGTTACGTTTTTAACACTTTTCTCTGTCTTTTATGGTCTGCAAACCCTTATTCCGGGCATTGTCTTATGCCGATAGAGGTATTGACGGAGGGTCATTGGCTCGAGGACTACCTTTTTGTGGATGCTGGAGGCATTGAGCAGATGGAGCCCGTCTTTCTGCCACACGGCGAACCCGATATGCTGGGTGTCGAGTCCCTGAATATTGGTGAGTATGCTGATAATGTCGCCATCATGGATGCAGGAACGCAACAGCCTGGTATTCTTAAGCTGCGCCTTGGGGATATATCGGTATCGTTTTCCGCTGATGCTTTTCTCCATATTTCTGATGGCAGGCACCCACGCCGGATGTGCGCTGAGCATCTTGTACGACTTTACATGGGTAGTCATATAGTCGGTGCTGACTTTCTGCACTGCGGTATATGGCGGATTGGGCGTCTCTACATCCTTTACAATACCCATCTTCGCGTTGTCGTCCATCCAGAGGGTGAAATAATGAAGACGCTTTGTATAGTCGGGCTCTGCCCCACTCTCATAGCGTATCTCCTGTAAGCGACGGCAGTAGTCGCCGAATGTCTTCTCGCCCTTATCCTTGCATCGCTTCAGTGCCAGCACCGTCTCGACAAAGGTGGTGCAGTCTAATTGGCGCAGGTTAACCACAAGCTGCTCCTCGGGGTTTACTTCGAGGGTATGGGCAACGTATGGAACACCGAGGAATCGGCGTGCTATATCGAGGATTGTTGTATCCTTGCCGCGCAGAATTTCAACTACCTTCACAGAGTCCTTTTTTGAGTATGTCACCTGTGCATCGGCACTTCCGAAGACAAGGATTAGCGACAGAAATATAATCCAGCGTTTCATTATTTATTCTTTATAGTTTTATAGTTCCTTCAAATTACCAGAAATTGAATCCAACATAGAAATTGAACGTTCCGTATGTATTGTACGACGTGAAAAGGTCTGAGCGATAGTTGAAGTTGTGGGCTATGGCGCTGAAGCCGGCGAACCACTTGGTGTTGTTGTAGACAACTCCCATTCTGCCGTTGAAGTCGATGTTGACGTAATCGGCTGAGAAGTCCTTGAAGGGACGTCCTTTGCGCTCCTGTAGGTCGGCATCGGTAATCTTGTATGACAGTCCAAGCGTGGCGCTGATTGAGAAGAGCCAGTTTTTGGCAAACACCCAGTTGTAGGCATATCCGCCATTCAGAGTGTAGGTCTGAAAGTGAATGTCATTGGCGGCAAAGAGTTCTTCATCGATATCAACACTCTCAAGATTCTGAGCCTCAGGAACATATAATCTATACATATCGATAATCCTGTTCATATCCAGATTTATCGAATGGTGGGCGTAGCCTAAACCCAGAAGTCCCGATCCGCAACTTCGCCGCTGCACCGTGCTCTGGCTGTAGGCGGCGGGGTATGAGAAGTGGTGGTGGTTCATAACATAGAAGAGGTTGAACCCCCTCGCCTTAACCGATAGTCCATCAAACTTCTTTCCGGTGAGACCGGAAGTGTCATGTGTGGGATGAATATGATTGGAACGAATTTTGAAGTCGTGCCCTGTATCTAAATAGTACAGGTCGAGATTGAAAAGATTACTGTAGAGGCTTATGTCAATATAAGTTCCATCAGTGTTACGAAACAGGTTCTTCACATCTATAGTATAGCCGAGGAATACCCAGCGCCATCCGAAATAAGGTCCGACCTTGGTTTTCAAATCTGGCGAGAGCCGTATCTCGAAATCGCTCTTTGTCCTGAAGGTACTAACTTGGAACACATTGGTGTTTTGGAGCATAGCGGCAAAGTTGTAGTGCTGCGGCTCAATGTAGACCGTGTCTATGTCGTTGAACTTAGCAAACCAGTCGGCAATCCTTCTGAAAAAACCGCGACTCCTAACTGGCTGCGAAAGGGAGTCAGAGAGAAAAGCTACAGAGGTGTCAGCTGCAATCGGCGCCACAGAATCGACTGGAAGTGCCAAAAGAGAATCCTCGGCAGTTTCCTGAGCAGAGACATCGGCGACAGTCAGAAGCAACAGGACGAAAACTATGGTGGCAATCCTCAGCATCTAAAACTCTTCACTCTTCAGAATTTGCCAAGAATACGGTCCAACACCCAGTTTACAGGTGTGGCACTAATACTTGTCGCCTCACAGATACCTATGCCCTGAAGCTGTTCGATAACAGAGCGAATAATAGGTAACTGAACATACGGCGGATTGGGAATTTC
>JAFTFC010000050.1 GCA_017449725.1 Prevotella sp. | reverse complement strand
AGAAGACCGGACGGGTACTTGTAGAGGTTTGCGAGGACTTCTACAGACCTACCGACGTGGTGAACCTCTGGGGCGACCCATCGAAGGCGCGCAAGGAACTGGGGTGGAATCCGCAGAAGACAACTTTCGAACAGCTTGTAGAGCTGATGGTGCGTCATGATATGGAGAAGGTGGCAGTGGAAAGGGCTGCCGCGAACATACGCACAAACCTCGCAGAATATCTGGAGAAAGGAATAGTGAAATGAGTCTTGACAAGAATGCTAAGATATATGTTGCAGGACACCGCGGACTGGTGGGCTCTGCTATTTGGAACAACCTGCGCGACAGGGGGTACACCAACCTCGTGGGACGCACACATAAAGAACTCGACCTGCTCGACGCTGTTGCCGTGAGGAAGTTCTTCGATGAGGAACAGCCAGATGCGGTAGTGTTGGCTGCCGCACATGTAGGTGGAATCATGGCAAACCTCAACTATCGAGCCGACTTTATTTATCAGAACTTGCAGATACAGCAGAACGTAATAGGCGAGAGCTTCCGCCACGGGGTGAAGAAACTGCTCTTCCTCGGCAGTACCTGCATCTATCCGCGTCTGGCACCACAGCCAATGGTTGAGGAAACACTGCTTACGTCAGAGCTCGAGTATACCAACGAACCTTATGCCATCGCCAAGATTGCAGGATTGAAGATGTGCGAGAGTTTCAGCATTCAGTACGGCTGTAACTATATAGCCGTGATGCCGACAAATCTCTACGGTCCCAATGACAACTTCCACTTGGAGAACTCGCACGTGCTGCCGGCAATGATACGTAAGATTCATCTTGCGAAATGCCTTAACGAAGGTGACTGGGACGCCGTGCGCCGCGACCTCGACAGACGACCCGTGGAGGGCGTTTCAGGAAAGAACAGTAACGAGGAGATTCTGGCAGAACTGGCCAAGTTCGGCATACGTCCCGAAAGCGTAACCCTCTGGGGTACGGGTTCCCCGATGCGCGAGTTCCTGTGGAGCGAGGAAATGGCAGACGCCAGCGTGCACGTGCTGCTGAACGTAGACTTCAAGGATACCTACGAGCCAGGACAGCGCGAAATACGCAACTGCCATATCAACGTTGGAACAGGTAAAGAGGTGACCATACGTGAGGCAGCAGAGAAGATTATACGTGAGATCGGCTTCCGTGGAAAACTCCTCTGGGACGCTTCGAAGCCCGATGGAACGCCTCGCAAGCTAACTGATGTCACAAAACTGCATCGACTTGGGTGGCACCATAAAGTGGAGATTGACGAGGGCATCCACCGCCTGTATCAGTGGTATCTCAGTTGATGAAAAGTATTATTTCGAAAAACAAGCAGCCGGAAGTATTATGACTTCCGGCTGCTTCTGTTAGAGGTGCGTAGCAGAGTCGAACTGCTCTATATGGTTTTGCAGACCACCACATAACCGCTTTGTTAACGCACCATTTTCATTGTAGCGGGTGCAAAGGTACGAATAAGCGAGCAAAATACCAAAAAAAAATCTATTTTTTTTGAATTATCGAGAAAAAGTACAGTCTTTCCCCTTTTTAATTTCCTTTAGAGCACATCCGCTGCATCCGTAGCAAGGGTCGTTGGCGTGACGAACGGCTTGATAGGCTCGCCATAAAGCATAGCCGATGGCGGCGCAGAGCACCGCCGTGACAATTATATACTGAACGATAATCATAGGCTTGGGCGACGGAATTCGGAACAGATTATGGCGGTTGCGATGGCTACGTTGAGACTTTCGGCAGTGGGGCGTCCCTCGGGGAAGGAAGGAATGCGCAGGCGATGGGTGATGCGTGAACGGACGGCAGTGGAAATGCCGTTGCCCTCATTTCCCATGACGATGACACCACGGTCGCGTTGCAGGGATTGGGAGTAGATGTTGTCGCCGTCGAGCAGGGTGCCATAGACAGGAGTGCCTTCAGCAAGAGAGTCGAGCCACTCCACGATGTCTGTATATATAATATGTACGCGTGCGATGCTACCCATCGTTGCCTGTACGACCTTTGGAGCAAAGGCATCGGCAGTGTCGCGGCTACAGATAATGGTGTCAATGCCAAACCAGTCGGCAAGGCGGATTATGGTACCGACGTTGCCGGGGTCCTGAACACCGTCGAGGGCGAGTATTAGATTCGGGTGTGCGGGGGTGCGGGCGTTTGAAGGTACGAGATTAGTAGGTAGCGGGAAGAGGGCGAGTACCTGCTGAGGATGCTGGAGGAAAGAAATTCGGCGCAGTTCGTCTGCCGTCACCACCTCACACTTACAATTCTTGCACCCCCGTGCCCCCGTGCCCCCGTACTCCCGAAGATACTCTTCGGTAGCCACAATTAGCTCGGGCTGCATGGTTGCCATCAGGTCACCAACAACTTTTGGTCCCTCTGCGACGAAGAGCCCTTCCTGTCGCCGATACTTCTTCTGGTCGAGCGACCGAATTAATTTTATAAGGTTTTTACTAATCATTGGTGCAAATATATGGATTTTTTCGTAATTTTGCAAGCGGAATGGGAAAGAATGTTGTTTTTCGTTTTTCCGCCCTTGGTTCATGCCTCCTGTTTTTAGCTATTGGCATAATAACATCGGGGTGTTCGTCGGCGAAACTTGTCGGCGACGATGACTATTGGCTCAGTGGGGTGGGGATGATTAGCGACAAAGCCGAGGTGAAAACCTCACAGCTTTATCCTTATATTCGTCAGAAAGCAGACCAGCGCCGCTTCCTGATATTCAAGAAAAAAGAAGTGTTCGACACCGTTCAGGCAAGGTTGACCCGCGAAGACCTCACCAGGGCGCTGAACAACATGGGGTATATGAATGCCGGGGTAGAGGTGATGCCTCAATATAAGGACAAGAAAGTAAAGGTGCTCTATGTGCTCCATCCCGGTGAGCCTTATGTCTTGGGTAACGTTGAGTATGACATTCGCGACAGTAGGATTGCCGAAATATTGCAGATGGACAAAGAAGAGAACAGAAGGCTGAGGAGCGGGCAGCAGTTCTCGGTGGAAGCACTGAACAACGAGCGGCAGCGGATAACAAAGATACTTACCGATGATGGCTACTACAGATTCCATAAAGATTTCATACGCTTCACTGCAGACACCGTAAGAGGAGGCAGAAAGGTGGACTTGACTCTACTGCTCAATGGCGACAATCATGCACGCTACATGGTAAGGGGCGTGAACTTCCAGCCCGACGAGAATGGGAAATACCACCTGCGCCGCCATGTGCTGGAAGAGAACTCTTGGATTGAGGAGGGGAAATACTACAGCGGATCGGCATTACAAAGAACATACAATAACTTCGGACGGCTGCCGATAGTGAGATACACCAACATTAAGTTCGTGGAACTACCGGATACGAACCTTCTGGATTGTAACATACAGATTAGCACCAATAAACCCAACAGCATAATCTTCCAACCCGAGGGAACAAACACCGCAGGCGACCTCGGTGCAGCAGCGTCGCTTACTTGGGAGAACCGCAATCTGTTCCGCGGGTCGGAGACATTCAGTATAAAACTGCGCGGAGCTTACGAGGCGATAAAAG
The DNA here is from genome assembly GCA_017449725.1 of Prevotella sp. Taxonomy (GTDB): domain Bacteria; phylum Bacteroidota; class Bacteroidia; order Bacteroidales; family Bacteroidaceae; genus Prevotella. The sequence goes on along the minus strand of JAFTFC010000050.1, from coordinate 28,938 downwards.
ATCTTGAGGGCTATCAGAACTCCAACTACCAGGAGTACAGCATAGAAGCCAAACTACAGTTCCCGCGGATGATAGCCCCGTTGTTGAGCCAGGAGTTCCGCAGAAATTCTACAGCAACTTCGGAACTGAGTGTGGCGTATGACATGCAGGACCGTCCGGAGTTCCACCGCAGAGTGTTCTCGGCAGCATGGAAGTACCGTTGGCAAGACCCGCAGCACCACACCCGCTGGCGACTTGACGTAGTAGACCTGAACTACATCTACATGCCTTGGATATCGTCGACCTTCAGACGAGACTATCTGGAGAACTCTACCAGTAGGAACGCCATCCTGAGGTATAACTACGAAGACCTCTTCATTATGAAAGCTGGTTTCGGATTCTCATACAGCCATAGACGAAACTCGTGGCGAGTGAACGTGGAGACTTCCGGCAACCTGCTCAATGCACTAAGCAAGCCGCTGGTGCTGGAGAAGAACAGTAACGACCAATATACACTATTCAATATCGCCTATGCCCAGTATGCCAAGGCAGATGTAGACTATACCCACATAGTGCCGCTCGACAGCCGTAACCAGTTAGTGCTGCACGGCGACTTCGGGATAGCTTATCCCTATGGTAACTCCACGGTGCTGCCATTCGAGAAACGCTACTTCTCGGGAGGAGCAAACTCGGTACGCGGATGGCACGTCAGGGGGTTAGGACCAGGTGGCTTTAAGGGAACCGACGGACGCATAGACTTCATCAACCAGACGGGTGACGTGAAGCTGGACCTTAATATGGAACTTAGGACGCCGCTGTTCTGGAAGTTTGCAGGAGCACTCTTTGTAGATGCTGGAAATATCTGGACGCTGCGTGAATATGAAGAGCAGCCCGGAGGACAGTTCAAGTGGAAAAACATTTTGAAGCAAATGGCAGCAGCCTACGGACTGGGTATCAGGCTGAATTTCGACTACTTCGTGGTGCGTTTCGACATGGGTATGAAAGCAGTAAATCCCGCCTATGAGACGCGGCGTGAGCACTATCCTATAGCCTATCCGAAACTCAGTCGCGACTTTGCCTTTCACTTTGCGGTAGGCATGCCATTCTAACCTGCCACTGCTCTTCTCCGTCTTTATCAAGGAAACGTGAAAGAGGAATGCGGAATCTTTCACAATCAACAACAGCATTCTTATTGTTCAGTGCACCAAGTCTGAGGAAGTCGGACACTTCGACAATGGCATAGTCTCCTTCTTCGGAGCGCACAAAGTCTTCGACAGACACCTGAGCCTCATCCTTTCCATTAAGTTTGTCAATGTCTTCTTGAGTCAGTTGGCTGGCAGCAAACTTCAACCACTTCAAACTTCCTTCGTCACAGTATTTAGCCGCCCGTTCGAAATCGTAGTTAAAGTAGGCTACAGCGAAACCTTCAGCCACCTTTGCCGCACGTTCGTCAGGCGATAGTGCCGCTGTTTTGTCGCATGCAGAGATCATCAAGACAGAGCCGAGGAGCCAAAGAGCATTCCTTATTTTCATATTAAAAACATTTAAAGACACGACAAAGGTAATAATTTTCTTTGGTATTATGGCGTTTTTTTCTTACTTTTGCATTAAAATTATAATAAAATGCTGAAATTTTTATCATTCGGCAGTGGAAGTAGTGGTAACTGCTACTATCTCTTCACTGAGCAGGATGGATTGATAATAGATATTGGAATAGGATTACGACAACTGAAGAAGTACTTTCAGGACTATGGTCTTAACATGGGGAAAGTGAAGCACGTTCTCGTGACGCACGATCATGCAGACCATGTAAAGTCAATAGGCAGTTTCAGTTGCGACTATCATGTACCTGTATATGCCACCGAGGCAGTGCATAAGGGAATAGACCTGAACGACTGTGTCGGGAAGAAGATAATGCCCATTGACAGGCACGTGGTGGAGAAAGGTCGGACCCTTCAGCTTGGTGCCTTTACAATAACTGCCTTCGGCGTACCTCATGATAGTCATGACAACGTGGGCTACTGCATTGATGCAGAGGGTGTTCGCTTCTGTCTGATGACGGATGTGGGACATATTACAGATGAAATGAAAGAGTATATCGGCAGTGCCGACTACCTGGTAATCGAGGCTAACCACGACAAGGAGATGCTTATGAACGGGCGCTATCCCCAGTTCCTCAAGGAGAGGGTGGCAAGCGACATTGGACATTTAAGCAATATCGACTGTGCAGAAGCTATAGCCCAGAATGCTACTCCGAAGCTGAAACATGTGTGGCTGTGTCATCTGAGCCACGACAACAATCATCCCGAACTGGCAAGAAAAACTGTTGAGATGACACTCAGCGGGTATGGAATAATACCTGGAAAGGACTTCATGCTGGATGTTCTAAAAAGGAAATCACCCACAGGAGTGTTCGAATTGAAACCATAATATCTATGAACAACGATTATCAGTATCATATTTATGCCCCCTACAGAGTGTGCCCAATCGGTGCCCACGTAGACCACCAGCATGGATTGGTGACGGGTTTTGCAATCAACAAGGGAGTAGACCTGTGGTTTAATATAACCGAAAACGGACGAGTGAAACTCCATTCCAAAACCTTTGAAGGTGATGTGGAATTCTACGTCAATCAACCGTCGCAGGTAAGAGAGTACCACTGGGGCGACTATGCCCGTGGAGCGAAGTTCGCGCTGAGAAAAAGATTCGAACTCAACAGGGGTATTGAAGGAGTGATACAAGGAAGTCTTCCTGTAGGAGGTCTCAGTTCGAGTGCTGCCGTGCTGATAGCTTACGTAATGGCACTGGCAAAGGCAAACGACATAGCGCTACGCCCCTTCGAGATAGTGAAGATTGCATCAGAGGCGGAACGCGAATATATCGGACTGAACAACGGACTGTTGGATCAGGCATGTATAGCATTGGGCAAGAAAGATGGGCTGTTATTCCTCGACTGCGACTCTGACGAATGGCGAATAATAAAGCGTAACGAGGAGATGGAGGACTTTGAGATAGGCATATTCTTCTCTGGACTGACACGCAGCTTGGTGAATTCTGACTATAACCTGAGGGTGCAGGAATGCAAAACGGCAGCATGGAACATGTGGGCATATACCGATCAGCCGCTGAAGTCGTTTGACAAGACATTCCTCAGAGACATTCCAAAAGCCACATTTGATAAGACGCGCATTGCCATGCCGGCACGTTTCGCACGCAGGGCAGAACACTTCTACTCGGAGTATCGCCGTGTGCGTCAGGGTGTTACGGCATGGGAGACGGGAAACCTTAAACTATTCGGGAAACTGAGCTATGATTCCTGTGAGAGTTCTATTCACAACTACGAGTGCGGCAGTGCTGAATTGATAGCTATCTACGACATCATGCGCAGTCTGCCGGGAGTTTACGGAGGACGTTTTTCGGGAGCAGGCTTCAAAGGTGCTTGCATAGCCCTCGTCAAGCCAGAAGAGAAGGATAATATTGAGAAAGAGTTGACAGAAAGATACCTTGAGCAGTTCCCCGAATATGAAAAGACTTTCAAAATATACTGGGTGAAGCCCGATGACGGCGCAAGATTCGTGGAAGGGTGAGAAGGCTGTGAAGTAAAAGAGACAGAAAAATGAAGAATATCGTTATTGCTGCTGGATATGCCACAAGACTTGGGGAGTTGACAAAGAACTTTCCTAAACCCTTGCTGAAGATTGGTAAAAGCACCATTCTTGGAAGGATGCTCGATGATATTGATAAGATAGACGACATTGACGAACATATTATTATCACCAATCACCGGTTTGCCGGAATCTTCGAGAAGTGGAGAAGTGAGCAGCACTATAGCAAGCCAATAACGGTGGTTGATGATGGTACAGAAACCAACGAAACAAGGCTTGGAGCGGTATGCGACCTGCTCTTTGCTATGGACAAACTGAATATAGACGATGATATGTTGGTGGTTGCGGCTGATAATCTGCTCTTCTTCTCATTCAGGGAGTTTGTTGACTTTGCCAAAGAGAAGGAGACAAGTTGTATAATGTGCCATGAACAGCCCTCTGTAGAGAAACTGCAACGTACGGGAGTAATTGTGGTCGACGAGCAGATGAAAGTACTCGAGATGGCAGAGAAACCCCAGGAGCCGAAGACCCATTGGGCTGTACCGCCATTCTATATCTATCTGAAAAAAGACCTCGGGCTGGTAAGACAATCCGTGAAGAACGGATGTGGTAAGGATGCCCCTGGTAACCTTGCTCATTATATGGTAGAACATACCATCATGCATGCGTGGAAGATGAGTGGCGGAAGGTTCGATATAGGTAGTCTTGATACCTATTACGAGGCGGTGGAGCGCTACGGGAATGAATGAGAAATAGATGAAAACTGAATGAAAACAGAATAATTAAAGATTAAAAGAGGAAAAATGACCTGCAATAGATAATTTTTCCTTTTTCTTTTTTCCGTTTTCATTTTTTTTGCTACCTTTGCAGCCGCTATTACGAGATAGTAGCATTAAATTCAAACCAAATTAACAAATTAAAGCATTAAAAAATGGCAACATAAATCAGATTGCAGCGAGGCGGACACAAAGGCTATGCCGTTTATCGCATTGTTATCGCTGACGTAAGAGCACCACGAGATGGTAGATTTACTGAGAAGATTGGTACCTACAATCCTAACACCAATCCTGCCACAGTGGATTTGAATTTTGATCGTGCACTCTATTGGGTAGAGGTAGGCGCTCAGCCTACAGACACTGTTCGCAACATCCTCAGCAACGAGGGCGTTTATCTTATGAAGCACCTCCGCGGTGGTGTTAAGAAGGGCGCTTTCGACGAGGCTACTGCACAGAAGAAGTTCGACGAATGGAAAGAAGCTAAGGTAAAGGGATTTGACGCTGTACGCCAGAACGTGGCAAAGGCTAAGAAGGAAGAGGCTGCAAAGAACCTCGAGGCTGAGAAGAAGGTGAATGAAGACATCGCCAAGAAGGTAGCCGAGAAGAAGGCAGCCGCAGCAGCCGCTGAAGCTGAAGCAGCCGCAGAGGCAGCTGCAGAGGAACAGGCAACTGAAGCACCCGCTGAAGAAGCTGCAGCAGAAGCTCCCGCAGAAGCATAGTTAACAAACAAAAAATCACGCTTATGGCAGAAATGAATTTCGGTGGTGTTATCGAAACGGTCATCACCAGCAAGGAGTTCTCACTTGAGAAGGCTCGCGAAGTATTGAAGAACGAAACAATAGCAGTAATCGGCTATGGTATTCAGGGACCTGGTCAGGCTTGCAACCTGCGCGACAACGGTTTCAACGTTATTGTTGGTCAGCGTCAGGGTAAAACCTACGAGAAGGCTGTTGCCGACGGATGGGTTCCGGGAAAGACTCTGTTCTCTATTGAGGAGGCAGCCGAGAAGGGTACTATCCTCTGCATGCTGCTTTCAGACGCAGGTCAGATTCAGGTGTGGCCTACAATAAAGAAGTATCTTACCAAGGGTAAGACACTATACTACAGTCATGGTTTCGCTATCAACTGGAGCGATCGCACAGGTGTGGTTCCTCCTGCTGATGTAGACGTTATCCTTGTCGCTCCTAAGGGCTCAGGAACATCACTCCGCACAATGTTCTGCGAGGGTCGTGGTCTGAACTGCTCTTATGCAGTATACCAGGATGCAAGCGGAAAGGCTGAGGAAAAGACTCTTGCTTTCGGTATCGGTATCGGTGCCGGCTATATGTTCAAGACTACCTTTGAGCGTGAGGCAACCAGCGACCTTACCGGTGAGCGCGGCTCTCTCATGGGTGCTATTCAGGGACTGCTGCTTGCACAGTACGAGGTACTGCGTGAGAACGGTCACTCTCCTTCGGAGGCATTCAATGAAACAGTTGAAGAGCTCACACAGAGCCTTGGTCCGTTGTTCGGTGCTAAGGGTATGGACTGGATGTATGCTAACTGCTCTACCACCGCTCAGCGTGGTGCGCTCGACTGGGCTCCACGTTTCCACGATGCTATTAAGCCCGTTATGGAACAGCTTTATGCATCAGTAAAGAGTGGTAATGAAGCACAAATCTCAATCGACGCTAACTCTAAGCCCGACTATCGTGAGGGTCTTGAGAAGGAACTTGAAGCTATGCGTAATCAGGAAATGTGGCGCGCAGGAGCTGTAGTTCGCCAATTGCGTCCGGAGAACAACTAAGCTTTTACGAAGCTATCACGATGAAGCTGTCTTTCATGTAGACGGCTTCATCTAACAAAAGAAATCTAAGTGCCCCAAGGATTCGTTCATGGGGCATTTTTATTTTATATATGTCGGTGATAGGGTGTAACTTACCATCGGCAAGAAACTCGAGAATTTTCTTCCGTGCATCTCTTTCCTCTTCTTTCTTGTCTTTGTCATCGCCATTTGAAAGGCATACATCGCACTGGTGACAATCATGGGAACTGGTCTCACCAAAATATCGTAGTAGCTGTCGGCTGCGGCAGACGGAGTTGTTTGTGGCATATTCTATCACTTCGTCGAGCCGTTTCTTGTATTGTTTCTTTCTTTCTTCATATATCTCAGGAGGAAATATCAGGTGCTGCATCTCTTCACGGCTTCTGGTGTAGCGTATGTGTGGTGTCTTGCGCTGAGGGATGAAACTGAGTATCCGCTTGTCGTTGAGGTTCTTAAGAATAAGGTAAACGGACTGTGAGTTGTCAAAGCCCGCCTGTTGGGCAATGAATGCTTCATCGATAAACTGATAGTCGGAAAACAGACCGCTGTAATTGCGCAACAGCGCAGTGATAACACGGTTCTCCTTTTCGGTTTGCGACTGAAGGAGGTAAAGGTCGTCGCGCCCGATGGTAAACATCACTCGTGCGCGGTTCTCTCGCTCGTCACTATATTCGATATAACCCGCACGTGTGAGAATGTTGAGAGCCGACTCTACCTGCACCGGGAAGTGCTTGAAAGCATAGCAGAAACGGTCGATGTTGAACTCATGTACGGTGTTAAAGCCGCTGCCCAAAGCTATTTGATAGTAGTAGGCAAGGTGTTCGTAAACCTGACGGATATAGTCTTTCTCTGGGTATGTGTCGGTGAAGCGCCGGCGCAGTTTTGCACCGTCACTCGCATTGTAAAGCATTATGGCATACGACTGCTGCCCATCACGCCCGGCACGTCCTGCTTCTTGGAAGTATGCTTCCAGAGAGTCAGGGCAGTCGAAGTGTATTACCAGACGTACATCGGGCTTGTCGATACCCATACCGAAGGCATTCGTTGCCACCATCACCCTTACCCGGTCGTCGTGCCATTCTCGCTGTCGCTCATCGCGTATCTGATCATCGAGACCAGCGTGGTATGCCAGTGCACTAATCCCCCGCTTCTGTAGGAAGTCGGCAATCTCTTTCGTTCTTCTGCGGCTCCGGACGTAGATTATGGTACATCCTTCGTGGGTTTCAAGGATATTCACCAACCGCTCGTATTTGTCGCCCACATGTCGTACGATATAAGCCAGGTTCTTTCGCTCATAGCTCATCCGGAAGACATTGAATCCTTCGGCGTTTCTGTCTTTGTGGATGGATAGTTTGTCTTGGATGTCGTCAATGACCTTGGGAGTTGCCGTTGCTGTGAGGGCAAGGATAGGAACATTTGCCAATAGTCGGATATTGGCAATGTCAAGATAGGAGGGTCTGAAATCGTATCCCCACTGGCTGATGCAGTGCGCTTCGTCCACAGTAATGAAACTGACTTTCATGTGACTGAGTTTTTTCTGAAAGAGTTCAGACGATAATCGCTCAGGTGAGACATATAGTATTTTTACTCCTCCGAAGATACTGTTTTCGAGAATGGTAATGGTCTGCTCACGAGTAAGTCCGCTATGAATGGCTGCGGCACGGATATGAAGGCGACGGAGATGTGCCACCTGGTCTTTCATGAGCGCGATGAGTGGGGTGATGACGATGCATACACCCTCCATTGCCAGTGCTGGAACTTGGAACGTAATCGACTTTCCTCCTCCCGTTGGCATCAGTCCGAGTGTGTCATGACCGGCACCGATGCTCTCGATGATGTCGCGCTGTATACCCCTGAAACTGTCGAAGCCCCAGTAGCGTTTAAGTATTGAAAGGTAATCAGTCAATGTCGCCGGGTCTTATGTCTTCAATCTGCAGTTGAATGTCTCCGTGCTTAAACACGTTGTCCTCGATAGTGTAGGCAATGTCGAATGAACGCTTCGACTTGATGAATCTGACGGAGTCGCTCTGCCCGAAGGCTATGCCGTTCATTACATTGTTGGACTTAGAGTCTACAAGCTCCAGCTTTATGTGCTCCTGCTCGCGTCCCACAACCTTGCTCGTGCCGAAGTCGTACACACCGGTGGTAAAGAACAGTGGTTTCGGGTTCATGGGACCAAAAGGTCCGAAGCGCTTCAGTTCGTTATGGAAGCGGCGGTTGATGTCCTTGAAATCCACGTGAGCATCAAGGTCGAGAAGTGCTTCCGTCTGCTCGGGTTGTATATGTTCTTCGACATACTTTTGGAAGCGGTCGCGGAACAATGGAACGTCTTTCCAGCGAAGGGTAAGACCGGCAGCATAGGTATGTCCGCCGAAATTCACCATCAGGTCGCGGCAACTCTTTATGGCAGAGTACACATCGAAACCGGCAATGCTGCGGGCAGAACCCGTGGCAAGGTCACCGTCGCGGGTAAGTACCACTGTAGGGCGGTAATAAATTTCGGTGAGGCGTGAGGCAACAATACCCACAACACCCTTCTTCCAAGACTCGTCGTACAGCACTATCGCCTTATGCTTTTTCTGGCTTTCGATGCGAGCAACAATCTGGTTGGCTTCCTCGGTCATCTGTTTGTCTATGTCGCGGCGCATGTCGTTGTATCCGTTGATGCGCTTAGCCTCTTTGAGGGCTGTCGAGAAATTGCGCTCCACCAAGAGGTCTACGCTCTCCCTACCGTTTTCCATGCGTCCGGAGGCATTGATGCGGGGACCAATCTTGAATACAATGTCACTCATACTCAGTTCCCTGCCGTTTAGACCGCAAATATCGATAATTGCCTTGAGCCCGATACTTGGATTAGTGTTCAGTTGTCGCAGTCCGTGGTATGCAAGTATGCGGTTCTCTTCAATAACTGGCACCATATCGGCAGAAATGGCTACCGCTACGAAGTCGAGTAGGGGAATGAGGCGCGAGAAAGGTATGCCGTTGTCTTTGGCAAATGCCTGCATGAACTTAAAGCCTACACCACAGCCGCAGAGATGCTTAAACGGGAAATTGTCATCATTGCGCTTGGGGTTAAGTATTGCTACTGCCGGAGGCATGATGTCATCGGGAACGTGATGGTCGCAGATAATGAAGTCTATTCCCTGCTCCTTGGCGTATGCTATCTCGTCAATAGCCTTGATTCCGCAGTCGAGTATGATAATAAGCTTTACTCCCTGCTCCTTGGCATAGTCAATGCCCTTGTAGCTTACACCATAACCTTCATCGTATCTGTCGGGGATGTAATACTCCACGTTTGAATAGAACTGGAGAATGAACCTGTAGACTAAGGCAACGGCAGTACATCCGTCTACGTCGTAGTCGCCATAGACCATTATACGTTCCTTTCTGCCGATGGCTTCGTTGAGGCGTTCTACTGCAATGTCCATGTCCTTCATTAGGAACGGGTCGAGCAGGTTGTTCAGTTGTGGACGAAAGAAGTGTTGCGCTTCCTCCTGTGTGGTGATGCCGCGACGTATGAGAATCTCCGCCAGTTTAGGCGATATTCCCACGCTTCCTTCGAGTTCAGTAGCTTTGCGCTTCTGCTCAGGCGTCAGTTCTTTGTAGCTCCACTTTAGATTCATTCGTCCAATGCGATTTATTCAATCTGCAAAAGTACAAAAAAATGACGAAACGGCAAAAACCTCTTACACTATTTAATATATTTTTTCAACTTTCCTTTCTTTGTCCAGAAATCAACATATTGTTGAGCCACCTTGATGTGGTCATGGTGACGCTTCACGTATTCTATGCTTTGGCGCTTAAGTTCAGGGAGTCGCTCGGGGTGGAGAATTAACTCCTCGAGCGCTTCGATGACGCTCTCCTTTGTAGGGTATACGTTGATAATGGGGTGTAGCTCGCTTTCGTTGATAATATCGTAGTTCTCTGGCTCTCCTCCGCCAATGCATACGATTCCCTTTGTCATTGCTATCAGGGCATTGAGGGCTGGGGTATAGGAGTAGAGTTGGTCGAGAATGCAGTCGCAACTCTCCATCTTCCGTTTGTATTCCTCGTAAGGTACACGTTCGGTTCTCACTACAACGCAGCGGTCGGGGTATTTTGCCTCCACCTCTTTTAAAGCTTCGTTCATGACATCGGTGCCTTTGTATACGTCGCGCTCACTGTCCATTCCGATGAAGAAGCGCACCTTTCCCGGTTCCTTTAGTTCCGTGGAGTATGTCTCTTCAGGAATCTGTACCGGCAGAGGGATGAATTGGGTCTTGTCGGGGAAGTAGTGCCCGTGGCATTTCTGGTATTCATACAAGCAGGCGGGAATGCCGTCACAGTCGTTCATAATATATTTGCAAAGTTCGCCTTTAGCGCTGCCTATGAATTCCTCTGTGTAGTGGCGTGTCCAAAAGTCGTCGCGCATCTTGTCGCCAATATAGAAGTCGCCATAGCGGAAGAACTTCTCCGTCAATCCCGAATGCACCCAGTACCAGTCGCACCCGAACGACCCCACGAACATCGACTTGTTGTGACGGCGCAGGTAGCGATAAATGGGATATTCGCGCTCTGCCCGGAGTTCAACGAAGTCGGGGTTAATTAGTTGTACAACGTCAAAACCGCGAAGTCGTGGAAGTACTAATAGCAGTTTGATAATATATTTGATGGCGCCAAACACTCCATTTCCGCGGCAGAGGTCGATGTCGCGCTTATGGTCACGCCATCTGTTGCCATTTGACACAACCAAAACCTCGTGCCCCAATTGACGCAGTCCTTCGGCAAGTGAGGCATGCAGATTGCTGTATTCTCCGAATAGCAGTATTCTCATTTCTCGCGTTTTATCAGTGGTACTGTCCTGAGCAGTATTTTTCTTCCCAGTTTGCTTGCCGTCATTCGGCGGAAGAGTTCGTATTTCACGGTGTAGTCGCGCTTTGGTAGTGGGAAAAGCCCGAAACTGCGCAGGCGTTCCATGCGCTCCTCAAGTTGGCTCTCGGAGTGAGTCAGTATCATTACGTTATAGGTGTAGTCCATAGTCAGCTGAGCCACCCTTCGTTGCAGCGCCTTGCGTTCTGAGAAGGGTAGGGTGGCAGCCAGATGGTTGAGGGTTAGTATTACATGTTCCGCGTCGTTTAGCCGTTTCTGTATCCATTCGGCATCATTCTTATGTACTATCGAGTCTTGGCGCTCTCTGTAGAAGTATGCGTAATTATCCGTATAGTACATAGTCTCGGCTTTCAGTATCAACTGTGGTGTAAACTCTTCATCCTCGTGGAGCAGACCAGGTGTGAACCTGAGGTTTATTATGAGGTCCTTACGGAAAATGTAGCCCCAGGCACAAGCCCTCAGGTTGTTGTTGTGCATGTATTCAGAACCCGTCACTGGTCCGTTGAAAAGGTTGGGCGAGTCATGATTGACCTCTTCTTTGGTGAAGTCGAACATTACGACGTCGGGTCTTTGGGCGCGAATCTTGTCAACGCACAGATTATAGGCATCCGTCAACAGGTAGTCGTCGGCATCTACGAACTGGATATACTGTCCTTTGGCAATGTCTATTCCGGCATTCCTTGCTTCGCTGAGTCCGCGGGTGGGCTGCCGTATGTAAAGTATCTTGTCGGGCAGCGAGCCGAGTTCGTTAAGCGGACTGATGTCCGACCCGTCGTCGATGACAATTACCTCCCGCTCGTCATCGTCAATGTTGATGGCAAGGATACTGTCAAGGCATTCCCTAAGCATCGATACAGGTTCGTTGTAGTATGTGACAATGAAACTGATCAGTGGCTTTTCGCGATTTTGTGTAGTTTGCATAAGTTCTTTAGACCCAGTATTTTGTATGTTAATAATTTTAATTTGGCAGTAACACCCTTTGCCTCGTTTATCCTCGTGTGATATTTGCCATCGAGTAGCAGTTTCCCAGTCATGCGAAAAACGTCCAGTTGGATGTTTAGAAGGTATAGGAAGTAGGAAGTATCTATCGGCATACCATCGCTCAGATGTATTTCGAGGAGCCTGGCGAGTTGATTCCCGTCGGCAGTTGAGGATATGCTTTCCGGATTATCGTAATATATATAGCACCCCTTGCATGTCGTTGCCACCGAACCAGCCCGTCTTAGTAGTTGTGGAAATAGCCATGCGTCCTCGCCAACCATCCTGCCTTTGGGGAAGGAGAGGTCGTTGAATAGTTCCTTGAGGAATATCTTATTGCACGAGAAAGTATGCTCGTATGCGTGTGTTGTCGTCCAGTAGGTTGAAATATTGCCAAAGAAGTTTTCGCAGGGTACGAAGTCCCATCTTCCCTTCACCCTTACGGGATATTCCAGTATCTTGATTTCGGGTTTCTCATCCACCGTTTTTATCAGTGGCAGTAGCGTGTCTGGTTCTATTGCGTCGTCGCAATCTATGAATGACAGCCATTCACCTGTGGCAGCGTTAATTCCGGCATTTCGTGCATCCCCAGGTCCGCCGTTCTCTTTGTGTATTACCCTTATCCGTCCGTCTTTCTCTGCCCAGCGGTCGCATATCGTGGGACTGCGGTCGGGTGAGCCGTCGTCTACGAGGATTATTTCGTAGTCGCAGAACTCCTGTGAGAGGATGCTCTCCACGCAGCGGTCGAGCGTCTTCTCGGCATTATAGACGGGTATGATGATGCTAAGTTTCATGTTTTTACCCGCCAAAGGTACAAAGAAGTGAGCAAACGGCAAAGGAAATAATGATTTTTTTGTTTAATTGCGGTTATAGACCGCTCCAAGTGAGGTTACGGCTCGCTTGCAGAGAGGTTACGGCTCACTTGCGGTGAGGTTACGGCTCACTTGCGGTGAGGTTACGGCTCACCTGCGGTGAGGTTACGGCTCGCTTTTATCAGAGTATAGAATACAATTCAAGGTGATGTAACAATAATTTCAGATATTGCTCGTTTTATTATTTGATGAAACCGATAAAAGAGCAGCGCAGCAGTTACGACCATATCCTGAAATACACCGGATTGTTAGGAGGTATTCAGGGGTTAGGCATCGCTGTGTCCCTTGTCCGCAACAAACTCGTGGCGGTGCTGCTGGGTCCTGAGGGAATGGGACTTATCTCGCTGTTTAATTCAACAATAAAACTCATCAGCGACTCCACTAATCTGGGTATTTCGGTTAGTTCTGTTCGCAATCTATCCGAAGCCTATGAGAAGGGCGACGAGGATAAACTCCGCCGACAGGTGCTTGTGGCGCGCTCCTGGGGTCTGCTGACTGCCCTTGCCGGAGTTCTTATATTTATGCTTGCCGGTCCGCTGCTCAACAAGGGAACCTTCAGTTGGGGCGATCACACTATGCACTACATACTCCTGTCGCCGGTAGTAGGAATGATGGCAATCACAGGAGTAGAGATGGCTATCCTCAAGAGCACGGGCAAACTGGGAAGTCTGGCGATGATATCTATCTATAACATGATAGCGTCGCTCGTCATTTCCATCCCCTTGTTCTATCTCTACGGCATGAGCGGTATTGTGCCGAGCATCGTACTTTTCACCTTCGTTCAGATGATTACCACACTGGCTTATTCTTATCGTCTTTTCCCGTTGAAGTTCTCTTTCCGAAGGGACATTCTTGGCGAGGGACTCGGAATGGTGTGGCTCGGAATAGCCTTCGTGGCGGCAGGTATCTTCGGCAGTGGTGCCGACTTCATCATCCGTTCCTATCTCAACAACGTGGCATCGCTCGAGATGGTGGGTTTCTACAACACCGGTTACATGATTACGATGGTGTATGGCGGTATGGTATTTACGGCGATGGAGAGTGATTTCTTCCCCCGTCTGTCGGCAGTAAACAGCGATGTGACAGCCTGCAACCAGACCGTGAACCGCCAGATAGAAGTGTCGCTGCTCTTGGTGTCACCAATGCTCGTAGCTCTAATTGTCGGTCTTCCTATACTCATTCCACTGCTCTTCAGCGGTCGGTTCTTGCCTGTCGTTCCACTTGTCCAACTTATGGTGCTGGCGCTTTATTTCCGTGCTGTTAAACTCCCGATAAGCTATCTCACCCTTGCCAAGGGCGACTCGCGCTCTTTCCTCCTGCTTGAGGCTGTTTATTCTATTATGATTGTCCCTGCCGTAATTGTCGCCTTCAATACATGGGGACTGATTGGCACCGGAGTGGCAATCGTCGGAGCGGGACTCCTTGATGCAGTAATCATCTTTGTCTACTGCTCATTACGCTATCGCTACAGGGTTACCCGTGAGGTAGTAAGCTATCTTCTGGCTCAGATACCTATCGGCATTGTTGCATATATAATGACACTGCTGCTCGACGGCATTGCCTATTGGTTGGTTGGAGTGTTGTTGACTATGGTGAGCACGGTGTTCACATTTATTATACTAAAACAGAAAACATCTCTATGGAACAAACTTACTCAAAGGTTTCATCAGAAGAAAGAGTAACGGTTAGTGTGCTTGTTGCCGTGTACAACGGAGAGAAGACCCTGCCGCGTTGTCTGGATTCGATGCTTGGACAGACACTCCGGGACATTGAGGTGATATGTGTAGACGACTGTTCCACCGATAATTCTGTTCAGGTGTTAGAGACTTATGCGGCACGAGATTCGCGTATAAAGATTATCCGTCTGCCGGAGAATCACGGTCAGGCCTTTGCCCGCAATCAGGCTTTGAAAGTGGCACGGGGAGAGTATGTCTGTATGCTCGACTGTGATGACTGGATGTCGTCGGATGCTCTTGAGAGTGCTGTGCGGACTTTCGAAAAGAACGAAAGAGCAGATTGTGTTCTTTTCTCTCTGATTTTTCAGTATGAAAGTGGGAAACAGAAAGAGTTCTGTCTCGCTTGCCAAAAGCCACAGAGCGGGCATGATGCTTTCCTTAGGGCACTTGACTGGGACGGGATACACGGTGTTTATATGATTCGAACAGTCCTTCATAGGCAGTTCCCTTACGACGAGTCCGCCCTTCTTTACAGCGACGACAATACCTCTTGCATCCATTTCGTAAATTCGCGCGAGGTTGATGTCTGCGAGGGGCGCTACTACTACATTCAGCATCCGGCATCGATGACCCATGCCGTCAGTCCGCGACGTTTCCTCAGGATGAAGGCGATGCAGAGTCTCAGAGAGCAAATAGTGGCAATGGGAGAGCCCGAAGATGTTGTTGCCGTTCTCGATAACCGTCTTTGGCTGCTGGTCGTAGATACATATATGTTCTACTATGAGCATCGAAGGAGAGACCTTACTGCAGAAGACTGCCGTCGGGGACTCGCCGAGATACACCGCGTGTGGAAGGAGGCACCGACGGGAAACCTGTTGCCCGAGAACAGCCGCAAGTTCGGCTACCTCCCGCTGAAAGGTTCGTGGATGCTCTTCCGCTGTCAGGAAGAATTGTACTTCTTCTTGAAAAAAATAAAGGAAAAGATTTGTAAGTAGCCAAAAAGTTATTACCTTTGTGGCTGAAAATGACACTCGTAATTGTAGCCATACTGCTGTTGGGCTTCGCTCTGATAGCCACAGCCCCGCTGACAAGAATGAACAAAGCCGCCATTGCGGTCTTTGCAGGTACCGTAGGCTGGGTGCTTTACATCTGCTGGGGTGCCGACTTTGTGATGAAGATGCACTCTTCGGAATATATCGACTGGCTTAGCGGAGCCAATGCTACGAGTCTTGCAGTGAAGCAGTATATCGCCCAGAACATTTTCCTGAAGTACGTCGGTAGGGGAGCAGAGATAGTGCTGTTCCTGCTTGCCACCATGACAATCGTCGAGATACTCGACAACAACGGATGCTTTGACTTCCTGAAAGAAGTGATGCGCACCCGCAAAAGCAAGCACTTGCTATGGATAATGACTTCGCTGGCATTCGTGGTGTCTGCCAATCTCGATAACATCACCACGGCTACTATGATGGCTGTAATTATGCACAGTATCGTTCCTGGCAGGAAAGCTCGCCAAATATATGGAGCAGCCCTCGCCATTGCCGTTACCTGCGGAGGTGCGCTGACCGTTGTCGGCGACCCGGTAGGACTGGTGCTATGGACAAATGGTTACGTTACTGCAACCAATTTCTCTATGTCGCTTCTTCTTCCGTGTGTCATTTCGTGGCTCCTTCCCACGCTATGGCTTTCGCGCCTTCTTCCCGAGACTATCGACTCTCAGTGGAGCACGATGCCTTATCGTGGCGATGACACAAATCTGAATAAGTGGCAGCGCCTCTTGATGCTTGTCGTTGGCATCGGTGGTCTGTGGTTTATCCCCACTTTCCACAATATCACTCAGTTGAGCCCCTTCATCGGTGCCCTGTGTGTACTGTCCGTGCTGTGGATAGTCAATGAGGTGATGAACCGTAAGCTTTTCGATGTCGACAAGATGATTCAGCGGCGCACCCCGCGTGCACTCCAGTATGCGCTCATCCAGCGCATCCTCTTCGTTATGGGCATCATGCTCGCCATCGGTGTCACTGCCGAGACGGGAGCCATAGCCTGGCTTGCCCGCATTTGCGACACATATATAAATAATGTATGGATAATGGGAGCATTGGCAGGTTTCTTCGGCACCTTCCTCGACACTTTTGCCACAGCCATCAGTTTCTTCTCCCTATACCCCGATGCGTCTCAGAACGACATCTATTGGAAACTTGTCGCCTATAGTGCGGCGATGGGCAGCAATGTCTTTCTTTTTAGCGGTGTCAGCGGCATTGTGATAATGAAGATGGAGCGCATCTCTGTGGGCTGGTTCTTCCGCAATGTCGGATGGGTTTCCATCCTTTCCTGGGTTCTCGGAATGGCTTTCGTGTTGGGGTAAGGATTAAATAATGCTTAATTTTATCCTGAAAAATTTGTTATGTCGGAAATAATTTGTATTTTTGCGACAATATTTTGTATAATATAATCTTAAAACTATAAAAACAATCAAAGCTTATGTCACAAATTAAAGGACGCATTTCCCAGATTATCGGTCCTGTAATCGACGTGTACTTCGACACCGAAGGACTCGATGCTGAGAAGGTGCTACCCAAGATTCACGACGCACTTAAGATTGTCCGTGAAGACGGGCGCGAACTTATTGTTGAGGTGCAGCAGCACATCGGCGAGGACACTGTTCGCTGCGTGGCTATGGACAATACCGACGGTTTGCAGCGTGGGTTGGAGGCTATCCCTATGGGCACACCAATACTGATGCCTTCGGGAGACCAGATTAAGGGTCGTATGCTGAACGTTATCGGACAGCCTATCGACGGTATGAAACAGCTCGATATGCAGGGTGCTTATCCTATTCACCGCGAGGCTCCTACCTTTGAGGAACTCTCTACGCAGAAGGAGACTCTCGCAACGGGTATCAAGGTGATCGACCTGTTGGAGCCCTACCTCAAGGGTGGTAAGATCGGACTCTTCGGAGGTGCCGGTGTGGGTAAGACGGTGCTCATCATGGAGCTTATCAACAACATTGCAAAGGGACACAACGGATTCTCAGTCTTTGCTGGAGTAGGAGAGCGTACTCGTGAGGGTAACGACCTTATTCGTGAGATGATCGAGTCTGGCGTTGTACGCTATGGCGAGAAGTTCAAGGAGGCAATGGCTGAAGGCAAGTGGGATCTCTCGCTCGTTGACCCCGAGGAACTCAAGAAAAGTCAGGCAACACTGGTCTATGGACAGATGAACGAGCCTCCTGGAGCACGTGCTTCGGTGGCACTCTCTGGTCTTACCGTTGCTGAGGCTTTCCGCGATGGCGGTGGTAAGGACGGCGCTTCTGCCGACATCCTTTTCTTTATCGACAACATCTTCCGTTTCACACAGGCTGGTTCCGAGGTGTCAGCACTTCTCGGTCGTATGCCTTCGGCAGTAGGTTACCAGCCGACGCTTGCTTCTGAGATGGGAACGATGCAGGAGCGAATCACTTCAACCAAGAAAGGTTCTATCACCTCTGTTCAGGCAGTATACGTGCCGGCAGACGACTTGACCGACCCTGCTCCTGCAACAACCTTTACCCACCTCGACGCTACGACGGTGCTCTCGCGTAAGATTACCGAGCTCGGTATATATCCCGCAGTAGACCCGCTGGCTTCAACATCGCGTATCCTCGATCCGCTGATTGTGGGCAAGGAGCACTACGAGTGTGCACAGCGCGTGAAGCAGATACTCCAGAAGTACAACGAGCTTCAGGACATCATCGCCATCCTCGGTATGGACGAATTGTCCGACGAAGACAAACTGACGGTGAACCGCGCACGTCGTGTTCAGCGCTTCCTCTCGCAGCCGTTTACGGTGGCAGAGCAGTTTACAGGCGTTCCCGGAGTGATGGTAAGCATCGAAGATACTATCAAGGGCTTCAATATGATTCTCAACGGTGAGGTTGACGACCTGCCCGAGCAGGCATTCCTCAACGTAGGTACTATCGAGGACGCTATCGCCAAGGGTAAGAAGCTCATGGAGGCTGCCAAAGGTTAATGCATAATTCATTATTTATAATTTGTAATTATGTTAAAACTGAAAGTAGTATCTCCTGAGAGAGTAGAATTTGAGGGCGACGTGACGAGTGTCACTGTTCCGGGTTCCGGTGGCAGTTTCGAGATTCTCACCGACCATGCGCCCATCATTTCCTCGCTTGACAGTGGCATTGTGGAATATGTCACTCCCACCGAGCGTAAGCAGTTGGCTATAGGCGGCGGCTTCGTGGAGGTGCAGAAGAATCAGGTGAGCCTCTGTGTAGAACTGAATGAAGAGTAACGATTCCGAAACGATGAACGACATTACAAAACAGAGCCGAGCCTACATGCGCCAGCAGTTGCAGATAATTGTGGCGCTCTACCTCGCGGGACTTATCGTGAGGGCAGTGTGGCAGAACGAGGACATCTTCGTGCCTTCGGCAGTAGGCGCATTGTTTATGTTGGTCATCAGTCAGGTGTACGGTCGGCTGTGGCGGCGTATTGCCACCAATTCCCCCGACCAGCTAACCACGTTCTATTCGGCAACGTCGGGTTTCCGCATGTTGCTGGCACTTGCCACGATGGGTATCTACTACCTCGTGCCGGGACGTGGCGAGATGTTGGTGTTTGTAGTGGTGTTCATGATATTCTATATGGTATGTCTTGCCCACCACACCATTTTCTTCTCGCGCCTGACCAATCGTTCTTAGAACAACAAAAGTATTAAGTTTACGTATTTAGCAAATGAGAAAACTAAAGTCCATATTTCTGCTGATACTGATGGCTGTAGTGCCGCTGCAGACCTTCGCCGCTGAAGAAGAGGCAAAGGAACTCAACATCCCCGAGATAGTGCTCGAGCACTTGGCGGATGCCTACGAGTGGCACATTGCATCATATCAGGGGAAACACCTCAGCATCCCTCTGCCCATCATTGTGCGCAGCGAGAGCACCGGCGAATGGTTCTTCGGCACGGCTCATAATCTTCCCGCTCCGTTCTACTTCGACCAGGAGCATCATGGCAAGATTTACGAGAATATGCCCGATGGTACCACCGTACGTCCTCTCGACCTGAGCATCACCAAGTCGGTGGCGCAGATATGGATTGTGGTGTTCATTCTCATCGCCGTGTTCCTCTCCTGTGCCCACTGGTACAAGAGCCGCGACGAGAAGAGTGATGCACCGGGTGGATTCGTGGGACTGATGGAGATGTTCGTCATGATGATTCACGACGACCTCATCAAGTCATCGATAGGCGAGAAGCACTACAAGCCATACGCTCCCTATCTGCTGACGGTGTTCTTCTTCATCTTCACCACTAACATCGTGGGGCTTATACCTATCTTCCCCGCAGGAGCCAATGTTACGGGTAATATCAACATTACCTTCTTCATGGCTCTCTGCACCATGATTGCCATCAACCTCTTTGGCAACAAGGAGTACTGGAAGGAGATATTCTGGCCCGACGTTCCTCTGTTCCTGAAGGCTTATCCCGTGCCTATCATGCCGGTAATTGAGCTCTTCGGAGTGTTTACAAAACCGTTTGCTCTCATGATCCGTCTCTTTGCCAACATGATGGCAGGTCACGCAGTGATACTCTCGTTCACCTGCGTCATCTTCCTCGGTTGGTCTATGGGAGTGGGCTACGGTCTTGGTCTTAATGCCTTCAGTATCATCATGCTTCTCTTTATGAATATGCTCGAGGTGCTGGTGGCTTTCGTTCAGGCTTATGTGTTCACAATGCTCAGCGCCGTATTCATCGGACTGGCGCACAAAGATCATCATGAAGAGTAGACAAGCCTGTAAAAAATAAAAGAATATAAACATTAACATTAACAATAAAAACAAATTTTAAAACTATGATTACATCTTTATTATTAGCCGCTGAGGGTCTGGCACAGCTGGGCTGCGGTCTGGGAGCAGGTATTGCAACTGTTGGTGCAGGTATGGGTATTGGTAAAATTGGTGGTAGCGCCATGGACGCTATTGCTCGTCAGCCCGAGGCTACAGGTAAGATTCAGACAAACATGATCCTTACCTCTGCGTTCGTTGAGGGTTGTGCTCTCTTCGCTATCGCTGCGTGTGCATTCTTGATCAAATAAGTAATTCTGTAACTGATGGATTTCACAAAATTGCCAGCAATCCTCACGCCTGACCTCGGACTCCTCTTCTGGATGCTCCTGGCGTTCCTGGTAGTCTTCTACGTATTAGCGAAGTTCGGCTTCCCCGCCATTATAAATATGGTGTCGAGCCGTAAGCGCTATATCGACGAGAGCCTGAAGAAGGCTCATGAGGCTTCCGAACGACTCGAGAACATCCGCCAGGAAGGAGAGGCGATGCTTCAGGAGGCACGCGAGAAACAGTCGCTTATTCTTAAGGAGGCTGCACAGACTCGCGATGCCATCGTTGAGAATGCTCAGGAAAAGGCAAAGGCGGAAGGCGCGCGACTGCTCGAGGAGGCAAAAGCCGAAATCGAGAGCCAGAAGCAGCAGGCTATCAGCGACATCCGTTCGCAGGTGGCTGAACTCTCCGTCGAGATTGCCGGAAAGATTCTCCGCGAGAAACTTTCCTCTGATGCCGAGCAGATGAAGCTCGTAGAACGACTGCTGGATGATGTGACCGCTAAAAAATAATCAGCCATGGATATAGGAGTAATATCGGTACGTTATGCACGTGCACTATTGAAGAGTGCTACGGCGCAGAAACAAGAGGATGCAGTCTATAAGGACATGCAGACGCTCGCCGAGAGCTATGTCCAGGTGCCACAGCTGAGAACGACAATCAACAACCCGATGCTTGCTGCAAAGACCAAGGAAGAGCTGCTGCTCACTGCCGTAGGCAAGAAGCCTGCCGACCTGAGCCGCCGTTTCGTCAGTCTGGTTGTTGAGGAGGGACGTGAGGCAATAATGCAGTTCATGGCAAACTCGTACATCTCGCTATACAGGCAACAGAAGAACATCATCCGCGGACGACTCATCACCGCCACTGCCGTCGATGACGCTACAGAGCAGAAGATGCGCACCATGGTGGAGAGCAGAACTAAAGGAAATGTGGAGTTCCAGACGGAGGTGAACCCCGACATCATCGGAGGCTTCATCCTCGAATACGACACCTACAGAATGGATGCCAGTGTGAAGTCTAAGCTCCAGACTATTCTTAACACGCTAAAGAAATAACGCTACTACGGAATTTCGTAACAACGTAATACCGTAATACCGTTATAACGTAATAACGAAAAAAGAAAAGATAAAAAATGTCTGATAAAATAAAACCAAGCGAAGTCAGTGAAGTGCTCCTCAAACAGTTGCAGGGAATCTCCAATGGCGAAGACTTCGACGAAGTGGGTACTGTCCTTACCGTCAGCGACGGTGTGGCACGTATCTATGGTCTTCGCAATGCTGAGGCTAACGAACTGCTCGAGTTCGAGAACGGCACAATGGCTATCGTGATGAACCTGGAGGAAGACAACGTGGGTTGTGTCCTGCTCGGCACCACTTCCGGAATCAAGGAGGGAATGGTGGTGAAGCGTACCAAGCGCATTGCTTCTATCCGTGTCAACGATAATATGCTCGGTCGTGTTATCAACCCGCTGGGACAGGCAATCGACGGCAAGGGCGACATCGACCTCACCGATGCTTTCGAGATGCCTCTCGACCGAAAGGCTCCCGGAGTTATCTATCGTCAGCCGGTGAAGGAACCGCTGCAGACGGGTCTTAAGGCTGTCGACTCCATGATTCCTATCGGTCGTGGACAGCGCGAGCTTATCATCGGTGACCGCCAGACGGGAAAGACCGCTATTGCTGTCGACACCATCATCAACCAGAAGAGTTTCTATGAGGCAGGCAAGCCTGTCTATTGTATCTATGTGGCTATAGGTCAGAAGGCAAGTACCGTGGCAGCCCTCGTTGCAACACTCAAGGAGCATGGCGCAATGCCTTACACCATCGTTGTCAGCGCTACCGCTGCCGACCCTGCCGCTATGCAGTACTATGCTCCGTTCGCAGGAGCTGCCATCGGCGAGTATTTCCGCGACCGTGGCTATCCCGCACTCGTAGTATACGACGACCTGTCAAAGCAGGCTGTTGCCTACCGCGAGGTGTCGCTTATCCTCCGCCGACCGTCAGGACGTGAGGCTTACCCCGGCGACGTGTTCTATCTGCACAGCCGTCTGTTGGAGCGTGCTGCCAAGATCAACGAGCAGCAGGAGGTGGCAGAACAGATGAACGACCTGCCCGAGTGCATGAAGGGACATGTACGTGGCGGAGGCTCGCTCACCGCACTGCCTATCATCGAGACCCAGGCGGGCGACGTGTCGGCATACATCCCGACAAACGTTATCTCTATCACCGACGGACAGATTTATCTGGAGTCCGACCTCTTCAACCAGGGCTTCCGCCCCGCTATCAACGTAGGTATCTCGGTATCTCGTGTGGGTGGTTCGGCACAGATTAAGTCTATGAAGAAGGTGGCTGGTACACTTAAGATCGACCAGGCTCAGTATCGCGAGCTCGAGGCTTTCTCTAAGTTCTCAAGCGATATGGATGCCGTCACGGCAATGACCCTCGACCGCGGACGTAAGAACAATCAACTGCTTATTCAGCCGCAGTACAGCCCGATGCCCGTTGGCGAGCAGATAGCTATTCTCTACTGTGGTATCCACGGACTGATGGCATCTGTTCCAGTCGACAAGGTGCGCGAGTGTCAGGACACATTCCTCGACAAGCTGCGTTCTGCCGCTCCCGAGGTAATCGAGACCCTCGGCTCAGGCAAGATCGACGACGACGTCACAAAGAAGATAGAGTCAGTGATGGCAGACATCGCAGGACAGTATAAGTAAGTTAATATTTAGTTCTTAACTTTTAATTCTTAATTTACTTTATGCCCAGTCTGAAAGAAATAAAAGGTCGCATAGCATCAGTCAACAGCACACGTAAGATTACGAGTGCCATGAAGATGGTGGCTTCGAGCAAACTCCACCATGCGCAGGTGATGATAGAGAATATGCTCCCTTATGAGACCATGCTCGAGCACATCCTGAAGACCTTCCTGGCAAGCGAGGCAGACGCCAAGACCGTTTTCTCCGAGGAGCGACCCGTTCGCCGTGTCGCCCTCGTGGTCTACAGCAGCAACTCCTCGCTATGCGGAGGCTTCAACAGCAACGTCATTAAGATGATGCAGCAGGTTGTCGACGAGTATGAGCATCTCGGCAAGGGCAACGTCGTTGTCTATCCCATCGGGCGCAAGGTAGCAGAGAAGGTGACGAAGCTGGGACTTCCCTCCGGCGGTGACTTTGCGGCATTGGCAGACAAGCCCAACGTTCAGACCTGCATACAGTTGGCGCGCGAACTGGGAGAGAAGTTCATTGCGGGCGAAATAGACCGCGTGGAGATGATCTACCACCACTTCAAGAGTGCCGGCAGCCAGATTCTGACACGTAAGACGTTCCTGCCGATAGACATTGAGACCGAGCTCAGCGCCGACAAGGAGCGCGACCTCACCTCGACCGTTGCTACGCGCGAGTCGGTGGAGTATCTCCGTCAGCGCGACCAGCAGGCAGAACAGCGCGAGCAGGTGGCAGCAAAGCCGCTCAACGATAACTTCATCGTGGAGCCCGACATGGACACCGTCCTCTCTACGCTCATTCCAAAGCTGGCACACCTGATGCTCTATACCGCCCTGCTCGACAGCATAGCCTCGGAGCATGCCGCACGAATGGTGGCAATGCAGACGGCTACCGACAATGCCGACGAACTGTTGCGCGAACTGAACCTTCAGTACAACAAGAGCCGACAGGCAGCCATCACCAACGAACTGCTCGACATCGTGGGCGGCTCTGTCAATAACTGATATGAAAAGAACGTTAATATCAATCCTCTTAATCCTTTGGGCTGTGCTCGGCGTCGTGGCACAGCCCAAATGGAACTCACGCTACCAGTCCTACGTCAACCAGTACAAAGACCTCGCCATCGAGGAAATGCTCAAGTATCGCATTCCTGCCTCCATCACCCTGGCGCAGGGACTGTTGGAGAGCGGCGCAGGCATGAGCGAACTGACCCGCAAGGGCAACAACCACTTCGGAATTAAATGCCACGGATGGACCGGACGCAAGACCTACCACGACGACGATGAGCGCGGCGAATGCTTCCGGGCATACGACAATGCCTACGAGAGCTACGAGGACCATTGCAAGTTCCTCACCTCGTCACCACGCTACAGCAGCCTCTTCTCGCTCAGCACCACCGACTACAAAGGGTGGGCGAGGGGACTGAAGCGCTGCGGCTATGCCACATCGCCAACCTATGCCGAACAGCTTATCGGCATCATTGAAGTATACAAACTGAACGAATACGACCGTGCAACCAAGTACGACAAGTTCCTTGCACGTCACAACGGATTAGACAATCCCGCAAATGCCGTCAGCGGCAGCTTGCACCAGATATATCAGCTCAACAAGAACTATTACGTAGTGGTGCGCCAGGGCGACACCTTCAAGTCGCTCGGCAAGGAGCTCAATGTCTCCTGGCGCCGACTGGCACGCTACAACGAGCGCAACAAGCGCGACCAGCTGCAGCCGGGAGAGTACATCTTCCTGAAGAAGAAGCAGAGCCGCGCCGAGAAACAGTTCAAGAACCACCCGCACCGCGTTCGTGCCGGCGAGAGCATGTACGACATAGCGCAGCACTACGGCATCCGCGTGAAGTCGCTATACAAGCTTAACCACCTCGCTCCCGACTTCCAGATACAGCCCGGTGACCTGCTTAGGGTAAGATAACATGATTTTTTTTTGATTTTCTTTGGTAATTAATTGAAAAGTAGTATATTTGCAAACAAAAAAAAAGGACGTCTACTGTTAGTAGAGACACCCACGTCTTTCCGTTAATCAATCAATTAATCGCTGAATTTGGGTGGCTATAGGCAGTAAAACTTACAACTATGAAACGATTATTAAATTACCCCCCCTACTAGTGGTACTGATTGCTGCATTCGTCCTCGCCAGTTGCGGTGGCGATGACGATGGACCCGATGGACCAAGCACCAACACAAGTACAGACCGCAGTGGTGACGGTTCCGGCAGCACAACGATTAATCCTAACGACGATGTGCCAGACCCAGAAGGAACCATCTCTTTTTCTATGCGCAACCAGAACAATGGAAACACCTACCTTGACGGTTTCATGCATATCGACGGGGCAGACAATTTCGCAGGAGGACAGTTCGTGTCTCTCGGTGCCATGCACGGACTTGGAAACGTTGCCACCATACCTGTTGCAGGCTGGGCAAACAATGTGTCTGTAATTCCCGGCAACGGCTATGTGGCTTACAATGAGAATACCAACACATACTATCGTATTTATGTTAAGAGTTACACCGTGAATACCCTGAGTGAGGTTATCGGTGCCGAAGTAAAGTATCAGCGTCCGTTCAAGGGAGTTGACGAGGAACTGAAGCCTGAGCAGACCACCGTGATGTGTACTAAGACTGACGCACAGGGTAATTTTGAGATGCAGACCATCCAGATGCTCAACACGTCCATCGTGCCCTACGAAGTGACTTCCTCTGCAGACTGGTGCGGCGCACGTCCCTACCTGAACGAACTGCACATCTTTCCCGGAAAGGCTGCCTCGTCAGAGGCTGAAGAGGCAACGCTGACGCTGAAGACTCTCTACGGCAAGGAGACAACAATTAAGGTCATTCGCTCCATGGAGCCGACAGCCATTATAGGGGGTGAAACGACATGGAGAGTCGGAAACTATTCCAGCAATGGGAAAGTACCTTTTAGCACTAATGTTTCATCATCGGATTTGATTGCTGAGGCAAATGTAAGTTGGATTACCAACGTTGGTATTTCCCACCTCTATGACAACAATTACAGTTTGTATTTTGCTATTAATGGCAACTACAGCAACGAGCGCACGGGTATGGTCGACATCAAGTCAAAGGCAGGCAAGGTGCTCGCCACACTGACGATAGTCCAGGAGGCTGGCGATGTGAGCAACGCATTCTCGCAGTCGAAGGTAGGTTTCGACAAGAACGGAGGATCGGTGTCGATTAACTGTAACCTGAACGCCGAGGAGGAGAAAGCAACAAGTTCGGCATCGTGGTGCTCGTTCACCCAGAACGGAAGCACACTGACCATACGAGCAACCGCAACCACTACCGACCGCAAGGCTACCATCACCTTCCCCGCATCGGGACTGACATTATCAGTGGTGCAGGCAAAGTACCAGGTGGGTGATAGTTTCAACGAGAACGGTGTGTCGGGAACGGTTGGCAGCATCGACGAGAAAGGTAAGCGCTTCGTTTATCAGTATGTCGGAACGGCTCAGTGGTCGACAGAGAATGTCGAGATTGGAGCTAAAGACCAAGAAGACGGACTTAAAAACCTGGCAGTGGTGAAGAAGATTGCCAACTACGAAACAATCTATCCGGCATTCGGATTGTGTACAGCCCTTGGTAGCGGATGGTATCTGCCGGCACAAAATGAGGCAGTCGCCCTCTCAAGAATTCTTGGACTTGGATGGAATGTCTGGGTGTGGTCTTCAACAGAAATGTGGGACAATTCGTCGTTTGGTGCAACCGAGGATTGGGGTAGCAATCGTGCCAAGAGTGACTATCATCAGGTTTACGCAATCCATCAGTTCTAAATAACCATTAGGTTAGTCAGAATAAATAGACAAAAAATAGCATCGTCTTTCGGACGATGCCATTTTTTTGTCTTAGTGACTTCTTACAAAAAAAGACATTGCCTTTCGGCGATGTCTCTTAGTGACTTCTCACAAAAAAAAAGACATTGCCTTTCGGCGATGTCTCTTAGTGACTTCTCACAAAAAAAAAGACATTGCCTTTCGGCGATGTCTTCTTCGAAGGGTGCCCGGTGGGACTCGAACCCACGACATTCAGAACCACAATCTGACGCTCTAACCAACTGAACTACGGGCACCATATTGGCTTTTGCGGCTGCAAAGGTATGAAATATCTTCGATACTTGCAAATCTTTGCCATGTTTTTTTATTATTTTTATCCAAAGAGAGCCCTCAGCGCTTCTTCCACCTTGCGCACGGGATGCAGGCGGATGGTGCTCGACTTGAGGTTAAGTCCCTGCATGTTGTACTGCGGCACTATCATGTCGGTAAATCCGAGTTTCTCGGCTTCGGCGATGCGCTGCTCTATGCGGCTCACGGGGCGCACCTCGCCCGAGAGTCCCACTTCGCCTGCCATGCACCATCCGTGTTCTATCGGTGTGTCTACATTGCTTGACAGCACGGCGGCAATCACCGAGAGATCCATGGCGAGGTCTGTTACCCGCAGTCCTCCGGCGATGTTGATGAACACGTCCTTCTGTATCAGCTTAAAGCCGACTCGCTTCTCCAGCACAGCCAGCAGCATGTTCAGGCGGCGTTGGTCGAATCCGGTGGCTGAGCGCTGCGGGGTGCCATAGGCGGCGGTAGATACTAATGCCTGAGTCTCTACGAGGAACGGTCGCACGCCCTCTATTGCCGACGATATTGCTATTCCCGACAGCCCGTCGTGGTTCTGCGTCAGCAGCAGTTCCGAGGGGTTCGACACCTGACGGAGTCCTGTCTGCTGCATTTCGTATATTCCCAGTTCCGAGGTGGAGCCGAAGCGGTTCTTTATCGAGCGCAGTATGCGGTACATGTGGTGCTGGTCGCCCTCGAACTGTATTACGGTGTCTACGATGTGTTCCAGAATCTTCGGTCCTGCCAGCGTTCCTTCCTTGTTGATATGTCCGATGAGGATAACCGGTGTCCCCGACTGTTTGGCAAACCGCAGCAGGGTGGCGGCACACTCGCGCACTTGTGTGATGCTTCCCGGGGCGCTGTCGGCTGCCTCGGTAGAGATGGTCTGAATGGAGTCGATGATAACAATGTCGGGTTCCACGTCGCGAATGTGCCCCAGGATGTTCTCGAGCGATGTCTCGGTGAGAATCAGCGGTCCGTCGCCTTGGGCATTGGGAGCCAGTCGGTCGGCACGCATCTTCAGTTGGTGGGCACTCTCCTCGCCGCTGACGTAGAGCACCTTCTTGTCGGTCATCCTCAGTATCGTCTGAAGCGTCAGCGTACTCTTTCCGATGCCCGGCTCGCCGCCCAGCAGCACTATGCTTCCTGCCACGAGTCCGCCTCCCAGCACGCGGTTCAGTTCCTAGTCGTGCATATCGATGCGCTGCTCCTCTTTCGAGGCTATCTCGCTGAGCCTTAGCGGAGCGTTCTTCTTAGATTGCGCAAAACTCGTGGAAGGACCAATCCCTCCACGAGCGTTTGTTGCTGCTATACGTATCTCCTTGAACGTGTTCCACTGTCCACACGACGGACATTTGCCAATCCATTTCGACGACTCCTGTCCGCAGTTGTCGCAAACGTATGCTATCTTGTCTTTT
>JAFTFC010000049.1 GCA_017449725.1 Prevotella sp. | reverse complement strand
TTTATATACTCCATTGTGGTAAGTAGTTATATGGGTGCAAATATACATAAAAGTTTTAAAAAACCGAACAATTTGCCATCTTTTTGTACACATATACATCTACTTAAGATACTCATCATGTAATTTTGCCGTCGAAAACAAATCAAAATAAATTTAATAACATAAAAGAAAAAAAGTAAAGACCTATGAAAAAGTTTTTGATTATTGCCGCAGCACTGTTCTCGGCAACATGCGTATCCGCACAAATAGAAGTAAATATGGAGAAGCTTTTCACTATTGAAGACAAGTTCATTGACCTGAACGATGCCAACACGGCTAAAGACGGTGTTGCATTCATTGGTGACACCCGCCAGCCGGAAAAGATTCAAGAAGGCAAATATCGTGGTATGCGCGTGCAGAAGCAGCGCCGATTCTACAACGTTGACGGCAAGGCTGTACAATTTTCTCAGTCACTCAGTTTCCGCCGTGCCCCCCAGGGTGCCACAAAGGATCACAAGGTAGACGTGACAATGGTTCCGCGTTCTTGCATGATACAGCTGAAGCCGACGTCTGACGGCAAACTGACTTTCTGTGCACTGACCAACAAGCCTGAGGGTAACAACATTTATATTGCTGCATTCAACGGCACTTCGTTCCGTAACGTAGCAACTGTTCCCGTAACGAAAGCTGAGGGCGACGTTGCCCGCAAGAAAGCATCTCCCGCCGAAGCCGTTTCATGTGACTATACCTACACTGCCGGTGACGAATTGTGGATCTACTCCGACGGTTCTGTTAGTCTGCATGCCATGACCTTCAGCGGTCAGATTGACAACAGTTTCACCGGAACTGACCCCGTGAGTGCTGCAAAAAAGGTAAAAAAGTAAAAAGGTAAAAGATGAAAAGAGTTTTTAGTATATTATTTGTTGTAATTTGTGTCTGCACGTATTCCTTTGCCGGCGACCGTCTGAATTTCAATTCGGGGTGGCTGGTAAAGGTCGGTGCGGAGAAGACAAGTTCGGGAACTAAGTGTGACGACTCTGGCTGGGAGCAGGTGACACTGCCACATAGTTTCAACCAGACGGAGGCTTTCGCAAAGAAGATTGACGAACTGACGGACACGACGGCATGGTACAGGAAGCACTTCGTACTTCCAGAAGAGATGAAGAACGCGAAGAAGTTCTTCATAGAGTTCGAGGGTGTACGCTTCGGTGCCCGTGTTTTCCTTAACGGCAAGGAACTCGGTTGGGGTGACAACGGTGTGATGGCATTCGGTTTCGACATGACCCCATATATAAAGAAGAACGGCGACAACGTCATAGCGGTATTCGTGGACAACAACTGGCACTACCGCGAGCACAAGAAAACGTGGAACGAGAAGGCACAGAAGGAGACCCGCAGCGGTTTCCAGTGGAACGACAAGAACTTCTTCTGCAACTACGGCGGTATCAACAAGAATGTGTGGCTGCACGTGATGTATGACGATGTTTACCAGACCCTGCCGCTGTATACTAATCTTGAGACGACGGGTGTGTATGTCTATGCAACCAACCACAACGTTAAGGCGCGCACGGCTCAGATTCATGCCGAGTCGCAGGTGAAGAACGACGGAGCGGTTGCCAAGAAGATAGACTACGAGGTAAGGATAAAGAGCGTTGCCGACGGCAAGGAAGTGGCATCGTTCAAGGGCAAGACCGTAACGGTGGAGCCGGGACAGACAGCGACATGCAGTGCCGAGACAAAAGTGAGCGGTCTGCACTTCTGGTCGTGGGGCTATGGTTACCTGTACGATGTGGAGACTGCGTTGGTTGTCGATGGGAAAACCATCGACCGCACGGTGACCCGCACCGGTTTCCGCAAGACGGAGTACAAGGACGGCATGGTATACCTGAACGACCGCGTGATACAGCTGAAGGGCTTCGCCCAGCGTTCTACCAACGAGTGGCCCGCAGTAGGTATTTCTATACCGGCATGGATGAGCGACTACTCTAACCGGCTCGTCCTGGGCTGCAACGGTAACTTCTATCGCTGGATGCACGTGACACCGATGAAGCAGGACATAGAGTCGTTCGACCGTTTGGGACTTATTCAGGCGATGCCTGCCGGTGACTCCGAAAAGGACGTTAACGACCGCCGCTGGGGACAGCGCACAGAGGTAATGCGCGACGCCATTATCTATAACCGCAACAACCCCTCTATCCTGTTCTACGAGTGCGGTAACAATCAGATTAGCGAGGAGCACATGGCAGAAATGAAAGCCATTCGCAACCAGTACGACCCCAACGGCGGTCGTGCCATAGGATCGCGTAACATGCTCGACTCCAAGGAGGCAGAATACGGCGGCGAGATGCTCTACATCAACAAGTCGGCAGGCAAGCCTATGTTCATGATGGAGTACTGCCGCAATGAAGGCATCCGCTACTATTGGGACGAGTGGAGTTATCCCTACCACAAGGAGGGCGAGGGTCGTATCTACCGCGGTGAGATTCCTGTCAGCTACAACCATAACCAAGACGGTTTTGCCAAGGAAAACATCATCCGCTGGAACGAATACTGGATGGCGCGTCCCGGTCAGGGCAAGCGCGTGAACAGCGGTGGCGCTAAGATTATCTTCTCTGACACCAACACCCACTACCGCGGCGAGGTTAACTACCGCACGAGCGGTGACGTGGATGCCATGCGTCTGCCTAAGGACTCATACTTCGCACACCAGACGATGTGGGACGGATGGGTAGATACTGAAAAGGATCATACATATATAATAGGTCACTGGAACTATGCTGACGGCGACAAAGAAGGCAAGGCTGTAGTTAAGCCCGTGTACGTAGTATCGACAGGCGACGAGGTGGAGCTTTTCCTCAACGGCAAGTCACTCGGCAAGGGTGAGCGCTCCGAGACCTTCCTCTTCACT
Source organism: Prevotella sp. (assembly GCA_017449725.1). Lineage (GTDB taxonomy): Bacteria > Bacteroidota > Bacteroidia > Bacteroidales > Bacteroidaceae > Prevotella. Next base: position 8,543 of record JAFTFC010000049.1, on the reverse strand, counting down.
TTCAATGACGTGAAGTGGCAGGCAGGCAAACTGGAGGCAGTAAGCCGCAAGGACGGTAAGGAGGTAAGCCGCCACAGCATAAAGACCGTAGGCAAGCCCGCAGCAATCAAGATGTCTTGGGTGGAGGCTCCTGCCGACTTCCGTGCCGATGGTGCTGACATCCGTATTGCTGATGTGGAAATAGTTGACAAAGACGGACAGCGCTGCCCTCTGGCTCACGACATGATTACATTCGACCTGAAGGGTGAGGCAGAGTGGATTGGCGGTCTGAGCGGTGTTCCTGCCGACTCAGTCAACAACTACCGCGTACTGTCCAAGGATTTAGTTGCCGAAGCGGGTATCATCCGCGTCATGGTACGCTCTACGACAAAGGCTGGCGACATCACGCTGACTGCTAAAGCCAAGGGCTTCAAGCCTGCGCAGCTGGCGACCAAGACTACTGCCGTGGCTACCAAGGACGGTTTCTATGTAGACAATAGCGGCAAGGTGATTTCAGCCGACTGGGCTAAGCAGCTGCCGCTGTACACCCTGCGCGGCGAGACACCTCAGACGGTATCGTTCCGCCAGCACCTGCAGACGGTAGCCATCAAGGACATCACCTCTCCGAGCGACACAAAGGACATCTGGAACATGTGCGACGACAACGAAGCTACGAAGTGGCTGAGCGACGGTCTCATCCAGAACTCCCAGGTAACGTTCCGCTTAGAGCGTGCGGCTGCTATCAGTCAGGTGGCACTGCGCCTTGAGGGTTTCCGCAAGACCAGTTATCCCATCGAGATTGTTGCTGGCGACGGCACCGTGGTATGGTCGGGCTATACCGCCAAGTCGTTAGGCTATGCCTACTGCCAGATTGAGAAGCCTGTGAAGTCTGACACCTACACCATCCGCATGGTAGGACCTGCCAGCGTACAGGAGGCTTTCGGAGACATGACGGAACTTGCGGCAAAGAAGAATGTCAGCAAGAAGCCATCGAAGAGCAACAAGCTCGGTCTAATAGAAGTAGAGTTTAAAGAATCCAAGTAATGAGAATACAATTTCTAACAAAAACTATACTGACAGGTTGTCTGTCATGCGGCATATTTGTCTTGGTGCACGCCCAGACAAATACCCGTATGTTATGGGGTAGCATCAACGGCACCGACAACGCTACGGCAGCCGCATACAAGTCTTATAACAACACGATACTGCTGTCGTGGCGCATGCTCCCCACGGACAACGCCCAGACAAGCTTCGACCTCTACCGCTCCACCAACGGCGGCAGCGAGAAGAAACTTAACGACAAGCCTATTCAAGGTAAAACGAATTTTCAGGACACTTCAGCCGACCTGTCCAAGACCAACAGCTACCGCCTGACTCTCAGCGGCAGCAAGGAAACTATCGGCACTTACACTATGGCAGCCGCTCAAGCCAAGAGCGGTTTGCCCTACGTGGAAATTCCCCTCAGAGCCACAGACGATGTCTGCAAGCTGGACACCATCTGGTACGAAGCCAACGATGCCAGTGTGGGCGACCTTGACGGCGACGGCATGCCCGAAATTGTCATCAAGCGCCTGCTGACACACGGCAAGAACGGTGAGGTTTATGAGGGAACAGCTGCAACAGAGTCTCCTTCGCATGTGCGCCACACCGTCTTATACGAAGCTTACAAACTCGACGGAACATTCCTGTGGCGTATCTGCTCCGGTCCTAACATCATGCTGGGCAACTCGTCAAGCTTTGCCATTGCCGATTTCAACGGCGACGGCTATTGCGAGATGGCAATAAAGACCGGTGAGGGTACTGTCTTTGGTGACGGGCAGGCGATTGGCGATACCGACGGCGACGGCATTACCGACTACCGCGAGAAGGGGAAGCACTACATCGGCAAAGGGCCGGAGTTCTTCTCTATTATCGACGGTAAGACGGGCAAAGAGTTGGCACGTGCCGACTTCATCACCCGTGGTGCCAGCGAGGACTGGGGCGACGACTATTTTAAGCGCGCCAGCAGTCTGCGAGTGGCGGTAGCCAACTTCGACGGACAACATCCTTCTGTCCTTCTGGGTCGCGGTGTCTATGCCCGCTCGGTATTAGAGGCATGGGACTATCGTGACGGAAAGCTCTCACGCCGTTGGCACTTCGACTCCGCGGCAGAAGGAACCGGGAAAGACGGCAAGAAGAACAGTCGATATGCCGGACAGGGCTTCCACTCCCTCTCAGTGGGCGACGTTGACAACGACGGTTTCGACGAGGTGGTTTATGGTTCTATGACCATCGACCACGATGGCCAGGGGCTATATACCAGTGAGTACGGTCATGGCGACGCACTGCACTTGGGAAAGTTCGACCCTTCGCGCGACGGTCTACAGATATTCTCCTGTCAGGAGTTCGGCAAGACAGCGGCAGTGCTGCGCGATGCCCGCGACGGTAGCACGCTGTGGAGCGCAGAGACCCCCGAGGACAACGATACCGGCCGAGGGATGATAGCCGACATCGACCCCACGTCGCCCGGTTGCGAGTTCTGGTGGTACGACACCACCATCAATGCTACAGGTACAGCCCACAGCATTGATGGCAAAGACCTCGGTTTCACACCCACCTCGTGTAATATGGCGATATGGTTCGACGGAGGACTCAGCCGTCAGCTATACAACCAGACCAGCATTCACCGTCAGCACGACAACAGTCGTATATTCACTATCTACCGCTACGATGTTACTCATATCAACGGCACCAAGGGAAATCCCTCTTGGTATGGCGATATGTTGGGCGACTGGCGCGAGGAGATTATCCTGCCCGATGCCACCCGCACCAAGAACCTCAAGGTATTCTCTACGTGGTATCCTTCCGATTACTCCTTCCCGTGGCTCATGACCGACCATGTGTATGAGATGTCAGCTCTTAACCAGAATGTAGGCTATAACATGCCCACACAGACAGGCTATTATCTAGGTTCCGACCTTAAACCGGGTGAAGAGCCGTGGGTATCGGGCATAGAACACGACACTTTGGTTTCTAAATCAAAGACGGAGAACTCATGTTATAATCTCCACGGTCAGCGTGTCTCTCATCCCACCAAAGGCTTATATATTATAAATGGTAAGAAAATCATTATCCGATGAAACGATATATCATCCTTATAACAGCACTCCTGTTGACGATGCTCAGTAATTCGTGGTTCACGGCCAGCGCGCAGACTCCCGTCCACGTAGCCAAGTACTACGGCGACCGTGAGGCAGCTCTGACATTCACCTTCGACGATGGTCTGCAGGAGCACTACACCGAGGTATTCCCCCGTCTGAAGCAGTTGGGGCTGAAGGCGTCCTTCGGCATCATCGGTTCGAAGGTCGGCAGCGACTGGAAGAAGATTCCTACAATGACATGGGAACAGCTGCGCGAGATGGCAGCCGACGGCCAGGAGATTACCAGCCACGGATGGCAGCACCGTGCCCTGCTCAAACTGTCGGGAGAGTCGCTGCGCTACGAGGTGCAGCACAACGACAGTGTTATCCACGAGCATCTGGGCTTCTTCCCGCGCACCTATTTCTACCCTGGCAACCGCAAGACCGACGAGGGAGTGGCGTTCTGCTCTAAAAACCGCGTGGGCACCCGTATGTTCCAGGGCAGTTTCGGTTCGAAGCGCGACTCGGCATGGGTGCAGTGCACCCTTGTCCGCACCCTGAAAAAAGGCGAGTGGACAGTATGGATGACCCACGGCATCAGCGTTGGCTACGATGCCTTCCCCGATCCTCAACTGCTGTGGAACACTATGGAGCAGGTAGCGGGAATGCAGGACCGGCTGTGGGTGGCGACACTCCACGATGCCCTGGCATATATTGCTGAGCGCGACACCGTAATGTTGGACGTAAAACAGCAGAAAGACATCATTACCGTTACGCCGAAAAACCCTCTCGACAAACAACTCTTCTTCCATCCTCTGACACTTGTTGTCGATGGCGAAGCGATAGAGGCTAAGCAGGGCAAGCGCTCGCTGCCTGTAACAAGGAAAGGCGGCAAGTCACTTTTCGACTTCGACCCTAATGGCGGGAAGATACAGATAAAAATGAAAAACTAAAATCCAAAAATATGAAAAATTCACTATTGCTTACTTTTGCTTTGCTGATGATGGTTTTCACGGCAACGGCACAAGAAAAAGCCGTTATCCTCACGGCAGGACAGTCGAACACGGCAGGACGGTGCGACAATGCCAACCTTCCCGACTACATCAAAGCCTTAGGCACTGAATATCAGTACTGTAACTGGAGTTACACCAACGGCGGCAGCCGCAAGGTGGAGAGCGAAGGTGTGTTCCGCAAGTTCTGGCCCGAGCGCGAGAAGGGCGGCAAGCAGTTTGCTTACGACGCCATCGTCTACTACTGGGTGGAGCAGGCATTGAAGCAGGACTTCTACGTAGTGAAACATGCCATGGGAGGCACATCGATAGACCCCACATGCCAGAGTTCGAGCGACTACCACTGGAGCGCCGACCCTGAGTGGCTCGCCGAGCATCCCTCTTGCAACGAGGGCGGCACATCGATGCTCAAAGCGTTCGTGAGCAACATCGGCAAGAGCCTCGATGCCATTACTGCCAAGGGAGAGACCTTCGACATCAAATGCATGATATGGCACCAGGGCGAGAGCGACCGCTCGGGCACCGGTCCCGATGGATACCACGACAACCTGAAGGCTGTGGTGAAGTACGTGCGCGACTACCTGGTAGAGAAGACGGGCAAGCAAAAGTATGCCACCCTGCCCTTCATCTGCGGCACAGTACCCAAGAACTCAAAACAGTACAACAAGAAAGTATATGACGCCCTGTTCACACTGCAAGACGAAGACCCGAACTTCCACGTCATTGAGACTTCTCCCGGTACGTTCATCGGCGACCAGTTGCACTTCGACAGCAACTGTGCCGAGCGTCTTGGTATCGGCATGTACAACAAGATGGTGGACCTGGGTCTCATCAACGGTCAGAAACAGGCTGTCCCCGACCCCATCCTGCCCGAAACGAGCGAGAACACCCTCGACTTCAAGGGATGGACAGAGAACATGGGACTCGCAAGCAGCGAATATCTTAACATCATTCTCGACGAGACTCCCATTGCGGCTGCCGACGGCACACAGGTATTCAAGGCTATCGGCTGCTCGGGCGATGCCGACTTCTCGGAGTTTGCCGAGACCTTCGCCCTGGCAGAGAACACCACAAGCAAGAACGACAAGGTGCGCTTCCGCGGTGCCAACGGTTTGTTTCTGGCAAGCAAACAGAAGACGGTGCTTTCACTCCTTAACCTGCAAGCGGGCGACATCATCAGTGTCGACTGCACCTCGGGAACGAGCGGTGCCCAGTCGCTGTTCCTGCTCTCCGAGAACGCCTATCTGAAGGCTGACGATTCAAAAACGCCGATTTCATCGGGAACTTATCTCGAGAACAAGACCGAATACGTCATTGCCTCAGGCACTCAACTCGACCTTACCTTCGGTGACGGCAATGCTTCGCACACCATTCGTTCCATCACCATCGTCCCTTTTCAAAACGGGGTCGAGCCGGACGACCCCGAAGAAGATGACCCGACAGCTGTCCAGACAATCCGGCAGGCAGCATCGGGCATTCACGCACCCATGACCGCCATCACAGGGCAGCGGGTAGGCAACTCCTACAAGGGCATTGTGATAATTAACGGTAAAAAGGTAAAAAAGTAAATCCGAGGGCATTTCGCAATAACCCATTGACAATTTCGGGGAATTTAGGTTCCCCGAAATTTTGTTTTTTGGAGAAGCCTAAAAACAACATACGCCTTTATGACCATCTATTCCACTATATTTTCCCCATACAACTACTCTTTGAACGAAAATCCATTTATAGGTACATATTTCCGTGTATGCACCTATATAATATCGTACTTTTGCCCCGAAAAATTGAAAATACAAATTAAAAATACTAACAAATCATGAACAAAGAATTACTTAAACTGGCGCTCTGCGCCGTAATGACTGCCCTGCCGCTGGGGGCGTGGGCGGATGAAGCTGTTATTTCATCAGCTACCACATGGACATTCGGTGATTATGCTGTTAGCGATGCTGTCACTACTGGCATTAACGAAATAACAGTAGGTAGTAGCAATAGTGGGCTTTATAACCGCTCTGCATCATCTGGTAGAGGTTTTCAATGGCAAACGTCAGATATTAGCTCTGTTACATTTATGGATGGAACTCAAGCTAATATTAGTATTATGGCTGTTAAACTTAGCAAACAGAAGGTTGACACCAATGACATGAAAGATCTTACAGCAGCACAAACAACTATTTCAGAAGTAGATAAAAAGAACGCTTGTACAGCCTTCTTTACCTTCAACACCACAGTTGCAGGAACATGTTATGCATATGTTAAGAATGGATCTAGCGGGAAAGCAGGCATTTACTTTGGTAAGGGTGATGGAACCACACCAACTAATGTTGAGACGAATGCCACTACATTGACAGAAATACAATTAACCTCTACATCTGGAGGCACGTTTTTTGTAGGCGGAAAAGTTCAAGGTAATGATGATAATGTTGCCGATACTTACATATATGCGATTCGTTTTGTTCCGTTGCAGGAATCAGTCGGTACCGCAACAACATTGTCGTTTGACCATTTTAAAACCAGCTCAACGCTATCACAACTAATTAATGCTGGTAACGGGTTCTACGTGCGCGGAACCACATCAAACAGTAGATACTGTACTCTAACTGATAATACCGATGAAGGTAAACCATATACATTTGCCGATGGAACGTCTCTTGCTGCCGAGAAATATATTGAATTAAACTCGGCAATTGGTGCACATGCTTTTGCTAATGATAATGATCAGACACCATGGACAACATCTGGTGGTTCAACATATCCAGCAATTGCATTTAAGAATAGCGTGGCAGGAAAAATATGCGTAATTGCTGCAAAAGGAACGTCTGAGTCGAATACGAAACTTGCACATTACTATAAATCTAATGGTAATACTCAAATTTACACATCAGTAACAACTACCCCAACGGAATACACTTGGGACGTTGCAGCCAATGAAGTGAATTACATTTCTGCTAAAGAAGCTGGTGGCTTGCGCATATATGGTGTTCGCTTTATACCGACATACACATTAACGACGACTGCATCCCCTGTAGCAGGTGGTAGCATCGCAGGTAATGATGGTAGTCCTTATATTGAAAACACCAACATATCTTTGACAGCAACGCCTAATGAAGGTTATAGATTCGACCACTGGAGCGGTGATGCCACCGGTTCAGATAATCCTTTAAGCGTAACAATGTCAGCAGACAAGTCTATAACTGCAAATTTTGTACAGGCATACACACTTACAACTAATATAACAGGAAAAGGGTCGATTACGCGCGACAATGATGCAGAATGGTATGACCCGAATACAGTCGTTAAATTAACCGCAATACCAGCAGAGGGCTACAAATTTGTAAATTGGACTGGAACAAGTACCACTACAAATAATCCGCTTTCAGTAACGATGGATGCCGACAAAAATTATACAGCCAATTTCACACCGTACGCAACGACATCAATTTGGAATTTTGATCAATATGCAGGAAAAGATGTTGCTCAAATAAACACAAAGGGTGAAACAAAAGGTGTAGTAGATTATAATGGATTATATTTCCACTATAATGGAAATCGCACCTATAAAGACAAAATTGGCAATGGAGGTATTATGGCTCTTTATAATGCTTCATCAAGCGGAGGAGTTCCAACATCTACTACATCCGTCTCAGATGCAACAGCAGACATAATGGGTATTGCATATGAAACTCCAGGAGCGGGTGATTTCTATGTTACCGTTTATATATCCGGTCCAAAGCGTGATATTATGGTATATTCTAATGGTACTAAATCTAATTATGTCTTAGACAATGGGGAGGGTAATGCTAACACCTATACATATACAATAGCAAGACATACATTAAAATACAGTACAGCTGGAACAGAAAAAATTTACATAATTCCTTCGGGTGGTGCAATGTACTTTGAAGAATTCAAATACGTGCCTACTGTCGCAGAATCTTTTGATCATACTATCAACATCTCCGCTGCAGGTATGTCTACATTCTCTTCTACCCACAACTACAAGTGGAGCGATGATAATCTGAAGGCTTATCGCGTAGCAAGCACTGCATCAAACACAGCAACTCTCGTTGAAATTTCTAAGACCGATGGTATTCCTGCTTGTACTGGAGTAATATTTATGGCTCCAGAGGGCACATACACGCTGACTTCCGCAGAGAGTGTAACGGCAGTAGGTACCAACCAGTTGAAGGCGAACATCGTTGCATATCAGTTGCCGGAAAACAGCGGAACAGGTAAGTACAACTACATCCTTACAGCAAGCGGCTTCGTTCCGACAACAGGTACGGGTAACTTGGCGGCTGGCAGGGCTTACCTGCAGACCGACATTGCGCCGGGAACATCCTCTAAGCTGGAATTCATCTTCGGCGACGGCACAGAGACTCCTGAAGAGGGAGAAGAGACCGACGGCATTAGTTCTGTAGAAGCAGGAATGATGAGC